>NZ_FOTT01000021.1 GCF_900114655.1 Candidatus Frackibacter sp. WG13
AAATATTTATTTGCTATATTTCTACTTGCATTTAAATCAGCGTGGATATTATTACCACACACACAAGAATATAAATTAGCTTTACGATTTGATTTCTTAACTTCACCACATTTAGAACAACTCTGGGATGTATATTTAGGATTAATATATTCCACTTTAATCCCAGTTAATTTAGCTTTATACTCAATAAATTGTTGAAGTTGATAGAAAGTCCAGCTATGAAGGTTTCTATCTGCTCTATTAAGACTTTGAGCAGTATTACGGATATTCTCTAGATTCTCCATAATTATAGTGCCAACTTGCTCTTGCACAGCAAGATTAATAAGTTGTTTACTAATTTTATGGTTTAAATCTCTCATCCATCTCTGCTCTTTGTCATTAATATTCTTAATAGCTTTAATCTTTTTAGATTTACCTAACTTTCTTCTTAATGAACGATATTTTTTACGAATGAAACCTGCTTCTTTACCATCATAGAATTGACGATTAATCTCTTTACCTTTAGTAGTTTTAATACTAGCAACAGCTAATTGACGAAGTCCTATATCAATTCCCATTACATTAGAGTTAGTGCTTTTTTTATTGTCTATTTTAATTGTGACAGCAAAGTACCATTTGCCTCTTTTATAGAAAAGGCTGGCTTTGCCTAATTTACAGCTATTCTTAATATGATTTTGCAATTCCTTTAATCTATTAGTCTCTTTAACAGGAAAAGCAAATCTTTGGCATTTGCTAGTATAGAGAGGTATTGAGATTATATGATTATCAATTTTATAATTTTGATTATTATAGCAAATAGGTTGATTATCTTTAAATTCTAGATTCTCTTTATCAGAATTAGATTTTAAAAACCTTTTATAGAGTGCTTTAACTTCTCTGATATTTTGATTCTTAACAGCCGAGGGGAGGTTTATTTCTTTGAAGTCAGCAGAGCTCAATTTAGTTTTTCCTGCTTTAAGTTTGTTAGCAATGCTTTGACGATTCTTAACTACTTCTGCAATATTTTCAAAGAATATATTCTCTTTTCTTTTGGTTGGTTTTAACAACTCTAGAACATAAGTCAATTGCATATTAATCACCTTTGATTTTCAACATAGTGTTGAATAGTTTCAGAACTTACATTACCAGCAGTAGCTACAAAATAAGCTCTAGTCCACACAGAACCCTTAATATTTAACTCTGGAAAATGCTTTGATATTCTTCTCCCAGTTGTACCTTTAATAATATTCATTAATTTACTGGGAGAATATTTAGGCAAAGCTGATATAAAAAGGTGTATATGGTCTGGCATTATCTCAGTAGCTAATACTTCAAAATTATGTTTATCAGCTAATTCATTGATGGTATCTAAGATTAATTGCTTAATTTGAGGGTTATCTAAAATCTGCTTTCTGTACTTAGGTATCCATATAAAATGATAATTTAAAAGAAATTTTGCATGTCTTGTACTTTTATAGGTATTCATGACTAAAACCCCTTTAGTGTCAACTATTAATATTATTATACCATAAAAGGGATTCGTATTCAATAACTGGATTATATACAAAACAATTTTAATTTTCAGATTGACGAAAAATTAAAATAGCCGATTCATCCCCGTCCATTATCATGAGCGAGGCTTTCTCGACTAAATTCGGTAATAGCAATTATCAGCTTGTTAAAAAAGGAATGAAGTTAACAGAAGATACAATAGGACATTTTGAAAAAATAGAAAATAATGTAGAATTAATTACAGAGCAGATGTCAGAGATTAGCGATGTGGCAGATAACCAAACCGAAAGGATAAAGGATATAGTAATGAAGACTAAAGATATTAATGAGATAACTCAGAATTTATCTGATAGTTCAAAAGAGACAACTTCATCAGCAGAAATGTTAAAGGAATTTGCTAAGAATTTAGAACAGACTACAGAAGAGTTTAGAGTTTAATTTTTATTAAAAATTGTTGACAACTACCATAGAATATGTTATTCTTTTTATAAACCAAATACCCCCTATAGGTATATAAATTAAAAATACTTTTTTGGGTATAATAATGACAAGGATAGAGGAGGGACTAATAATGGCAGAGAAAGCCAAAGCAGAATCCAGAGTTAATATAGAGATTGGAGGAATGACATGTTCAGCTTGTGCTAATAGAGTAGAACAAGGTTTAAACAAGATGGAAGGTGTTAGTGATGCAACAGTTAACTTTGCAATAGAAAAAGCAACAGTTAATTACGATCCTGAACAGGCAGGTATAGGAGATTTTATAGATAAGATTAAAGATTTAGGCTATGATGTGCCTCAAGAGAAGACAGATTTTAAGATTATCGGGATGACATGTTCAGCTTGTGCTAATCGTGTTGAGCAGGGTTTAAATAAATTAGATGGCGTGATTAATGCTAATGTAAACTTTGCAGTAGAAAAAGCAACAGTAGAATATATTCCAGGTCAGGTGGCAGTCTCTGATTTAAAAGCAAAAGTAAAAGATTTAGGTTATGATGTCGATGAAAGTGAAGAAGATTTCACTGAAGATAGAGAACAGAAGAAACGTAAGGCGGAAGAACAGAAACAACTAACTTTATTTGGTGTCGCGGCTATAGGTTCTATTCCATTCTTAATTATGTTTACCTTCATGATTTTAGGTCAGCCGGTACCAGAATTATTAGAGAACAAATTATTTCAGTTTGTAATCTCTACAGTAATTCAAGTAGTTGTTGGTTATCAGTATTATAAAGATTCATACTATGCTTTGAAAAACAAAAGCGCTAATATGTCCGTCTTAATTGCTACTGGAACGACGGCTGCTTATCTATATAGTGTAGCTAATACATTTATTTTAGATGGCCATGTTTTTTATGATACAGCGGTGATTATTTTTGCGTTGATTGGCTTAGGTAAGTTGTTAGAAGCGCGAGCAAAAGGTAAGACTTCAGAAGCGATTAGAAAATTAATGGATTTACAGGCTAATAATGCTCGAGTTATTCGTGATGGTGAAGAGGTTGAGATACCAGTTGAAGAGGTACAAGAAGGAGACTTAATTATAGTTAAACCAGGTGAAAAAATTCCAGTTGATGGTGTAGTTAAAGAAGGGAACTCCGCAGTTGATGAATCGATGTTAACCGGAGAGAGTATACCGGTTGAAAAAGAAGCTGGTGATGAAGTAATTGGAGCTACGTTAAATAAGAATGGAGCTTTGAAGTTTGAGGCTACTAAAGTTGGTGCCGATACTGCTTTATCGCAGATTATTCAGATGGTAGAAGAAGCCCAAGGCTCAAAAGCACCAATTCAGAGAGTAGCTGATAAGGTTTCTGGTATATTTGTGCCGATTGTTGTTGGGATTGCTATTTTAGCATTTGCCGGGTGGTATATAGCGACAGGGGACTTTACAATTGCTCTTTTGAACATGACAGCAGTCCTAGTAATTGCTTGTCCTTGTTCTTTAGGTCTAGCTACACCAACAGCAATTATGGTGGGAACTGGTAAGGGAGCAGAGAATGGTATTCTCTTCAAAGGTGGAGAACATTTAGAGAAGGCTCATAAAATTGAAACTATCGTTTTTGATAAGACAGGAACAATTACTAAGGGAGAGCCTGAGGTTACAGATATCATTAGTACAGATGAATTTAGTGATGATGAATTATTAAACCATGCAGCTATAGTAGAGAAGGGGTCAGAGCATCCGTTAGCTTTAGCAATTATGGAGCATGCAAAAGAAGCAGAGATCAAGCCTGATGATCCAGATAATTTTGAAGCAATTCCTGGTCATGGGGTTAGAGCAAAGTATAATGAAGTAGAGATCTTATTTGGTAATGCAAAATTAATGCGAGATAATGATGTTAATATTGAGTCACTAATTGATGATATTCATCGATTAGAATCAGAAGGTAAGACAGCGATGACGATGTCTATTGATGGTGAATTAGCAGGAGTAATTGCTGTAGCTGATACAGTAAAAGAAAGTTCTGCTCAAGCTATCAAAGAGTTGCAAGGAATGGGTATTGAAACAGTAATGTTAACCGGAGATAATGAACGTACTGCAAAAGCAATTGCAAAACAGGTTGGAATTGAACGTGTGCTAGCGGAAGTACTGCCAGATGATAAAGCAAATGAGGTACAGCAATTAAGAGATGAAGGTAAAGTAGTAGCTATGGTTGGCGATGGTATTAATGATGCACCAGCTTTAGCTACAGCAGATATCGGATTAGCAATTGGGACAGGAACAGATGTAGCTATAGAGGCTGCTGATATAACCTTAATGCGCGGGGATTTACGTAGTGTGGCTACTAGTATACGATTGAGCAAGCAGACTATGCGTAAGATCAAGCAGAATTTATTCTGGGCTTTCTTTTATAATACAGTAGGAATTCCGGTTGCTGCATTTGGATTCTTAATTCCGGTTATGGCTGCGGGAGCTATGGCATTTAGTTCAATTTCAGTAGTTTCTAACTCTTTATTGCTTAAACGATATAACCCTCAAACAGTTTAATTATTTATAATGTGCTAAGATATATAATAAATGCAGGAAGATTGAATTTAAATATCGAATAAATAGATTAGCACATATAGATGGAAGGAGGAAGCAAAATGGGATCTTATAGTAAGAAAAAAAATGATCTTATTACTCGTTTAAAAAGAGTAGAAGGACAAGTTCGTGGTATTCAGAGGATGGTCGATGAAGAAAAATACTGTGTAGATGTTTTGACGCAGATTGCCGCTGCGAGAGCAGCTTTAAATAAAGTAGGCATGTCTATTTTGGAAGATCATACTCATGGCTGTGTTACAAAAGCAGTAGCTGATGACGACCAAGGTGATGAAATAATAGATGAGTTGATGGATGTTATCTTTAAGTTTACTAAATAAAACCATTTGAATTTAGAAGGAGGAACCTAACTTTGCGAGAATATGCAGAGGTAAAGGAAGTTGATAATGGTTTAGCTACTGTTGAGATTAAACGAGCTGCTTCTTGTGATAAATGTGGAAAGTGTAGTGAAGAGAATAAAGATTTACAAGTTAAAGCTAAAAATATAATTGGTGCTAAACCGGGGCAGTTAGTCGTTATAGAATTAGAAGATAAGAATCTATTAGGTGCTGTATTTATAGTCTATCTTTTACCGTTGATTAATCTTTTTGTCGGTTACTTTGCAGGTAGCTGGTTAAGTAATAACTATGGTTTTGGAAATGCAGACTTAGTAGGAGGAGTTACAGGAATCTTATTTCTAGTATTATCTTTTGTCTTTGTACGACAACATGGAGAACGAGGTAGTGAAATGGGTAAGTATCAGCCGATAATTAAGAGAGTCTTTAGGGGCAATTTAGAAGATGTTTTAGATGATGATGATCATGGTCATCACCATTAATTGATAAGGAGGTGACTAATAAAAAATGGATGAAGTAACAATTACTGTACGTGGTATGTCTTGTGGACATTGCAAGAATGCTGTTGAAGAAGCTTTAAATGCTTTAGATGGTGTAGAATCAGCAGAAGTTGATTTAGATGCAGAGACAGTAGCTGTCAGCTATGATGGCTTAGAGGTTGAAGATTTAAAGTCAGCTATTACAGAGGCGGGGCCATATGAAGTAGAGTAGATTAAAATGAAATAATATTATTAGTTTCAGGCTACTTTCTAAATTCATTTTAGAGAGTAGCCTGAAGCTATATAATAAATCTTAATATTAATAACAAGGAATTAAATTTTAATTATAGAAATAAAATAAGAAGAGAATATAATTAATAGATGGAGGACTGTAAATGGCCTATAAATTAATAGCAATTGATATGGATGACACTTTATTATCTGATGAGTTTAGAATGCCTGTAGCAGTTAAAGATGCTATAGCTCAAGCAGTAGCACAAGGGGTAATAGTCACTATTGCTACTGGAAGGATGTATTCTTCAGCACTACCATATGTAAAAGATTTGGGGCTTGATATTCCGATTATTACTTATAATGGAGCCTTAGTTAAAGAAGCAATTTCTGGTCAAATTGTAAATCATCGTCCAGTGCCTAGTAGGATAGTAAAAGAAATAATTGATTTAGCTGACAAAGAAGAATGGCATTTAAACCTTTATTTAAATGATAAATTATACGTAAATAAATTAGGAGCTGAATCTGAGTTTTATGAAGAAATTGCTGGAATTGAAGCGTTGTTAATTGATGATTTTTTGGAAGTATCATCTCAACCATCGACTAAAGTATTGGTTATAAGTAAAGATGCAAGACAAGCAGATGAAATTTCAAAAGTATTACAAAATAAATTTAGCGAAGAATTGAATATTACAAAGTCAAAACCAAGATTTATAGAAATAATGCAAAAAGGAGTATCTAAAGGGATTGCTTTAGCTGAATTAGCAGCTGATTTAGGTATCAAAAAATCAGAAATAATAGCTATTGGAGATAGTTTGAATGATCTAGAAATGATTCAATATGCTGGTTTAGGAGTTGCTGTTGCTAATGCTGCTTCTGAAGTTAAGGAAAGAGCGGACTATATAACTAAATCTAACGAAGAAGCTGGGGTAGCAGAAGTAATTAAGAAATTTGTGTTGTGATGGTGATTGATTACAAGGAGGGTAAGTATGAAAGATTTGATTAGAGAGCTACCAAAAGTAGAATTACACCTACATTTAGATGGCTCTCTAAGAGTAGAGACGGTAGTTGATTTGGCTAAGGAATTAGAAGTTGAATTACCTACCAATAATAAAGAAGAGTTGAAGAGTTATTTACAGGTGGATGACGAATGTGAAAGCTTAGTTGAATATCTGAAGAAATTTGAATTTCCTTTAAAGGTCATGCAGACCAAAAATGCTTTACAGCGAGTCGCTTATGAGTTAGCTGAAGATGCTGCCCAAGATAATATAAAGTATTTAGAAGTTAGGTTTGCTCCTTTGATGTTAGCGTCAAAATTAAGTAAAGAAGAAGTAGTAGAAGCAGTCTTGAGTGGACTTAAGAAGGCAGAAAGAGATTACGATTTACAGACTAATATAATTCTTTGTTGTATGCGGCATCAGGACCCAAGTAAGAGTGTGGAGGTTGTGCAGTTAGCCAGTGATTATTTAGGTAAAGGGGTAGTAGGTGTAGACTTGGCCGGTGATGAAGCGGACTTCCCACCTGAGGAGCACGAAAAGGCCTTTCAATTAGCAAAAGGTATCGGTCTACATCGTACTGTACATGCAGGGGAAGCAGCTGGAGCCGATAGCGTTCGTAAGGCTATTGATTATTTAAACGCTGAAAGAATTGGACATGGTATTAGGGCTAAAGAGGATACTGAGACCTTAGAAATTATTCAGGAAAGCAAGATAGCGTTAGAGGTCTGTCCTACTAGTAATGTACATACTAAAGTAGTTGACAATCTTAGTAACCATCCGGTTAAAGAGTATTTTGATTTAGGAGTTTTGGTTACTATCAATACTGATAATCGGACAGTATCTAATCTAACTTTAAGTGAAGAATATATAGCTTTGTATGAAAATTTTGATTTTGAAATAGAAGATATTAAGCAATTGATTTTGAATGGAGTAGAAGCGGCTTTTATTAATAAAGATGAAAGAGAAGAACTGATTAATAAATTTAAAGCTGAATTTACTGAATTAGAAGCAGAGTACCAATAGATTATATAAATAGAACTGTAGAGTAATATCGGCTGAAAATTTAGTCTTCGTACATAATCGATTGATGTTAGCCATTTAGAATGTAGCAGACTGGAATAAATAAAGCATGGTAAAAGTTGTTTTCTGTTTGACCGTTAGGGAGTTTGAAAACAACCCATGCTTTATTTATGGAAGTCGTTGCGGAATTCGTAGGCGGTATCAATTGATTATGTAAGAACCTAGATTTCAAACATGATTGAGGTGAACAAATTTATAAGGGCTTACGAACGCTTATAAACATTTAAGGTTATTTAGCCGATAATATTCCTGTAGTCTTTAGGAGTGTGATATGATGACAGAAGAATCAGTGATTGGGAATCAACTTTATCATGATTATCTATTTAATTTTGAAGCAGTAGCTGATTTTTATGAATATGACTCAAGACAAGAAGTAGCGTTTACAGAACGGGTTAGCTATCTAAATAATAATTACCAGCAGGATAGAGATCATTTGGCGGCAATTTTAAAAGATTATAATCAGAAATTAGGTTGTAGTCAAGAAGTAATCACCAATATAGAAGCTTTAAAAAGAAACGAAACCGGAGCAGTAGTTACCGGTCAGCAGGCTGGCATCTTTACTGGACCTCTTTATACAGTCTATAAAGCAATAAATGCTATCTTATTAGCAGAACGGACTGGTAAGCTTACTGATTCTAAAGTAGTTCCTATCTTTTGGGTAGCTAGTGAAGACCATGACTTTCAGGAGATTAATCATATTAATTTGGTCAATGCTAATAATCAGTTAGAGACTGTTGAATTAGTGGGAGATTACATAGCCACATCTATTGGCAATATTGAAGTAAACGAAGATCTCTTTAAGTTAATAGATCGTTTAGCTGAAGAGACTTATGATACAGAATTTAAAGAACGAATAATTTCTAACTTAAGAAACTTAGCTCAAGAAGCAGATGACTTAGCAGAATGGTTTAGCAGAATAATGTTAGATCTATTTAATGATTATGGTTTGATTATCTTTGATCCTATGTGGCCTGAAATTAGGCAATTAAGCAGTGGTATCTATCAAGAAATCATCTGTAAACAGTCTGAAATAAAAGAGAAGTTTCAGCAGACTAATTATCAGTTGAACGAAGCCGGATATCCTCTACAGGTTGATAAGAGTATGGATAATTCCCATCTCTTTATCTATTTTGACCAAGAAAGAAATTCCCTTTTATCAAAGACCAAAGCTGGGGGCAAGCATTATTTTGAGACTCGGAATCAGAAGGTGCAAGTTAATCAAGAGGATATACTACAGATGATTGAGCAAGAACCTGTTCGCTTTAGTCCTAATGTAGTCTTAAGACCGATAGTGCAAGAGTATCTTCTGCCAACTGTCGCCTATGTAGGAGGCCCAGGAGAGATAGCTTATCATAGTCAATTAAAAGGCTTATATTCTATCTTTGATTTACAAATGCCGATTTTATATCCAAGAGAGAGCATTACAGTGGTTGAGGCAAGGTTAGCTAGTTATATGGATAAGTACGGATTAACTAGAAAGGATATAATTAATTTTAATTTGGACAAACGATTAGAAGAAGAGTTAGCAGATAAAGATGAGTTAGATATTCCGCAGATCTTTAATGATGTTAAAGACAAATTTGCTTGCGATTATCAAGAATTAATTAAGCAGATAAGTGAAATAGATCAGAATTTACAGCAGTTAGGGGAACAGAATCTAGAGCGGATTATTGGACAAGTTGACTATCTAGAAGAAAAAACACAACAATTTCACAAAAGGAATAGTGAAGTTTTAGTTAGACAATTCAAAAAATTGAAGAATAACCTATTGCCTAATCAGAACTTACAAGAAAGATACTTAAATATCTTTCCGTATTTAATTAAATATAGTCATACTTTTATTGATGACTTAGTAGATTACTTTGAATTAGAATTTACACATCGTCTATATTACTATCGAGGTGATAAATAAGATGACAATAGATTTACTAGCATTTGGAGCACATCCTGATGATGTAGAGATTGGGGCAGGAGGGACTTTAATTAAGCACCAACAAGCCGGTTATAAAGTTGCAATTATCGACTTAACAGCTGGTGAAATGGGGAGCAATGGTACAGCGGAGATTAGAGCTAAGGAATCCCAAACTGCAGGTGAAATTATGGGGTTAGAATTTAGAGATTGCTTAGGGCTACCAGATGGGAAAGTTAAGAATGATTCTAAAGCGATCAAATTAGTAGTAGAAAAGATTAGGAAGCATAGGCCACAAATAGTCTTAGCTCCTTACTGGCAAGACAGACATCCAGACCATATTAATAGTAGCCAGTTAATAACAGAAGCTTGTTTTAAAGCAGGACTAAGGAAATTCGATGCTAGCGGTGAACCTTATCGTCCCCAAGCAGTAGTCTATTATTTCTTAGCTCAAGTAGATGAGCCAGACTTTATAGTAGATATTTCAAATGTGTATGAGACTAAGTTGGAAGCTTTATTTGCCCATGATTCACAAGTAAATCATACAAAAAAGAACAGTTTCAAAACTGTTTTGAATACTTCGAACTTCTTAAAGAAATTAGATGCTAGATTTAAGTATTTAGGTTCTTTAATTAACACTGAAGCAGGAGAAGGCTTTAAATATAAGAAAGCCATCGAATTATCTGATTTAACAACTTTAAGGGGAGGTGTTTAGAATTGAATATAGGTATCATCTGTTATCCTTCCTATGGAGGAAGTGGAGTTGTAGCTACAGAATTAGGAAAGCAGCTAGCCAATCGAGACCATAAAGTACATTTTGTTAGTTATGAGCCGCCGTTTAGATTAGACCAATATTATGAAAATATCTATTTTCATGAAGTAGAGATACCTTCTTATCCACTATTTAAGTATCCGCCGTATTCATTAGCTTTAGCTAATAAGATATCTGAATTGATTTCGGAAGAAGAATTAGATATTATTCATGCTCATTATGCAATTCCACATTCTTTATGTTCTTATATAGCAAAAGAAGTTAAGAAAGAGGCTGATGTTAAAGTAGTAACTACCTTGCACGGTACAGATATTACTTTAGTAGGAAATCAGAGTTCATTTGAGAATATAACGAAATTTAGTATCGAAGCAAGTGATGGCATTACAGCAGTCTCCGAGAACTTACGTGAAGAGACACTAGAGGCTTTTGATTTAGCAGAAGATAGAGTTAGGACTATCTATAACTTTGTAGACACTAGAGAATATATGAGGACTGAGCCAGAAGAACCACTCAAATTAGCTAGTGGGGAAGATAAGATTATAACGCATATATCTAACTTTCGCGATGTTAAGAATATTCCAGATGTAATTAAGATATTTGCTTTAATTAATAAAGAAGTCAGTAGTAAACTACTCTTAATCGGTGATGGACCTAATCGTCATCAAGCTAAAGATCTAGTAGCTAAATTAAATTTAGAAGATAAAGTCTATTTCTTAGGGAAACAGGATAATATAATACCGCTTCTATCAATCTCTGACCTCTTCTTATTACCATCTCAAAAGGAGAGCTTTGGTTTAGTCTCAGTTGAAGCTATGGCCTGTAAAGTTCCAGTCATCGCCTCCGATGCCGGAGGGATTCCAGAAGTAGTCTTAAACGAAGTAACCGGATTCTTAGCAAAACCAGGTGCAGTTAAAGAGATGGCTAAAAAAGGAGTAGAATTACTAAAGAACGAAGAAATGCATCATGAAATCGCCAAGAATGCTAGACACTGGGTAGTAACTAAGTTTAGTGCCGAAAATATTGTTGACAAGTATGAAGCCTACTATTATGAATTAATTAATAATTAAATCTTATAATGAATAAAATTTAAAATCATATAATATCAATTAAGCATAATTGACAGCTATTAATCTAACTATAATGTAAAACAATTATAATTTTTAGAGATTATTAGCTGTTTTTGTTATCTAAAATGGGGGGGTTAACCAATGAGCACTTATTATTCTCAAAGTAAAAAAGACTTAGAAAAGTTGGCGACAGAAGTAAAGATTAAAGAAGAAAGAATTAGAGAATTATTAGTAGAAGAACAGTTGGATGGGGTTATTCTTAGTAAGAATTATAACTTTGCTTGGTTGACAGCTGGTGGTAATAATAGAATAGTCAATAATCGTGAGACTGGTGCGGCGGAGATATTAATTACTAACCGAGATAAATATATATTAACTAATAATTTAGAAGAGCGAAGACTTCGTGAAGAAGAGGTATTTAACCAGAACTTCACTTTTTTACGTAGAAAGTGGTATCAAGATAAAAGCTTAGATAACTTAATTTCTGGATTAAAATTAGGCTCTGATCTGCCAGTAGAAGAAATGAAGTATGTGGGAAAAGAGCTTAGTGAGTTAAGATATTCGTTAACCGAATTTGAACTAGAAAGGTATAGAAGGTTAGGAGGAGAAGCAGCCCAAATAGTTTCTAATATCTGTCAGGATTTCAAACGGGGGATTAGTGAGAATGAAGTTGCAGCGAGAGTAGTTAAAGGATTACGAGAAGCAGGAATCTATACCGTCTCACTTTTGGTTGCTGCTGATGAGAGAATATCTAAGTACTGCCATCCACAACCTACTAATAAAGAGGCTAATAATCGGCTTATGATCAGTTTAGCTGCTGAAAGAGGTGGGTTGGTAGTCAGCTTAACAAGGATGGTTGCTTTTAAGTCATTATCTTATCAATTGTCAGAACAGTTAGAAGATTTATTAAAAATTGAGAGTATCTATTTGAATGGGACCCAGGCAGGGCAAGAGGTAAATGAGTTATTTAATAAAGCAGTAGCTAAGTATCAAGAGCTAGGCTATGAAGAAGCATGGGAGTTTGATGATCATGGAGGAGCGCTAGGTTATAAAGTTAGAGATTATTTAGCCACAACAGATTGTGAAAAAGAAATCCAGGCCAATCAACCCTTTGCTTGGACACCTACTTTGCCTGGCTTAAAGTTAGAGGATACAGTCATCGCTACAGAATCTGGTCCTGAAATTATTACTAGTGATGATGACTGGCCAAAGCAGTGTTATAAAGTAAATGGTAAGGAGTGGCAACGACCGGATATCTTAATTTTATGACATAATTTTATTTGGATTGTTATATAATACATAGAGTGTAGCAAAGTATATAGTAGGAGGGATAATCAATGGCAATTAAATTTGGAACTGATGGTTGGAGATCAATCATAGCTGATGAATTTACTTTTGGGAATCTAAAGATAGTAACCCAAGCGATTGCTAATTACTTAAAGAATAATAATAAGACTGATAAGGGAATCTTTATCGGTTATGATAACAGATTTTTAGCTGAGGAATTTGCAGAAGCAATAGCTGAAGTCTTACTTGGGAATGATATTGAAGCTATAGTTGCTAAGGAAGCATTACCAACACCAGTGACAGCTTTTGCTATTCAAGAAGAAGGTTTTAATGGAGCGTTAATGTTAACTGCTAGTCATAATCCTGCTCACTATCAAGGAATAAAATTTATTCCTGAATATGCAGGACCTGCTTTACCAGAGATTACTGATCAAATTGAAGAGGAAGTAGCTAAAGTACAGAAGAGTGGCGATATACAAGCAGTTAATATCAACGAAACTAGTCAAGAGGTTAAGAAGTTAGATCCTAAATCTAATTATTTAAAGCATCTTCAAGAAGTGATTGATTTTTCACAATTTAATAACCAGAGCTTAAATATTTTAGTAAACCCTATGTATGGTGCTGGCATCGGTTACTTAACAGAAATCTTTGCTGATACTAAAGTTAAAGTGGAAGAGATGAACGGTTATCGTGATCCACTATTTGGAGGAGGAATGCCAGAACCAACGGAAGCAGAGCTACCAGAATTAATGGCAAGAGTTAAAGAGGATGAATGGAATTTAGGGTTAGCCCTGGATGGAGATGCAGACCGATTTGGTATTATTACTGGTCAAGGGCAATATTTAAGTCCTAACCAAGTACTATTCTTATTGCTAGACTATCTAGTAGAAGACAAAGAATTGAATGGTGGAGTTGCTAAAACAGTTGCCACAACACATATGTTAGATCGAATTGCTAAAAAACATGGCTTAGAAGTCTTTGAAACGCCAGTTGGGTTTAAGTATATCGGTAATATGATGTTAAATGAAGATATAATTATCGGTGGTGAAGAGAGTGGCGGTTTAAGCATCAAAGGTCATATACCTGAAAAAGATGGATTATTAGCTTGCGTCTTGATTGTGGAAATGATTATGAGTAGAGGAGAAAGATTAACTACTATTCTTAAACAGGTAGAAGAGAAATATGGCAAGCTAATTAGTGAAAGATTGGATATCGAATGCAGTCCTGCTCAAAAACCAGATGTTCTAAAGCGAATTGAAGGATTTGATGCTAAGAAAGTTGCCGGGCAAAGAGTAGTTAAAAAGATTGATAAAGATGGCATGAAGGTTATTCTAGAAGATGGTAGTTGGTGTTTGATGCGTCCTTCTGGAACTGAACCTTTGATTCGTATTTATGTAGAGACAGCTGATAAGAAGTCAATGAAGAAGATTCAAGATGAAGTAAGAGATATATTAAAGATATAGCAGAAGATCCTCTATCTATCTTAGGTAGAGGATTTTTGATTTTATAAATTAGAAAAGGAGGAGACTTAAACAATAATCCTGAATAATATACTTGAGGAAAGGAGCGAGAATATGGGACAAGAAGATAGATTATTAGCAATAGATGTAGGAGCTGGGACACAGGATATTTTATTATATGAATCAGGACAACCTATTGAAAATTCAATTAAATTAGTCTTACCTTCACCAACCGTGATTAAATATAATGAAATAACAGCAGCTACAGCTGCTAAGCAAGATATATTTATTAGTGGTCAATTAATGGGAGGTGGAGCTAATAGCAAAGCTATAAAAAGACATTTAGAAGCAGGTTATGATGTATATGCACTGCCACAACCAGCTAAGACACTTAATGATAACTTAGAAATTGTTACAGAAATGGGGATTAAAGTAGTAGATTCTTCTCCTAAAGATATTGATTATAAAGAGATTGTTTTTGGTGATATAGATTTGGATAAGTTGAACGATAGTCTCAAAAATTTTGGAGTAGAGTTACCCAACAAGTATGCTATTGCAGTTCAAGACCATGGAGAAGCTTTAGATAAAAGCGATCGTAAATTTAGATTTGAGCATTGGCAGCGTTTTATTGAAGCAGGTGGAGATATTAAAGAGCTTAGTTATTTAGAAGCGCCAGATTATTTAACGAGAATGCAAGCTAATCAATCATTGGCTCCTAATGCATTATTAATGGACACTGGAGCAGCAGCGATTCGTGGTGCACTTTGTGATGATAATGTAGCGAAGTATCAAGAAGAAGGAGTAGTAGTAATTAATATCGGTAACTTACATACTTTAGGAATTATAGTTAAGGGTAACAGAGTATGTGGGTTATTTGAACATCATACATCTTTGATGAATTCAGAAAAGTTAGAGGACTATGTTAAACGATTGATAGCTAATGATTTACCTAATGAAGAAGTATACTCTGATCGAGGGCATGGTGCTTATATAGAACCTCAGATGCCAGATATTGATGTTAAGATGGTAGCGGTGACAGGACCTAATCGCAATTTAGCAATCGATTTAGATTATTACTTTGCGGTTCCTGAAGGTGATATGATGCTTTCTGGTTGTTTTGGTTTGGTGGCGGCAGCTAAGGAGCAAGGGTTGATTTGTAATTTTAAATAAATGAGCTTTAATTTAGAAAGGTAGAGTTATAATGGATATGGAATTGGATAGTGGAATCTATAATTTAATTATTTATTTACCGTTAGATAAAGTGATAAAGGTAGGAAGTTTAGGTGAGTTTGAATTTGAAAGTGGTTATTATGTCTATACTGGTACTGCTCAGCGTAATCTTTTAGCTAGAATTAATAGACATAAGAGTAAGGATAAGAAGTTACATTGGCATATCGATTATCTATTACAGGAAGCAGATGTAGCTGCGGTTAGGACTTGGGAAGGGTCTAAAGAGTTAGAGTGTCAGATTCATCAGTCTTTACTGAAAAGATCAGAATTTACAGAACCGGTTTTGGGGTTTGGTGCTAGTGATTGTAACTGCAATACTCATTTATCATACTCAAAAGAGAGACCTAAAATAGATGAAGAGGTTAAAGTTGACTAATATTTGATGGAAAGGGAGATAATAATAATGTCTAAAGAGGAAATACAGAATTTAAAAGATGTAGTTAATTTTAAAGTTGAAGAGGATAGATTACTTTATTCTGCAAATCATGATGAGATTAGAGATGGACTGACAACTGATATTTATTTTATCAAGACAAGAGAAATCTTGCATGAGTTAGATTTAGATAAGACTAAAGTAGTAGTAGATATATTTACTAGCAAAGCAGGAACTTTGGCGGGAGTAGATGAAGTGCTGAATTTGTTGCAGAATAAGGAAGTTAAAGTTTGGGGTCTAGAAGAAGGTAGCAAGATGAAGAAAAAAGAAGTAGTATTGCGTATTGAAGGGGCATATAATGATTTTGGTATCTTTGAAACAGCTATGTTAGGTTCCTTGGCTAGCTCAAGCGGGTGGGCTACTGCAGCGGCAGAATGTAAAGAAGTAGCTGATGATATTCCGGTGCTTTGTTTTGGTGCTAGACATTTGCATCCAGCAGTTGCTCCTGTAATGGAGAGAGCTGCTATTGTTGGTGGAGTCAATGGGGCGAGTTGTATTTTAGGAGCTAAGTTAGCAGGAATGAATCCTTCAGGAACAGTTCCCCATGCATTAATTCTAACGGTTGGCGATACTCTTAAAGTAGCAGAGGCTTATGATGAGATTATGCCTAAGGAAGCACCGAGAATTATGTTAGTTGATACTTTTAAGGATGAAGCAGAAGAAACTTTACGTTTGGCAGATAATTTAAAAGAACGTTTAGAAGGGGTTAGATTGGATACACCTTCAGAAAGAGGAGGAGTAACTCCAGCTTTAGTAAGGGAGATAAGAGCTCGTCTAGACAAGGCAGGTTATCAGCATGTAAACCTATTTGTATCGGGTGGTATCAATCCTGAACGAATTTTGGAGCTAAAGGATCAAGGTGTAGATGGCTTTGGCGTTGGTAGTTATATTTCTGGAGCAGAAGCAATTAATATGACGATGGATATTAAAGAAGTGGATGGGAAACCTATAGCGAAAAGAGGTAGGATACCTGGTCCGGCTGAGAATAAACGGTTAAAGAGATTAATATAATTATAATGATAGATAAAGATTGCATGGCGTAGTAAGATTTAGGGAGGTAACAGATGTGGAAGGGTATGTAGTTGGAGTTGACTTAGGTGGAACAAAAATACTAACAGCATTGGCGAATTTAGAAGGACGGATTTTAGCTAAAAGCAGGCAACTTACTAAGGCTAAAGAAGGTCCAGAGGCTATAATTAATCAGATAGTTGCAAGCATAGAAGAGGTGACTGGTAAAGCTAATATAGATAATAGTAAAATTAGGGCTGTTGGTGTTGGTTGTCCAGGACCTTTAAATGTAGAAAAAGGTATTATTTACAATACCCCTAACCTTAATTTGAAGAATGTTAATATTAAAGAAGCATTAGAGGCTAAGTTAACAGCGCCAGTCTTTATTGAAAATGATGCTAATGCTGCGGCTTTAGGAGAAAAGTGGTTTGGTGCCGGACAAGAAAGAGATAATCTTATATATATAACAATCAGCACTGGAATTGGCGGTGGGATTATTATTAATCGTCGCTTATATCACGGAGCAAATGATAGTGCTGGTGAGATTGGTCATATAGTGATAGATCCTACGTTAGATGTAGAATGTGGTTGTGGAGATCAAGGCTGTTGGGAAGCAATAGCATCAGGAACTGCAATCGGTCGTCTAGGTAGAGAAGCGATAAAGCAAGGAAAGCAGTCAAAGATGACTGACTTAGTAAGTGAGATTGAAGAGATAGATGGTGCAACGGTTACTAAGGCTGCTGCTAATGCTGATAAGGTTGCTTTAGGGATTATAGAAAGAGTAACTAATTACTTAGGGATTGGAGTAGCTAATTTGGTTAATATCTTAAATCCAGAGATGGTCATTATTGGTGGTGGAGTTACCAAAGCAGGTAAGATGATATTAGAGCCAATTAGAGAAATAGTAGCCGAACGAGCTTTAGATGCTCCAGCAGGTGTAGTTGAAATTGTTTCCGCTGAATTAGGCGATGATGTAGGAGTTATAGGCGCTATTGCTAAGGCTTTAGTTGAAATTGGAGTTTTGCTTTAAAACGGCTTGAAAATTAGAAGAACTATTAAAAAATGAATAATCCTTACTCCCTTTTCATAAATATTAATCAGATTTAGTTAATTCTGATTTAGGAGGTTTAAAGATGGAAAGAAGAGTAGGGATTATTTTAATTGGTCTATTAGTATTATTGCTTATGAATAGTACAATTATAAACAGTCAAGAATATCTTTTTCAAATGGATGATCCACAAGGTGATGAATATGGCCCTGGTACTTATATATATCCTACTAATCAACAGTTTGCTCCTTTTGAAGGTCTATTTGACCTATTAAGATTTGGTATTAAAGAAGAAAGATCAAACTATTTATTTACACTAAAGTTTGCTGAAATCACAAATCCTTGGCATGCTAAGTATGGCTTTAGTCATCAATTAATTCAAATCTATATAGATAATGCTGAAGGTGGAGATACTACTGTATTCAAAAGAGGTGCCAATATTAAATTTAGCGAAGAAGCTCCATGGAATAAGCTGATTAAAGTTAATGGCTGGAATATTAAGGTTTATGACTATCAAGATAATCCTAAAGAAGAGAAGCAGGTTAAAGGAGTAGAGGCAAAAGTATTAGATGATGAGCAAACTATTCATATTAAGGTGCCTAAAGATTTAATCGGTGGTTTAAAAGGTGCAGAATACTATGTTTTGATTGGTTCACTAGATGGTTTTAGCTATGATAATTATCGTCCAGTAGTTGAGGAAGTGAGTGAATGGAAGTTTGGTGGAGGTACTAATAGCGATATCGACCCTAATGTTATAGATATTTTAGTACCAGAAGGTAAGAGTCAACGCGAAGTTTTGGGTAACTATAATTTAGAAGATGAAAGCTTGGCTACAGTTTATTCTGTAGGCGGAGGTAGTCAATTATTTAATAAATTATTTGTATTAATAGCTATAGTAGCTATTGCTATCTTAGGCTTTAATATAGTTAAATATAGAAAAGAATTGATTAAAATTGATGAATAGTAATTAAGGCTCTTATATAATTAATCAAGATTTAAAATTTTTGTTAATTTTAAATGTTAGTAATTACCTCTGATAAAATAAGTAATTAGAGAGATAATATAAATAGATTATATAAAATAATATAATAAATTTTAAATCCAAGGAGGTAATTATTAATAATGAGTGAATTTGACAGCGTCAATGTAAATCCAACACCGATAACTACAGGAGAGAACGTGACAATTGAGTATGCTGGTATGCTAAAAGAGGCTGGAGCTGATGAGGTTTATCTTCATGCTGGTGTAGGAGAAAATCAAAATTGGCAGGATGTTAAGACGATTAAGATGAATTGGACTCCACAAGGAACTTGTAAGACGACGGTTAAGTTAAATACTACTCAACGTTTTAATTTCTGTTTTAAAGACTCAGCAGAACATTGGGATAATAATGATGGTAGTAACTGGAGTTATGAGGTTCATAATGGAGACCAATATTAGATTATAGCTTTTATTAATCTTTAAAGCCTTTAATCATGTCACTAGCGGCATGATTAAAGGCTTTTTATTATTAATCAATAATTAAATTGATATAAATGAGGATTGGTATAATTACCAATCCTCATTCTTGTCATTCATAGGTGAACTTATATACGGAGAACTTACATATTCACCAACCCCTAATGGAGAACTTACATAGCCACCTAATGGTGAACTAATATATTCACCTACACCTAGCCCTTGTTCTCCACCCAGTGGAGAACTGCCAGCATTGAAAGTACCATCGGCTTGATAACTACGTTGGAAGATTCCATCAATAGTCATCCATTCCGGGTCATATTTATCTGAAGGTTGATCTCTTGGTGTCCTAAAGTAGTTAGACCGTGCTATTAGATTAAATTCTCCAGATGGTTTTTGAATTCCTAATTCTACTGTATATTGACAATTAGCTGAAGGAACTTTTAGATACCAATTAGTTGCTTCTAAATTTATGTCTACAGTAAAGAAGCTATTTGCATCACAGTGAGGGTAGTTCTTATTAGTGATGTCTAATACTTTCAAAATTGGTTGCCCATCTACTTCAAAGAGCTGATTAATCTCCCAATAGAGATAAACCCAATAGGAATCACGAACTAAAGCAGTAACTCGGTTTTGATTAAAATTTGTATTAAGATCATAATCTGCTAATTCCGGGTAATCATGAGTTGAAAAGAACTCCATATTTGGTGTTATACTTTCAATAGCTGGGGTATTACGATTTAAATTAGTACTCAAATCTTCTGCCACCTCCCAATCAACGGCTAATTTATTATTTCCCTCTTTAAATTCTTTATTCTTCCGTTTTGTATTAAATTTTAAATTACTTTTAGTCTTAGTCTGTTGTGGCATCTCCTGGAATATTTCTTCTTCATTCAATGTTTCCTTAGCTTCCTGGGTTGAGCTTTTACCTTCAGGTTCCCAGAAAAAATGATATAGAATTATCCCCAGGATAGCAACTAGGAATGAATAGATTAAAAAGGTCATAGTTTTTCACCTCGTATTTTCCTAAGCTACGTTTAAATTAATTCTCGTTGCAGCTTTGAGGAAATATTATCTGAACGATAGATGCGATAGTCAATGTCAGGAAAGATATTATCATAGCTCTGTATCTTTCTTAACATATTTAAATTGATATTGTCGTCTTTGATCTCTTGATAAAGGCTTTTAAATCTAGTTATATGCGTCTTAACTCTTTTAACAGCATATTCTACCATAGTTCCTGTCTTCATTATAAATGGCCAATCACTACTTTGGGCTAATAATAATTCTCTAGCTAATTGATTTAAGGCTTCATATTTTAGACCGGTAGCATCAGGATAATCATTAGCTATTTCAACCATCTTCTCAGTGGCCCAATGTAAATGACGATAGGTCCAGTCGTTGCTACCTTCTAACCAAACTTCTCCGTATCCTTTGTGCCCCCAACTAGAGTAAGAAGGTGTAGTTACTTGATTAGTTTTATATTCATTTAAATACTGGCTAGGAGTAATCAAAGATATAGTATCTTGATCATAAGCTATTTTACGAATTAAGAAGTCCAACCACTGAATTCCTTCATACCACCAATGGCCAAATAGTTCGGCATCATAAGGAGCAGTTACTATTGGTTTACGATCCATGTGTTTTGTTAAATAACTGATCTGTTTCTGACGGTTTGAGATAAAATCATCAGCATGGAGTCCAGCTTTATGAGTAGCCCAGTCTGGATTATAAGGTTCTTTATAGTCAGTCTCACCAGTAATACGATAATACTTAATTCCTGTATGCTTTCTAATTCCACTTTGGTGAATATAAGGTTCTACATAATCATAATCAAGGTCATATCCTATATCGCGATAGAATTCTCGATAATCATAATCTCCAGGATAACCTTCCTTAGCACTCCATACCTGCTTGGAAGATTCTAAGTCACGTCCAAAAGCCGCGACTCCATTCGGGGTGTAGATAGGAGCAAAGACTCCATACTTAGGTCTCGTGTCAGCATGTAAGACTCCGTGAGCATCAGTAAAGAAGTACTTAATATCATGTTTAGCTAAAAAACGGTCCTGTCCTGGCTGATAAGCACATTCTGGCAACCACATTCCTGCTGGATTAGTTCCAAAATATTTCTTATAAAGAGTACTAGCTAATTCTACTTGAGCATTAACAGCTTCTGGATAAATATCAAAGAATGGTAGGAAGGCATGAGTAGCGCTAGAGGTAATAACTTCCAGATAGCCTTCATATTGAAACTTTTTAAAAGCATTAACTAGGTTTCTATCATACTTTTCTTCGAATACATATCGTGCTTCTTTAAATAGGTAAGCATATTGTTGGGCCATTTGGTGGTATTCTGGTTGAGTTTTTGTTCTTTCTACTTCTTTGTCAGCTAATTCGATTAGATTGTTAATATGTCGTAAATATCTCTCTTGTAATAGTGGATCAGTTAACATTGATAAGAGTGGTGGAGAAACAGATAATGTTAAATTAAAATCTACTCCGTCTTCTAATAATCCATCAAATACATTAATTAATGGAATATAAGTTTCAGTAATTGCTTCATATAACCATTCTTCCTCCATAATGTCTTCTTTTTCTGGATGCCGAACATAAGGCAAATGTGCGTGTAAAACTAAAGATAAATATCCTTTTTCCAACGTTCCAACCTCCCAATTTTTGATTCTACTTCTATTAATATGATTAAATTTAACGTGACTTATACATGTAGATAGTGAATAAAAATGATTTGATTGGAAATATTAATTTTTGAACCAATTAAAATAAATTTGAATTTAGGAGGGAAATAAAAGTAGATGAAAGTACTGATGGTATCTTGGGAATATCCTCCGGTTAGTGTTGGAGGATTAGCTAGTCATGTCAAAGATTTATCTACTGCCTTAGTTGCAGAAGATGTTGAGATACACTTAATTACACAAGGAGGTGAAGGAGCAGATAATTTTGCTAAAGAAGAAGGGGTGTACGTGTACCGGATTAACAAGCCAGAGATTTCAACACCAGACTTCTTGACTTGGGTGATGCTAGTAAACTTTAATTTTATAGAGATGGCAAATAGCTTATTAAATAAGTATGATTTCGATTTGATTCATATCCATGATTGGTTAGTGGGATTTGCTGGTAAGAGTCTTAAACATGGAAATCATTTGCCGTTAGTGACAACTATTCATGCTACAGAATCAGGAAGAAATCATGGTATATACAATTCTCAACAAAAATATATCAATGATGTAGAGTGGTTAATTGGTTATGAAGCATGGAGAGTTATCTGCTGTAGTCAGTATATGGAAGATGAGATTCATGGTTTATTCCAAACTCCAAGAGATAAGATAGATATCATTAATAATGGAGTAGATTTAGATAATTTTGATGTAACAGCACCTGCAGGTTTCAAAGAGAAGTATACTACAGGGAATCTGGTCTTCTTTATTGGTAGAATGGTGCGAGAGAAAGGAGTACATGTCCTATTAGAGGCTGCACATCAAATCTTATCAGCAGCACCTAATACTCAATTTGTAATTGCCGGAAAAGGGCCGATGCTAGATGAACTCAAAGGACAAGCTCATAATTCTGGAATTGGTGATAAGGTTATTTTTCCGGGATATATTTCTGAGGAGGAGAAGGAATATTTATATCAAGTAGCTGATGTAGCTGTTTTTCCTAGTCTTTATGAACCATTTGGAATTGTTGCTTTAGAAGCTATGGCCAGCAAGACGCCAGTAGTGGTTTCGGGAGTAGGAGGATTGGATGAGATTATAGATGATGGGCAAGATGGTTTAAAAGCTTTACCAGGGAATGCTAATTCATTAGCGGAGAAGATAATTAAGTTATTAACCGATCAACCTTATGCTGATAAGCTACGGTCTAATGGTTATAAGAAGGCTGTAGAAGAGTATAGTTGGCAAGGAATTGCAGGAAAGACCAATGAGGTATATCAACAAGTTTTAGATGAATATCAAACTTCTGAATGGGCACATGTTAAATCAGGGTCTACAATATAATAGTTATAAAGGGGGAATTAATGTGAAGGCCGTAATTATGGCTGGAGGCAAAGGTACAAGGTTAAGACCATTAACTTGTGACTGTCCCAAGCCGATGGTACCGATTATGAATAAACCGGTTATGGAACATATAATTGAATTACTAAAACGTCACCAAATTAGGGATATAGCGGTGACTACTTTTTATTTACCACAGGTTATTGAAGACTATTTTGGAGATGGATCAAAGTTAGGAGTTAATTTGCATTACTATATAGAAGAGAGCCCTTTAGGAACCGCGGGTAGTGTAAAGAATGCAGAAGAATTTTTAGATGAGCCATTTATTGTAATCAGTGGAGATGCTTTGACTGACGTAGATTTAACAGCCGCTGTAGAGTACCATAAGCAAAAAGAATCTGTAGCTACGCTAGTTCTTACTCAAGAAGATATCCCGTTGGAATATGGAGTAGTCATGATTAATGAACGAGGTGCAATTACACAGTTTCTAGAAAAGCCTAGTTGGGGAGAGGTATTTAGTGATACAGTTAATACCGGAATCTATATCTTAGATCCTCATGTTTTTGATTACTATGAACATGGTGTAAAGTTTGATTTTAGCAAAGACTTATTTCCAAAGTTATTAGCAGCTAATGAACCGATGTATGGTCATGTAATGGATAGGTACTGGTGTGATATCGGTAATCTACAACAGTATCGCCAGACACACTATGATATTATCAGCGGTAAAGTCGAAGTAGACATTCCAGGTCAGCAGATAGCTAAGCAGGTTTGGGTTGGGGAGGGAACAGAAATAGCTAATGATGTGCAGTTAGCAGGTCCCCTTTATATAGGAAAGAATTGTACTATTAAGAGTGGAAGCAGTCTACAGAAGTCTATAATTGGAGATAATAATATTATTGAAAGTTCTAGTTCAATAAAGAAGAGTATAATTTGGAACAACTCTTTTATTGGTCAAAAGTCAGAATTAAGAGGTTCTGTAATCTGTGATGGAGTCAACATTAAAGACCATGTCTCTATCTTCGAAGGATCTGCAATTGGAGATGTTACTACAGTTGGCAGGAAGGCGAAGATTAAGCCAAATGTTAAGGTTTGGCCTTATAAGGAGATAGCAGATTCAACTATTTTAAATAAGAGTTTAGTTTGGGAGAGTGAATGGTCACGAACATTATTTGGGAATCAAGGCGTTGTAGGGATTAGCAATATTGAAGTAACGCCAGAATTTGTAGCTAAGCTAGGGACAGCTTACGGAGCAATGTTGGATAACGAAACAATAATTGCAGTTAGCTCTGACACTTATGACATGTCTAAAATGCTAAAACAGGCCATCGCTTCTGGTTTAACATCGGCAGGAGTTACAGTGCAAGATATAGGTGAGATGCCTAGTCCTATAGCTAGATATAGTGTAAGAGATCTAGAGGTCAAAGGAGGTATTCATGTTAGAGCCTGCCAAAGAGAACCACAAAATACTGTAATTGAATTTCTAAATGAATACGGGGTTAATATTTCGCGCAATGAAGAGAAAGGAATCGAAAAAGTATTCTTCAGAGAAGATTTCCAAAGAGCAAGTGTCGATGCAATAGGTGAAATCAAGTGGGTTCCACAGATGGTAGATCTATATTTGGAGAATATATTAGAATCAGTAGATGCTGAAGTAATAGAGGATATGCAATATACAATAGTAGCTGATTATGAAGAAGATAACTTAGATAGTATTCTGATACCATTAATTAATGGGTTGAACTGTAGGTTGATTAAGACAAAGTATGAAACTGAAACTAATAGACCTTTAAGCTTTAAAGAACGATTACAAAAACAAGACTTGATTTTGACTATGGTCGAGGATGAAGAAGTAGATTTAGGAGTAATTTTAGACCATAATGGAGAAGAGGTTACCTTAGTTACAGAAGAAGGTGAATTGATCAATCCCGAGTTAAATGAAGTAATTAGGGCAATAATCAATCTAGAAGATGGAGTAAAAGAACTATTCATTCCAGTTACAGCACCGAGGGTAATTAAAGATATAGCAGCTGAGTATGGTGCTGAAGTGACTTGGACCAAAGCTCAAGCTAAAGACCGCTTGATGAGTATCGTAGATTATGAAAATAAGGTGAATAAAGGGGTAGGACGGTTGCCCTTAGTTAATGATGCACTAGCTTATTTAGTTAAGGTCTTAGAGTTTTTAGCTAGAGAGAATACTAAGTTATCTGAATTAATAGCCGCTATCCCTGAATTCCATAGAGCAGAAGAAGCTATAGAATGTGCCTGGGAGAATAAAGGAAAAGTAATGCGAAACTTAATCCAACAGACGCCACAAGAGAAGATAGAATTAGTAGATGGAGTAAAAGTTCATCATAAAGATGGTTGGACTTTAGTATTGCCAGATTCAGAAGAGCCTATCTTCCATGTTTATACTGAAGCCGATACTCCTGAAAGAGCTACTGCCTTAACAGAAGAGTATACATCGATGATTACTGATTTACAATTAAGATAATCTGCTTAATATTTAGGGAGGAGTTTTAAAAAAAGTCTAGAAGTAACATAGATAGACTAACTATAGATATTAAAGAGCTTAAATTTAAGGAGATGAAACTGATTATTAAGGTAATTTTTCTCACTATTATAATTAATTTGGTTAACTTTTTAGAACGAAGGATGAAGAAGAATAACTTTCGTTATTTATTACGTCCAATCTTAATTGCTCCGCTTGGTGGTTGGATATTAGGAAATCTATCAACTGGAATTAATATTGGGCTTCTTTTAGAATTGATTTGGGGTAGCAATCTGTTTAACTATGATTTTGGGTTGCAGTATGTCAATTTAACAGCGATATTAACAGTTATTCTTACTCTATTAACAGGTAATATTAGTTTTGTAGTTATCCTTACCTTTACCTTAATAATCAGTTATGTATTGCAAGAATTAATAAATAGTTTCAACACAGAAAGGTATAGTTGGTTATTGGAAATAGGAATCTTTTTATTTATTTTTACTATACTGAACTTTGCCCCGATTTTAAAGGAATTTTTAGGTTCAATTCCTGCTCAGTTTTTAGATAAATTAGCTAGAGCAGCTGGATTGTTACCAAGCTTAGGGTTAGGAGTTATTTTAGCCCAAGCCATAATCTCCGGAGAAGCTCGAGGGCAGGTCAAGAATACATATCTCTTAGCACTATTAAGTACTCTATTCTTTTCGCTAAAGTTTATCTACCTAACTCCTTTATTTTTCTTAATAGCTTGGGGACTATTTTATGTTATTTTAAATAGAGTATGGGTTTCAAAGCAGTTTATTAGTTTTATAGTTGGAGGTTTAGTAATTATAGGGACGCCTTTTTTAGTAATGATAACGGGGTCTTTAGTTGATTCACAATTAAAGTTAGTACTATGGTCTGAAGCTTTTCTTTCGCTTTCTACGTTATTACTACTATTTTTTAATACTACTCAATTCGAAATATACTTTTTAATCTTAATTATAGGAGTCAGTTTAGGTAAAGCTGGACTAATATTGTAGGTGGTGATTTAATTGAAGATTGTAGCTGATTTACATACACATACTATCTCTAGTGGACATGCTTATAGTACTCTAGAAGAGATGGTGGCTGGGGCTAAGGAGAATGGTATTCAAATCCTTGGGACTACTGACCATGGGCCATCTATGCCTGGAGGTTGTCATCCTTATTATTTTTATAATTTGCCGATTTTACCCTCTAAGATAGAAGGGGTTAGGGTGTTGAAAGGTGTTGAAACTAATATTACAGATCTATATGGAACTCTCGATTTGCCGATCGCAGCTTTAAGGAAGCTAGATATTGTGTTAGCTGGGATGCATCCTTTAACTGGCTTTGATGGAGGCAGTAAGGCTGAGAATACTAAAGCGATGATTAATGCGATTAAGAATCCTTTGGTTGATGTAATTGTACATCCTGGAAATCCTCAGTTTGAGATTGATGCTAAAGAGGTAGTGAGGAATGCTTTAGAATATGATGTTCTTCTAGAAATTAATAATAGCTCTTTTCGTAAGAGTCGCCAAGGAAGTTATGATAACTGTTTAGAGATAGCTAGACAAGCTAAGGAATGTGGATTAAATTTAATTTTAAGTAGTGATGCTCATTTTTCAAGGGATGTAGGAAGGGTAGATAAAGCAATAGATTTAGTAAAGAAGGTCGGCTTAAGTGAAGATAATATTGTGAATACTTCTTATAAACGAATTAATAAATTTAGCAAAGATAAGGCTGAGATTAAGCAAAGCTTAAAATCCAATCAAGTATAAAATTATTATAAACTTGCAGGACTTATATTAGGATTTATCGAAATTATATTATTAGATATAGTTTTTTAAGTTGTTCTTAGAGATACATAAATTGAAAGATTCTATAATTAAATTTTAAGCACAATTAATGAGGAGGAAACTAATGATGAAGAGAGTAATGCAGTTATTGGTTATATCTGTTTTGTTAGTAACATTAACTTCTGTAGCTTTTGCAACAGTAAATGATATCAATGCGGGCTTATCTTATTATAGCCAAGGCAAATTAAAGAAGGCCAAAGTTCAGTTTAAAGATGCATTAAAATCTCCAGAATATAAAGTAGAGGCTTATACTAATTTAGGTTTAATTGCTAGAAAACAGGGGAATATTGACGAAGCTATTAATTATTACCAAAAGGCATTAAATTTAAATGCAGACCTTGTTGTTGCCCATATTGGATTAGGTGATCTTTATTTAATGAAAGATAATTATGAGGATGCTATTGCTGAATATAAATTAGCAAATGATATGACATCACACTTTATTGTTGACCAAAAACTAGGAATTGCTAATTATAAACAAGGTACTTATCAGAAAGCAGTTGACTACTTTAAAAAAGTGATTAATGATCATAAATGGGCTTATCCAAGTTACTACTATTTAGGTGCTACGTATCGTAAGTTAGGTAGTGTGGAGAAAGCGGCTAGTAACCTTCAAATAGCAATTAAAAGAAACCCTACTTATGTTAGAGCTTACTTAGGATTAGGTGACCTGTATTTGGAACAAGGTCAAAGATTAGAGGCTTTAAAGTCATATCAAAATGCAGTCCGTTCAAATAAAACCTACTATTTGAGTTGGTTTAAACTAGCTCATGCTTATGCGGAGTTAGAAAGAGTAGAAGATGCTAAGGAGAGCCTGGAGAGAACTCTTCATTTGAACCCAGACTTTCAAGAAGCAAGACAGATCTTGAATAAGTTAGAGCAGATGTAATCTCAAAATTTCAGATCATATATTAAATCTACAGTCATTAATGACTGTAGATTTTTTTGTATATCCATCTTTTCTTTAGGAAAGATTATTAATATTAAGAGTTAGGATTAAAATATATTTTGAGGTGCTAATAATGAGAAGAGAATTGGTTGTAATTATATTAGTAATGCTAACTATAATAACTGGATGTTCAGGGCAGGAGAAGGTTCCAGGGCAGGAGGATAGACCTAGTGAGGAAGTTCCTCAAACTGATGAGTATAGTAGTCCTACTGGACCAGATAAGTTAGAAGAGCAGACAGAAAGATCGATAGATGAAAGTGATGATTTTACCGAAGGAGATAGATTAGATGGTCAAGACCAAAAGTTAACTTATCAGGCGGATATTAAGGTTATATTGGATGAAAACTGTATTAACTGTCATAAAAAAGAGTCGGTAGTAGGCAAGAAGAATAAATTTAGTAATTATCAAGAGGTTAGGAGATTTGTGAAGCCTAATCAGCCAGAAAAAAGTAAATTAATTATTTCTATTCAGGATGATAATTCAATGCGTAAGTATATTAGTATCGAAGAGATTAATACTATTGAAGCATGGGTAGAAGCAGGAGCACCTAAATAGAAGGGGGCTTATTCATTGCGATTATTGGCAGATTATCATACTCATACTAATTATGGTCACGGTACTGGACAGATTGAAAAGAATATCCAACAAGCCATAAATATAGGCCTAGAGGAGTTAGCTATTACTGAACATGGGCCAGCAAGCCATAGTATTAGAAGACTAGGAGTTAGAGATAGTGCTCAATTATTAGAAATCAAAGAAGAAGCGAAGGCTTTTGACCATGAATTTGAAGAAATTAATATCTTAGCAGGGGTAGAGGCTAATGTGATTAGCCTAGATGGTAGGTTAGATGTTCCAGAATTCATACTAAAAGAATTAGATATAGTTTTAGCAGGCTTACATTTATGGGTCAAACCTCAAGACTGGGATACGGGTAAGAGATTGATTTTTGATAATTTAATTGGTAGCAAGATAGGATTGACTGCTCTGGAAGATGTTCGTTATTATAATACTCAAGCTTTAATAAGAGCTGTACAGAACTATGACATCGATATAGTTACTCATCCGGGATTTCAACTGGATATTGATACGATTGAGTTAGCTAAAGTGTGTAAAGAAAATGGCACTCTTTTAGAAATTAATAATAGCCACCATCAGTTAACAGTTGATTTCATAAATGTAGCAGTATCAACAGGAGCAAAGTTTGTGGTAAATAGTGATGCCCATACTTCAGAAGAGATTGGCAAGGTAGATGCTGCTTTAGATTTGATTAGAGATGCTAATATTAATTTAGAACAGGTCATTAATGTGGTATAGGTTTAGAATAGATTATTAATAACTACCACCTTTTTACATGGCATGGTATTTGCTATTAAGATTAAAAGGTGATATGATTTATATGAGGTGGTAATATGAAAGAGATCAATTTTGTAATTATTACCGGCATGTCAGGAGCAGGAAAGACAGAAGCGATTAGAGTATTTGAAGATTTAGGTTTTTTCTGTGTTGATAATCTGCCTCCGGCTTTAATTTCAAAGTTTGCTGAGTTATGTTTGCAATCCGAAGGCAAGGTAAGTAAAGTAGCTTTGGTAATAGATATTAGAGGTGGAGATTTCTTTGATGCTCTATTTGAAGAGCTACAGGCTTTAGAAGACCAGAATGTTGATTATAAAATTTTATTCTTAGAAGCGGCAACTGAGTCATTAATCCAAAGGTATAAAGAGACAAGAAGACGTCATCCTTTAGCAAAAGAAGGTAGGGTTTTAGATGCAATTAAGGCTGAAAGAACAAAATTAGAGTCATTGCGTGGTAAAGCAGATAAGATAATAGATACTTCACAGCTATCGACTAAAGGTTTGAAGAAGGAAATAAAGGCTAATTTTTCAAAGATAGAACTAAATACTAAGATTAATATTTCAGTAATCTCTTTCGGTTTTAAGTACGGGATGCCATTAGATGCTGATTTAGCTTTTGATGTTCGTTTCCTGCCGAATCCACACTATGTTAATTCATTGCAGCCTTTAACTGGCAATGATAAAGAGGTTCAGGATTATGTTCTGAAGTGGCCGGTTACTAAAAAGTTTAAAAATAAATTCTTTGATTTAATAGAATTCTTAATTCCACAATATATTAAAGAAGGTAAGGCTCATCTATCGATTGCAATTGGTTGTACCGGTGGCAAACATCGTTCAGTTACTTTTGCAAATAAATTATCTAAATTTTTACGGAGAGAGCAGTATCATGTAATTACAGAGCACCGAGATATAGAGAAAGATATTTAGGGGTTGACGCTTATGAAGATTTTTAAATGGTTATATCCAGGACTAAAGATAAAGCGATGGTTATTCTTATCGATTGTAGGTATTTTACTAATTAGTGTCGGTCTTACAGTAGCGATAGGATTTGAATTTTTGACGGTATTAGAGAATGAGTTATTAGCTTTAATTTATGATTTAACTGGTCATTTTTCACAAGTGTTTAATGTTGTAGTTGGGGCATTAATTATTGTCATAGGTATTATCTGTGTTATTTACGGAATTAGTAAAATGATTAATTCGATTATTGAAGCTTTATTACCTGACAATGAAGAAGAATTAGTAGAGTTGGTCTACCAACAAAGACATCTGAAGAGAGGGCCAAAGATTGTTGTTATTGGTGGAGGAACTGGATTGCCTACTATGTTACGTGGTATCAAGGAGTTCACTAGTAATATTACAGCAGTTGTAACGGTAGCTGATGATGGTGGAAGTTCTGGGGTTTTAAGAGATGAATTGGATATCTTACCTCCTGGGGATATTCGCAACTGCTTGGTAGCATTGGCTGATACAGAGGTTTTAATGGAAAGTTTATTTCAATATAGATTTGATACAGGTGAAGAATTAAATGGTCATAGCTTTGGTAATCTATTTATAGCTACGATGACTAAAGTGATCGGTGATTTTGAAGAAGCAATTAAGGAATCAAGTAAAGTTTTAGCGATTAGAGGTCGTGTATTGCCATCAACTTTAGAAGATGTAGTCTTATTTGCTGAAACCGAAGATGGTGAAGTAATTAAGGGAGAATCAAAGATTCCAGAAGTTAATAAAAGAATTAAACGAGTCTTTCTTGAACCTGGCGATTGTGATTCACTACCAGAAGTGATTAAGGAGATTGAAGAAGCAGATGCAGTCGTCTTAGGACCAGGAAGTCTTTATACAAGTGTTATTCCTAACTTATTGGTTTCAGAAATAAGTGAGGCAATTAAAAGAACTGATGCTTTAAAGATATATAATTGTAATGTGATGACTCAACCTGGAGAAACAACAGGTTATACGGCCGCCGATCATATTCAGGCTTTATATGACCATGGTGGATCAGAAATAGTAGACTATATACTTGTTAATAATGAGGGAATTTCTGCGGAATTATTAGAAAAGTATCAAGAAGAGGGAGCAGAACCAGTAGAAGTAGATTTTGGTCGTCTAGAAGAGTTAGGGATTAATGTCGTACAAGCACCGTTATTAAACAAAGAAGATTTGGTTAGACATAATCCGCATAAATTAGCAGAAGTAATTATTAAGTTAATTATAAAATTAAAGCAGAATACAGAGCAGGGACCATTAATAGATTTATATTTGAGGAATAAGTTTAAAAAAGATAGGTGATAGGGAATGTCATTTAGTGATCAGGTAAAGAATGAAGTAGCTAGAATAAATCCAGAAGATGAGTGTTGTGGTTGGGCTGAGCTTTCAGCCTTAGTTAGGCTAAATGGATCTTTGGAGATAGTTAGAAAAAGGTTAGCCTTAAAGATAGTTTCTCAGAATGCAGCAGTAGCTAGAAAGATATATAGATTACTTAAGGAGAAGTTTAATTTCTTTACCAAGATAATAGTTCGTCGGTCTATGTATCTTTCTAAAGAGAATTACTATGTTATTAAGTTGCCTCCTCAAAATGGAGTCAAAGATTTACTAGTTAACTGTGGTTTAATTGAAGATAATTATGAGTTAAACTATAAAATTAGTGATCAATTGGTTACAAAACGCTGTTGTCAGAAAGCGTATATTAAAGGGACTTTCTTAGGTAGTGGTTCAGTTAATGATCCTAGTGGTGATTATCATTTAGAAATTAGGGTCCATAGTTATGATTATGCTGAAGAGTTTGCTAATTTAGTTAAGGAAAAGTTTGAATTAGAATTTAAGATTCGAAGTAAAGGTGACGATTACATGCTTTATTTAAAGAGTGCCGATGAAATTGTAAAGATTCTAAATATTATTGGTGCTCATTCAGCACTTTTAGAATTTGAAAATGCGCGGGTTTTAAAAGAGGTAAGAAATCAGGTAAATCGGATCGTTAATTGTGAAACTGCCAATTTGAATAAGACTATAGAAGCGGCACGTAAGCAGATTGAGAATATTAAGTTAATTGAAAGAATTAAAGGTTTGGATTCATTGTCAGCGAGTTTACAAGAGATAGCTAAATTAAGATTAGAGAATCCTTATGCTAGTTTAAAGGAATTAGGGCAGTTATTAGAACCAACGCTAAGTAAATCAGGAGTTAATCACCGTTTAAGGCGCATTAATAAGATGGCTAAACAGATTAAGAAAGATAAATTTAGTTAGACAAGGAGTTGATTGTTGTGAAGTTAGCTCCCACAATTAATTTAGAACAGAAGCAGGAGTTAATTATGACTCCTAAGTTACAGCAAGCAATTGAGTTATTACAATTGTCTAAATTAGAATTAAATAATCGTTTAGAAGAAGAGTTGTTAGAAAATCCTGTTTTGGAATTGGTAGAAGAAGAGATTGAAGAAGTGGAGACGGCTGATGAAGATGAGTTTGAAGATCTAAATTGGGAAGAGTATTTTGTTGATTCAAGTTCTAATTATACTACCTATAATCAAGATGAAGATGAATATAATTATGAGAACTTTATTTCTGCCTCAATAACTTTAGAAGAACATTTAATCAATCAATTACAACTATTAAACTTAACAGACCAAGAGATTCAAATTGGAGAATATATTATTGGTTCCTTAAATAGCGATGGGTTTTTAGATGTTTCCATCAATGAACTTTCTAAAGAGTTAGAGGTAGAGGAGGAAAAAGTTTTAATTCTTTTAAATAAAATTCAGCAGTTCGACCCGCTAGGAGTAGCAGCTAGAAATTTAGAAGATTCCTTATTAATTCAAGTAGATAATTTACTTTTGGGAAAGAAGAGAAAATTAATAAAGATGATTATTAATGATTATTTTGAGCTACTAAGTAAGAATAAGGTAAAGAAAATAGCTAAAGAGTTAAAGATTACTCCTCAGCAAAGTCAGAAGTTAGTTGATTTTATTAAAACTTTGAATCCAAGACCAGCTAGTCAATTTGAACGCCAAGGAGAGACTAAATATATTGAACCTGATCTATTAGTAGAGAAGGTTAATAACAATTATGTAGTAACTATGAATCAGAGTAATGCTCCGCGATTAAGAATAAATTCTTATTATCAGAAGTTATTAAGAAAATTCAAGTCCGATAAAGAGGCTAAAGAATATCTTAAAGAAAAGATAGATTCAGCATTATGGTTAATTAAAAGTATTGAACAAAGAAGAATGACTATCTATCGCATTGCACAGGTGATTGTTGAACTACAAAGAGAGTTCTTAGAAAAAGGCTTAAAACATTTAAAGCCGATGACTATGCAAGATGTAGCTGATGAGATAGATATGCATGAGTCAACTGTTAGTAGAGCTACTACTCAAAAGTATATTCAAACACCTCATGGTTTGTTTGAACTTAAATTTTTCTTTTCATCAGGAGTTAAAGCTAAAGGCGGAAGATCACTTTCGTCAGTTAGTATTAAGAAGATAATTGAAGAGATAATTAATAATGAAGATGTAACTAAACCATTAAGTGACCAAAAGATAGCTAATAAGTTAGGTGATTTAGGTACTAAAGTTTCGCGGAGAACAGTAGCTAAATATCGTAATGAATTGGGGATAAAATCCTCTACAAAGCGAAAGAGGTATGAATGATAAAAAAGCAAAATTGCACTTAAGTGCAATTTTGCCTTTTGTAACAAAAATTCCTGCTTAAATTATCATTTTCTGTTAGGTCAATATATTATTTAATGAATTTTAGAAAATTAGACTTTTTTGCAGGAAATTAAACATCAGTATAGAATAAATCTAAGTAAAGAATAATTAATTGAATCTCATACATACTAATTTCATAATCTTTTATTTTAGCTAGCATGGGACCGATTTGACTCATCGGATACACATAAGTCCCATGGTTGATTTTAATTTAAATCAATGAATAAAAAAGATATTTAGAATAAAAATATTAGTAGGTCAGTAAAACTAAAAGAAAACTAATTTTTAAGCATTGTGGGACATAATAGTATTAACGGGACTAATTACACCCGGAAAGTAGGAGCTATATTATGAAAGAAATTATCAAAATTCAACAAAAAATTGCCCCTGAATTAATAAAAGTAGTGGAAAGAAGATATACTATACTGCGAGCCATTTTCTATCTCCAGCCGATTGGTCGTAGATCATTAGCTGAGAAATTAGGAATAAGTGAGCGTAAGATTAGGAATGATTTAGAATTTTTGAAGCAAGAAGGTTTTATTAATTCAACTAGCGCTGGAGCTAGGATGACATCTAGAGGTAATAAATTATTCTATCAATTAGATGATTATGTTAAAGCATTACAAGGTTTAGATAAATTAGAGATAGAATTAAGTCGTAAATTAGGATTAAAAGAGGTATATATTGTACCTAATACGATGAATAATACTGATACGCAGCAAGAGTTAGGTAGATTCGCTGCTAAGTTATTACAGAGAAAACTAAAGAATGAAGATGTGTTAGCTGTTACTGGAGGGACTACATTGGCTGTAGTTGCTGACTTAATGCTTCCTAACCAAAATTTATTAGAGGTTACAGTAGTACCAGGGCGAGGTGGCTTAGGTGAAGAAGTAGAAATTCAAGCAAATACTATAGCTGCTAAGATTGCTAAGAAGCTAGGTGGAGACTATCATCTTTTACATGTGCCGGATAATTTAAATGAAAGTTTACTAGAGACGATAATAAAAGAGCCTCAGATTAAAGAGGTGTTAAGTTTAGTTGAAAAGGCCGATATCCTAATACATGGGATTGGAACTGCTGAAGTAATGGCAAAACGAAGGGGCCTTAAAGCAGAAAAGATTAAAGAAATATTAACAGCTGGAGCAGTAGGAGAGGCTTTTGGTTATTACTTTAGTCAAACTGGAGAGATAGTTCATTCAACGGCTAGTGTAGGAATCCAGTTAGATGATTTAAAAGAGATTGAAACTACTATTGCGATAGCTGGTGGCAGAACTAAAGCAGAAGCAATTATTTCTGTTGTTTCAAATAAATATCAGGATGTTCTAATTACAGATCAGCATGCTGCTGAAGAGATGTTATCTTTACTAAGGAGGTGATGAAACCAATTTTGATTTAATAAAAATTGGTTCTCATATAATAGATTAAAAACTAATAAGTATCTACAGCGAAAAGCAAATTATAAGGAGGAATTATCATGACAAAGAGATTAGCAATTAATGGGTTTGGTAGAATTGGAAGAAATGTATTTAGGATTCTTCAAAAGAAAAAAGCGGATATGGAAGTTGTAGCTATTAATGATTTGACAGATGCAGAAACATTAGCTTATTTACTTAAATATGATTCTGTACATGGTAGATTCGATGGTGAAGTAGAGGCTACTGATAATGGAATTAAAGTAAATGGTGAAGAAATTGAAGTTACATCAGAAAAAGATCCTGCAAATTTAGGCTGGGATGAAAAAGGTGTAGATATAGTAATTGAGGCTACTGGAGTCTTTCGTAAGAAGGCGCAATTAGAGAAGCATTTAGAGGCTGGTGCTGACAAAGTAATATTAACTGTTCCAGCTAAGGATAAGATAGATAACACAATTGTATTAGGAGTTAATGATGATGAATTGAAAGATTCTGATAGAATTGTTTCGAATGCCTCATGCACAACTAACTGCTTAGCGCCGTTAGCTAAAGTGTTAAATGATAAATTCGGTATTGAAAAAGGTCTAATTACCACAGTACATGGTTATACAGCTAGTCAGGCAATCTTAGATGCACCGATGAAGAAGACTAGAAGAGGAAGAGCAGCTGCGGAGAATATTATTCCAACTACTACTGGAGCGGCTATTGCTACGACTAAAGTATTACCAGAATTAGAAGGTAAGATTGATGGTATGGCAATGCGAGTGCCGGTTCCTGATGGTTCTATTGTTGATGGAGTCTTCAATTTATCAACCGATGTAACAGAAGAAGAAGTAAATGCTGCTTTAAAAGAAGCAGCTGAAGGTGAAATGGAAGGCGTTCTTGGTTATACTGAAGATGAGGTTGTATCACGTGATATTATTGGTTCACCATACTCTTCATTAATTGATGCACAATCAACAAAAGTGATTGCTGGTAATCAAGTTAAGGTTTTATCTTGGTACGATAATGAATGGGGCTATTCTAATAGAGTAGTAGATTTAGCAGCTATGTTATAAAAATATCATTTAGCCGCAGAAGTAGTTGTAATAGATAACTATTTCTGCGGTTAAATCTTAAATTAGGAGGGTTCAGTCAATATGGCAAAGAAGATACTAAAGGATGTAAAAGTGCAGAATAAACAAGTACTAGTTAGAGTAGATTTCAATGTACCAATGGAAGATGGGAAAGTGACTGATGACACTAGAATTAGAGCCGCCTTACCTACAATTGAATATTTGATTAAGGAAGATGCAAAAGTAATCTTAATGGCTCATTTAGGTAGGCCAGGTGGAGAGCCAAAAGCAGATTTGCGATTAGACCCAGTTGCTAAAGAACTGGCCAATCTTTTAAATAAAACTGTCTATAAAACTGACGAAACAGTAGGGGCAGAAGCAAAAAAAGCTATTTCGCAAATGGAAGATGGGGATGTAGTATTATTAGAGAATACTCGTTTTAATCCAGGCGAAAAGAAGAACGACCCAGAGTTTGCTAAGCAATTAGGAGAATTAGCAGATATCTATGTTAATGATGCTTTTGGAGCCACTCATCGTGCCCATGCATCAACTGCTGGGGTTACTAAATATGTTGATGAAGCAGTAATGGGTTTTCTAATTCAGAATGAGTTAGAGACTATGGGGCAGGCGATAGAAAATCCAGACAAACCATTTGTAGCAATTATTGGTGGAGCCAAAGTTTCAGGTAAGATCGGTGTTATTGAAACTTTTCTTGATAAGGTTGATGCTTTATTAATTGGTGGAGGAATGGCAAATACATTTCTTGCAGCCAAAGGGTATGAGACTGGTGATTCTTTAGTAGAAGAAGAAAAGATAGACTTAGCTAAAGAATTAATCGAGAAAGCAGAAGAAAAAGGGGTTAACTTATCATTACCAGTAGATGTCATGGTCGCTGATGATTTTACTGCTGATGCAGCGCAAAAGATAGTGAGCGCAAACGAAATTGAACCAGGCTGGCAGGCATTAGATATTGGCCCAGAAACAATAAAGAGCTTTGCTGAAGTCATTAAAGATGCACAGACTGTAGTTTGGAATGGACCGATGGGAGTATTTGAAATGGATCCGTTTGCTAAAGGAACCACAGAAGTAGCAAGAGCCTTAGCTGAATCTAATGCAACGACTATCATCGGTGGTGGAGACTCAGCAGCAGCAGTCAAAAAAGCCGGGTTAGACGATCAGATGACGCATATCTCAACTGGCGGAGGCGCATCGCTGCAGTTCATGGAAGGGAAGCCATTGCAAGCCGTAGAGGCATTAGACAATAAAGAATAATAATTACTTTAAAGTTATCTAAAAAGAGCATAGCCTTCATGCTAATACGTAGGCAGCTTAAACCAAAAAAGATTTTGATGAACTTAATTGTCAATTAAAGAAACTGGGAGGAGTGTGTTTATGAGGAGGCCTTTTATTGCTGGTAATTGGAAGATGCATAAGACAAATAGTGAAGCAGTAAAGATGGTTAAAGAATTAGTAGATTTAGTTTCAGGAGTGGAAGATGTTGATATAGCTATCTGTGCTCCAGCGACAGCATTATCTGATATTAATAAAGAGGTTGCAGATACTAATGTAGCGTTAGGAGCAGAGAATATGTTTTGGGAAGAAGAGGGAGCCTATACAGGAGAGATTTCTCCTTTGATGTTAAATGATGTAGGTTGTGAATATGTAATTTTAGGTCATTCCGAAAGAAGAGGATATTTTAATGAAACAGATGAAGATGTGAATAAGAAAGTGAAGACTGCATTAGCTCATCAGTTAAAGCCAATTATCTGTATTGGTGAAAAGTTAGAAGAAAAAGAGGCTGGTGAAACTAAAGATATTGTTAAACGACAGGCTTTAGCAGCTTTAGAAGAGGTGGAGGAGTCTGATTTAGAGACTATTACTATTGCCTATGAACCAATTTGGGCGATTGGTACTGGTAAGTCAGCAACAGCTGAGGATGCTAATGAAGTAATTAAATATATTCGTGAAGTATTAAGGGAAGAGTTTGGTAAAGTAGCTGATAAAATGCGAATTCAGTATGGTGGTAGTGTTAAGCCTCATAATATTGCCGAATTCATGGCTACCTCTGATATTGATGGTGCTTTAGTAGGTAGTGCTAGCTTAGAAGCAGAATCTTTTGCTGATATAGTTAAGTTTGATTAGTTAAGGGAGGTAAATGATGTGACAGAGAGACCTAAACCCTTGGCTTTACTTATTTTAGACGGTTGGGGGTTAGACGAAGATGAAGAAGGAAATGCAATCCAACAAGCAGATACGAAAAACTTTGAAGAGTTATGGAATAGTTATCCACATACATCCTTAGTAGCTTCTGGTGAAGAGGTTGGTTTACCGCCAGGACAGATGGGCAATTCAGAGGTTGGTCACTTAAATTTAGGTGCTGGAAGAGTTGTATATCAGGATTTAACTAAAATTAGTTTAGGAATTAAAAATGGTTCTTTCTTTAAGAATAATGTGCTTTTAGAAGCAATAAAGAACTGTCAGGAAAATAATTCTGCCCTTCATTTGCTAGGATTGTTATCAGATGGTGGAGTCCATAGTCATATAAAACATCTCTATGGTCTATTAAAATTAGCTAAACAGAACGAAATAGAGGATGTTTATATCCATGCAATTTTAGATGGTCGAGATGTGCCACCGTCTAGTGCTAAGGGATATATTAAAGATTTAGAAGAAAAAATAGAAGAGATAGGGGTAGGGCAGATTATAACTGTTAGCGGTAGATATTATACTATGGACCGTGATGAACGGTGGGATAGAACTGAAAAAGCTTATAATACTATGGTTTCTGGTGAAGGCGTTACTGCCCAAAGTGCTTTAGAAGCAGTAGAACAAGCCTATGAAGAAGATACTACCGATGAGTTCGTGCTCCCAACAGTAATAGTAGAGAATGAAGAACCGATTGCTACAATTAGAGATAATGATTCTGTTATCTTTTATAATTTTAGACCTGATCGGGCTCGTCAGATTACTCGTGCTCTAACTGATTCTGATTTTCATGGTTTTGAGCGAAAGTCTGAACTTCCAAAAGTGCATTTTGTCTGTATGACAGAGTATGATGAGACCATTGAAGCCCCAGTAGCTTATCCTCCGGAGACAATCACTAATACTCTAGGGCAAGTTCTAGGGAAGAATGACTTAAAACAATTAAGAATTGCAGAGACTGAAAAGTATGCTCATGTAACTTTCTTCTTTAATGGCGGTAAGGAGAAGCCTAACCCAGGGGAGGATAGAGAACTGATTCCATCTCCTAAGATAGATACTTACGATGAGAAGCCTGAAATGAGTCTTTATGAAGTGCTTGAAAGTCTATCTAAGAGGTTAGATGAAACAGACTATGATGTGATTATTATGAACTTTGCTAATCCAGATATGGTAGGACATACTGGAGATCTAACTGCTTGCCGAGCAGCTGTAGAAGCTGTAGATGATGGTTTGAAAGAAGCAGTGGATAAGATACTAAGCTTAGGTGGAGAAGTCTTAATTACTGCTGACCATGGTAATGCTGAACAGATGCTAGACTGTGAAACAGGTGATACTTATACTGCTCACACTACTAATTTAGTACCATTTATCTATGTTAGTCAAGACAATCAAGATGTAGAATTAGTAGAAGCGGGTAATTTAGCAGATGTAGCTCCAACTATGTTAGAGTTATTAAAGATTAACCAACCTGAAGAAATGACGGGGGAGTCACTGTTTGAATAATATATTGTTTAAATTAATATAAGGAGGAGATTAATATGTTCCATACTAGTATTGAAGATATTTATGCACGAGAAATTCTTGATTCGCGAGGTAATCCAACAGTAGAGGTAGAGGTTATCTTAAATAGTGGGGCTGTGGGAAGAGCAGCAGTTCCCTCAGGGGCTTCAACAGGTGCTTATGAAGCAGTAGAATTAAGGGATGGAGATGAAGAGAGATATTTAGGTAAAGGGGTAAGACAAGCTGTTAATAATGTTAATGAAGAGATTGCTCCAGAATTAATAGGTATGGACGCAACTAGACAAGTCGATATCGATGAGATTATGATTGAACTAGATGGTACTGAGAATAAAGGAGAGTTAGGAGCAAATGCTATCTTAGGAGTTTCGTTAGCAGTAGCCAAAGCCGCAGCAAATGCTCTAAACTTACCACTTTATAGCTATATCGGTGGTGTAAATGCAAAAGAATTACCGGTACCCATGATGAATATCTTAAATGGTGGTGAACATGCTGATAATAACGTTGATATTCAAGAATTTATGGTTATGCCAGTAGGTGCTAATACATTTAGTCAAGCTTTACGTATAGGTGCTGAAATATTCCATAACTTAAAGAAAGTTTTACAGAAAAAAGGTCTAAATACAGCTGTTGGTGATGAAGGTGGATTTGCACCTAATTTAGGTTCTAATGAAGAAGCATTAGAAGTAATTGTAGAAGCAATAGAAGCAGGAGGATATGTTCCTGGTGAAGATGTTATGTTTGCTCTTGATGTTGCTGCAACTGAGATTTATAAAGATGAAAAGTATATCTTAGCCGGCGAGGGAGTTGAAAAGACGACCACTGAAATGATCGATTTCTATGCTGAATTAGTAGACAAATATCCAATTATCTCTATTGAAGATGGATTAGCTGAAGATGATTGGGATGGTTGGAAAGAGATGACTGACAAGCTAGGAGAAGAGATTCAGATTGTTGGTGATGATTTATTTGTAACTAATACTGAAAGATTAGCTAAAGGTATTGAGATGGGAGCAAGTAATTCGATATTAATTAAGGTTAATCAGATCGGGACTATTACTGAGACTTTAGAAGCAATTGAAATGGCAAAAAGAGCTGGATTTACAGCGGTAGTTTCACATCGTTCAGGAGAGACAGAAGATGTGACTATCTCTGATTTAGTAGTTGCCACTAATGCTGGACAGATTAAGACTGGTGCTCCATCGCGTACAGACCGGGTAGCTAAATATAATCAGTTATTAAGAATTGAAGATGAATTAGGGCCAATCGGTTTCTATAAAGGAATTGATGCTTTTTATAATTTATAATTTTTAGGTAAGAATAGGAGTAGAGTGTATTAAAGAATACACTCTACTCCTTAATATTATAATTATACAGGAGTCTAAATTATATTCTTCGTCTATAAAACCAATAAATGTCATTAAATCTAAAAATATTGTTGTTTTTTTAAGAGGATTATGTTAAAATTAATAGTGGTCTAGTTCATGGGAGGTGTACAAAATAAGATGGCAGTATTAAAAGTTTTTCATATTATTATATCAATAGCAGTCATTGCTGGAGTATTATTACAGTCAGGTAAGAGCGCAGGAATGTCTGGTGCTATTGATGGAGGTGCGTCTGCTCTTTTAGGTCAAGACAAGCAGGTTGATGAAAAGTTAAGTAAATTAACAACGGTAGCAGCAATTTTATTTATGGTTAGTTCATTATTACTAGCTGCGCTTTAAATTTTAAACCCCTATCCTAGGGGTTTAAAATATGGCATAAAATAAAATATAAATTTAAAAGGAGGAATATGTTGTGGGAATTTATGTAGTACCCTTAGCAGGAATAGTAGCTCTAATTTTTGCTTTCATTCTACGTAATAAGGTTACTAAAGCAGATATGGGAACTGAAAGAATGAAGGAATTAACTGCAGCCATTAACGAAGGAGCTATGGCATTTTTGAATACTGAATATAGAAATCTATCTATCTTTGTAGTTATTGTAGCAATTGTTATAGGTATTTTCCTTAATATTCAAACTGCTATTGCTTTTGTTACGGGAGCTATCTTCTCAGCATTAGCTGGTTACTTTGGTATGCAGATAGCTACTATAGCTAATTCAAGAACTACTAATGCTGCTCGTAGTGGAATGAATGAAGCTTTGCAGATTGCTTTTTCTGGTGGGGCAGTTATGGGGATGTCGGTTGTTGGCTTAGGTCTTTTAGGATTAGGTGGACTTTACATATTATTTGGAGGAATTGAGTCCGTAAACTCTATCAGAGGTTTTGCTTTTGGAGCTAGTTCAATTGCTTTATTTGCTCGTGTTGGCGGTGGAATTTATACTAAAGCTGCTGATGTTGGAGCTGACTTAGTAGGTAAGGTAGAGGCTGGTATTCCAGAAGATGATCCACGAAACCCTGGTGTAATTGCTGATAATGTAGGTGACAACGTAGGTGACGTGGCCGGTATGGGTGCTGACCTATTTGAGTCATATGTAGGTTCTATTGTTGCTGCAATGGCTTTAGGTGCTAGTTTAGCGGCTAAGATGCCAGAGATTGGTGTTAATTTTGTCTTATTGCCGATGTATATAGCTGCGATTGGTATTGTTGCTGCTATTATTGGAACTAGATTCGTTAAAGCAAAGGATGAGGCTAACTTAGGTGCTGTTTTAGAACGCGGAACTTTAGTTGCAGGTGTTTTAACTTTAATTTCTACTTATTTCTTAGTTAGTTCACTAATTGGAAAGATGGGGTATTTCTGGGCAATACTAGCTGGTTTAGTAGCCGGAATACTCATTGGTCGAATTACTGAATACTATACATCTGATCACAAACCACCAGTGCAGCATATTGCTGACCAGTCACAGACTGGTGTAGCTACTAATATTATTAGTGGATTAGCTGTTGGTATGAGAAGTACAACCTTACCGATCATTGTTATTGCAGCTGCAATCTTTATTGCTTTTAAATTAGGTGGATTATATGGAATTGCTTTAGCTGCTGTTGGAATGTTATCGACTACTGGTATTACATTAGCAGTTGACGCTTATGGTCCGATTGCTGATAATGCTGGTGGTATTGCAGAGATGGCAGAATTAGAATCAGGAGTTAGAGATATTACTGACCAATTAGATGCAGTAGGGAATACTACAGCAGCGATTGGAAAAGGTTTTGCTATCGGTTCTGCTGCTTTAACATCTTTAGCACTTTTCTCAGCATTTACAGAAGCAGCTAACTTAGAAACGATCGCCTTAACTAATCCAAACGTAATCATTGGTCTATTTATTGGTGCTATGTTACCTTTCTTATTCTCGGCAATTACTATGGAAGCAGTAGGAAAGGCTGCTTTTGAGATGATTGAAGAGGTTCGACGTCAATTTAGAGAGATTCCAGGAATTATGGAAGGTGAAGCTAGACCAGAATATGCTAAATGTGTAGATATCAGTACTGCTGCTGCTTTAAGAGAGATGATATTACCAGGTATAATGGCAGTAGTTACGCCGATCATTGTTGGATTATGGAGTGCTGAAGCTTTAGGTGGATTACTAGCTGGTGCTTTATCTGCAGGTGTATTAATGGCAATTATGATGGCTAATGCTGGTGGAGCTTGGGATAACGCTAAGAAGTATGTTGAAAGTGGTAACTTCGGCGGTAAAGGTACAGAGACACATGATGCTACAGTAGTAGGTGATACAGTAGGTGATCCGTTTAAGGATACTTCTGGACCTGCTTTAAATATCTTGATTAAGTTAATGACTATCGTGTCGTTAGTATTTGCACCGTTATTTGGATAAATTAGAATGTATAAGTTTATATAGTGAATAAAGACCCTCTAGCTAATGTAATGGTTGAGCTAGAGGGTCTTTTATTATTAAATATATGTGAAGAACTAAATTCTACAAAGGAAAATGTCAGTAAATACAGAATTTTAATAATAATAAGTTGATAAAGGAGGAATAACTAGTGGTGGAAGTAAGAGTGCAGACGTCAGAAGAAGAATTGGTCTTAGAAGCAGAGATAGGAGAGAATCTTTTAGATTTTTTGCGAAAACATAATATAGAAACTGATGCTATCTGCGGTGGAAATGGAATTTGTGGTAAATGCAAAGTTAAAGTAAAAGGAGAAGTATCTGAAATAAGTCTTAAAGAACGGGACTTATTATCTGAATTAGAGTTAGAGAGTGGAATTAGATTGGCCTGCTTAACTGAAATTCAAGGTGAAGTTGAAGTTGAGTTGATAAGTGATGGTAGAGCCACTTTAAGGATTTTGGATGAAGGTGATGAGGATGATTTAAATTTAGAGCCAACGATTAAAAAAGATTATTTAGAGTTACAAGAACCTACATTAGAAGACCAAGCTTCTGATTGGACAAGAATTATTAAGAGTATTGGTGAGGAGTTAGAAGTAGATTTAGAGTTATTAAAAGAACTACCTGATATTTTACGTGATGCTAATTATAAAGTAACTATAGTTAGACAAGGTAAGAAAGTTATTAACATAGAAAAAGATGATACTACTGATGTAGTCTATGGTTTGGCTATTGACATAGGAACGACTACTGTTGTTGGATACTTGTTAGACTTAGTAACTGGTGTACAAGTTGGTAAAGTAGCAATGGCTAATCGGCAAAGTGATTATGGTAGTGATGTTATTTCTAGAGTCAACCATACCCTAGAAAAAGAGAGTGGGACTAAGGATCTACAAGATAGAATTATCGAAGTAATTAACCAAATCATTGATCAGTTAATCGATAAATACGAAGTATCTAGGGAAAGAATCTATGAATTAGTCTTTGTTGGGAATACGGTTATGAGTCATCTATTATTGGGTTTGAAGACAGAGCACGTAGCCAAAGCACCATACGTTGCCGTAATTAATGAGCCACAATCTATTTCAGCAGATGAATTAGGTATTAAGCTTAATGCTTCAGTTACTTATTTACCTAATGTTGCTAGCTATGTAGGTTCAGATATAGTAGCAGGTTTGTTGACCAATAGAATAGACCAAAGTGATGATTTTAAATTATTGGTTGACTTAGGAACAAATAGTGAAATAGTTTTAGGAAATAAAGAGAAGATGATGGCTTGTGCAGCGGCGGCTGGGCCTGCTTTTGAAGGGGCTGGATTAGAGTTTGGTATGAATGGAGTGCAGGGAGCTATTGAGGAGATAAGAATTACCGATAGAATAGAAGTTAGTGTAATCGGGAACCAAAAAGCTAAAGGCATCTGTGGTTCAGGAATTATTTCTTTGTTGGCAGAGTTATTAAAAGCAGGTATCATGGATAAAAGTGGTAAACTATTGTCGCCTGATGAAATAGATAATTCAGTCGTACCGGAGATAAAAGAAAGAATTATTGAGGGTGATAAAGGTAGAAAATTGATCTTAGTCAAGGCAGAAGAAGCTGCAGGTGAAGAATCAGTAACGATCAGCCAAAAAGACATTAGAGCTATTCAATTAGCCCAAGGTGCAATTAGAGCTGGAATTAAAATTTTAATGGATGAATTAGGAATTGGTATTGAAGAGATTGGAGAAGTTTTAATTGCAGGCGGATTTGGTAATTATATTCAACCACAAGATGCAGTAACGGTCGGTGTATTACCGACTTCTTCTAAGCTAGAAATTAGAGGAATTGGTAATGCTGCTGGTAGTGGGGCTAAAGCTGCCTTGTTGAGCCAAACCAAACGAAAAGAGTCTAAGCAGATAGCTAAACAAGTGGAGTATTTAGAATTATCCGGACGACAAGATTTTCAAAATGAGTTTATGAGTGCGATGACTTTTGAAAAATTTGAACAAAGATAGTGAAAAAACAGGAAAATTAATTTCAATCTGGAAATAGATATCAGGAAGTACATTTTAGGCAGGAGGAATGAAGATGAAGATTGAAGGCGATGAAATGTGTTTTGCCTGTGGACCTAAGAACCCGATCGGTTTAAAGTTAGATTTTGAGTTGAAGGACGATGTTGTAGAGACTAAATTTACTCCACAAGAAGTACACCAGGGCTTTACAGGTATTATGCACGGTGGTTTAATTTCTACACTTTTAGACGAAGTGATGGCTAATGTGCTTTATTTACAAGAAATTAAAGCAGTCACTGCCAAAATGGAGGTTAAATTTCGCAAACCAATCAAGATTGGAAGAGAATTGACGACAACAGGTTGGATAGAAAGAAAGAAGCGGAGAACTATCGATACAGCAGCTAAGATAATAAATCAAGATGGGGAGAAGGTTGCGGAAGCAGAAGCGGTATTTATGAGAGAAGGTTAATGAGGGAGTATAGATTTAGTCTTATTTGGGCACCCTATAAGATAAAGGGTGTCTACTTTATTGGAGTTAAAGAATAAGGAGGGGTAAAATGAGTGCGAAGCAAATGATATTAAATTTCATGAGAAATGAAGCCTATAAACCATTGACAGCAGAAGAATTATTGGCTGCTTTTGAGATACCTAAGGAAGAGCAAGATAGGTTTATCGATATTATAGAGCGGATGGAAGAGAATGGTGAGATAGTAAAGACAAGAAGAGGAAGGTATGGCGTTCCTGATAGGATGAATTTAGTCGTTGGTAGATTAGAACGCCATAGTAAGGGATTTGGTTTCTTGATTCCGGATGATATAGAGAAAGAAGACGTCTATATTAGTGCTAGTGATATGAATGGAGCAATGAATAACGATCACATAATTGTAAGAATAAAAGGTACTAAAAGTGGTAAGAAGCTATCAGGAGAAGTTATTAGAATTTTAGACAGACATAATAAAACGATTGTAGGAAGTTTTGAATCAAGTCGTAATTTTGGATTTGTAGTTCCAGATGACTCTCATATTTACTATGATATTTTTGTGCCACAAAAGGAGATTAATGGGGCAAGACAGAACCAGAAAGTGGTTGTTGAGATTACACGGTGGCCAGAAGAACGTCGTAATCCGGAAGGCAAGATTATTGAAATACTAGGTGATTTAGGTGAACCAGGAGTAGATATAGAAGCAATTATCCGTAAATTAGAGCTTCCTAAAGATTTCCCAGAAGAGGTTAAGGAATATGTACGAGATATACCAGAGACGATTCCAGAAAACGAATCAGAACGTAGAAAAGATTTACGAAATTTAAAGATGGTAACTATCGACGGCGAAGATGCTAAAGACTTTGATGATGCAGTTTCAATTGAGAAGTTAGATGGGGATAAAGTAAGGCTTGGAGTTCATATTGCTGATGTTTCGTATTATGTTAAAGAGAATACAGTCTTAGATGAAGAAGCAAGGACTAGGGCTACAAGTATCTATCTAGTAGACCGTGTGATTCCTATGCTACCAGAGAAGTTATCTAATAATCTATGTAGTCTTCGGTCTGGTGAGGATAGATTGGCAATGACAGTTCTGATGACTTACGATTTGGAAAGTGGAGACTTACTTGACCATGAAATATTAGAAAGTATTATTAATGTTAATCATCGTCTGACTTACAATAAAGTAAGAGAGATCTTGGTTAATGAAGATGAAGATTTGATTGCAGAATATAATGACTTCATTGATGAGTTAAGGTTGATGGAGGAATTATGTAAAGAGTTGCGTGAAGGCAGGGTTGAGGAAGGTAGTATTGATTTTGATTTTCCAGAATCAAGAGTAATATTAAATGAAGATGGAAAACCGATAGATATTATTAAAGTGGAGAGAAGTATAGCTGAGAAGTTGATTGAGGAGTTTATGATAGCTACTAATCGAGTGGTGGCTGAGGAGATATACTGGCGGGAAGTTCCTTTTATTTATCGAGTTCACGATTATCCTGACCAGAGCGATTTAGAAGCGTTAAATGAATTTATTCATAATTTTGGTTATCATATTAAAGGTATCAGTGATGAGACACATCCTAAAGCATTGCAGACAGTCTTAAAAAAGGTTAAAGGAGAAGCTGAAGAAAGGATTATTAATACTGTATTATTACGTTCAATGAAACAAGCCCATTATGCAGTAAAAAATATAGGTCACTTTGGTTTAGCGGCAGAATATTATTCCCACTTTACGTCACCAATTAGGCGGTATCCTGATTTAGCTATCCATCGAATTACTAAAAGAGTAATTAATCAAGGGGTTTTAGGTGAAGAGCAGAGTAAGAGATTGGAAGATGATTTATCAAAAGCGGCTAATCACGCTTCAATTAGAGAGCGAAAGGCTGCTGACGCAGAGATGGAGTCTAAAGACCTGAAGAAGGTAGAATATATGCAGGGTAAAGAAGGAGAAGTATATGAAGGAATTATTAGTGGCATGATGTCTTTTGGTTTCTTTGTGGAACTACCAAATTCAGTAGAAGGGTTAGTCCATGTTAGTAATTTAACTGATGATTATTACACTTATCACGAAGATAAGCAGTCTTATATTGGTGAGCGAACAGGAAATATCTATCGTTTAGGAGATGAGGTTAAAGTAGAGGTTTATAAGGTGAATTTAGTTGAAAGACAGGTTGATTTAGTACTAGCTGAATAATTGTAAATAGTTCCCAACTAAAAACCTCGATTTTATTCCGTTTTTCCTTGACAGTTAGCTTAGAACTGTTATAATATTAAATGCACGCTCTATTAAGGAGTGAATAGACTGTGAGTGATAAGAATAAAGTAGTTGCAAGAAATCGCAAAGCAAGACATGAATATCATATTGAAGAGACTTATGAGGCAGGCATTGTCTTACAGGGGACAGAAGTTAAGTCTATTCGCCAGGGTAGAGTTAACTTAAAAGATAGTTTTGCTATTGTAGAGAGTGGCGAACTTCTTCTTTATAATATGCATATTGCGCCTTATAGTCATGGTAATCGCTATAATCATGAACCAGAAAGACCTAGAAAGCTCTTAATGCATAAAAAAGAGATTAGGCGCTTTATTGGTAAGACAAGAGAGAGTGGTTATACTCTAATTCCGCTTAGTGTCTACTTTAAGAGGAATCTGGTAAAGATTGAACTGGCATTAGCTAAAGGTAAGAATCTTCATGATAAACGAGAAGATATTAAACGTCGTACTGCTCAACGAGAGATTGAAAGAGCATTTAAGGATGAACAATTGAATAGATATTAAGCTTTCTGCCAAATAATTTGGGGGTGTCTTGGGACTCGACTTGAGTATGGACACCGGGAAAGCGAGCCGAGGACTCCTTTCACTCGTAAAATACTGGAAACTTAAAATTATCTGCAAACGATAATAATTACGCTTTAGCGGCTGCGTAAGCATCCGTTACACTTATAGGTAACTTGTCTGTGGATGCCTATAAGTGTCATAACTAGCAGGCTACTCATCCTTTGAAGCTTGTAGAAGGATGGGGAACTTTACAAGCTAGCAACTTTAGATCCTGCTTCTGGGAGCTAGAGTTGTGATTTTAAAGCAGAAGCTACGCTCGTAGAACCCCGAGTGGAGATACTTAAGGACGGCGGTTCGAATCCGCCCACCTCCACCAAATTATAAATTAATTTAATTGTACATAGATTTTAAATTATTAGATCACCATTAAGGTGGTCTTTTTTATTTTATAATTAATTTTAAAGGAAAAATAATAGTCTTTGTCGAAAAAGTACTTATAATAGCAATATAACATAAAAATTAAGATTTTGAATAAAAATCTTGCATAATTAATTGTTGACGCCAAAATTTTTGTGTTAATTATGCTTGAAATCTAATTATGAAATTTGCTTAAATAGAAAGGAGTCTGTTAAATTGTCTTATAATTCAGAAGAAATAGATGCATTATTAAAGATTGCTCCACTATTAAATGAATTTATGCTAGAGGATATAGGGATACTAATAACGGATACAGAAAAAGTGTTGGCCTATTATCCTGGTGAGAGATTAGACTTTGGAATTAAGGTTGGAGAAGCAATTGATAAGAATTGGGTAGTAGATGAGGCGCTAAAACAACGGAGAAGGGTTGTAAATGAGGTAGATGAGTCTGTTTGTGGTGTGCCTTATATTGGTGTTGGTAATCCAATTTTTAATGAGAATGGTACTTTAGTTGGTGGAATTACTATTTCCCAACCAACCGAAAAGAAAGAAAGGTTATTAGCAATGTCTAAAGATTTATTAAGTACTACTGAAGAAGTAAATAATCAAGTAGAAGAGATTGCAATTGAAGCAGAAGATATGGTAGAAATGGGAGAGAAATTAGAAGAAATTTCTGATGAAACTGAGGCTCGAGTTAGGAATACGGATAATATTGTTGAAATTATTAAAGATATTGCTGATAAGATAAAGATATTAGGGATTAATGCGTCGATTGAAGCAGCAAGAGTAGGTGAAGAGGGACAAGGATTTGCGGTAGTAGCAAAAGAAGTACAAAATTTAGCAGAGAAAAGTGTTGAGTCAACTACAAATATAGAAGAGACGCTAGAAAAAGTTAATGAGATTAGTTCAGAGTTAAATAATGTTTCTGAGAAGCTTGCTGAGGCTAGTGATTTACAGGCTAGTGTAGTTAACAAAATCCATGCTGAAATGCAGAGTTTGAATGTGCTAGGGAATAAGATTCTAGAGATGGCAGAATCTTTAAGTGATGATGGGTAAAAAATTAATGATTACGCTTGCAATTTAATAGATAGTATGGTAAAGTATTAATTGTGTTAGAGAAATACAGATATATTTAGTGTACGGGTGTAGCTCAATTGGTAGAGCACTGGACTCCAAATCCAGGTGTTGCGGGTTCAAGTCCTGCCACCCGTGCCATTTAACAATTAAAGATAAATTAAGTAAATTTTATGTACGGGTGTAGCTCAATTGGCAGAGCACTGGACTCCAAATCCAGGTGCTGCGGGTTCAAATCCTGCCACCCGTGCCATTTTTATATTTAGAAACCCTTGACAGTATAAGGGTTTTATTATATAATTTAAATACCCCTACTAACGGGGGAGGGGAAACAAAGATTTAAGGAGTGATTAATATGTTAACTGTTACTGATAAAGCTGTAACTAAATTTAAAGAATTATTAGCCGATGAGAATAAGCCAGAAGCTTTAATTAGAGTTTTTTTGCAGTCTATTGGCTGAGGTGGTCCTAACTATGGATTGACTCTTGTAGAGTCAAAAGATGAAGATGATAAGGTAGTAGAGGTTAGAAATCTTAAGTTTGTTTTAAGTGAAAAGATGGAAGAGCAGTTAGAGGGAGCGACAATAGATTACAAGAAATCATTCTTCGGCAGTGGATTTGCTATTACTGGTGGCAATCAGCCGCAGGGTTCTTGTTAGTTGCTTTTTAATTAAATTATGATTCCAACACAAAAAGCATATAATATTTTCCAATTCATTAAAATATAAATACTAAACTAAGTCTTTTAAATACAATAATAAAAGCATTTAAAACCTCCATAATCGTTGATATAACAGTGATTATGTGGTATAATTAGTATAACAAATAATACTAATTGGGGTGCTTTTATGTTTTCTAAAAATGAATTTCAACAACTGTCTTTTAATGATTCTGTCTTAAATATGCCCGAATATCTTAAAAAAATACTTCAAGATAGCTGGGCTCATCCTTTTCAGCAGATAATATTTCCTGCAATTGATGAAGATAGATTTGAAGTGCTG
>NZ_FOTT01000020.1 GCF_900114655.1 Candidatus Frackibacter sp. WG13
AAGAGAATGTAGAAGCAATAGAAGCAGGGTTTGAAAACTTAGCAAAGCATATCGAAAACATTACTGAGAACTTCAACTTACCTGCAGTAGTAGCTATTAATAGATTCCCTACTGATACAGAAGCAGAGCTTGACAAGATTAGAGAGCTTTGCGAAGCAAAAGGTGTTAACGTAGCATTATCTGAAATCTGGGCAAAAGGTGGCGAAGGTGGTCAAGAATTAGCTGAGAAAGTACTAGCAGCTATGGAAGAAGGAAACGATGACTTCGATCAGTTATATCCACTAGATATGCCTATCGATGAAAAGATCGAAACTATCGCTACAAAGATCTATGGTGCTGACGGCGTAGTATTCACTGACGAAGCTAAGAAGGATATCGAGAAGTTAACTGCACAAGGCTTCGATAATATGCCAATTTGTATGGCTAAGACTCAGTCTTCTATCTCTGACGATCCAACTAAGAAAGGTCGACCAACTGACTTTGAAGTTACAGTTAGAGAGATTAATGTTTCAGCGGGAGCAGGTTTCTTAGTAGCATTAACAGGTGCAGTAATGACAATGCCTGGTTTACCTAAGGTTCCATCAGCTGAAGAGATCGATGTTGATGCAGATGGTAATATCAGCGGCTTATTCTAAATTATAAGCTAAAGTAAAAAACTTAGTTTAATTATAAAGCACCTAGAGTTTAGATATATAAGCTCTAGGTGCTTTTTTTATCTAAAACACATCAAGAAAACTCCATCTGAATTGAGGTGTTTTTGTTCTTTGTCTCTTTGATATGAGCATAATTACATAAATTTACAAAAGGACTTTGGGTTAAAATCTAGAATTAAGTAATGTTAGACAACAGAAAGAATATAGTAATATTCTTGACGATTGAATTTTAGGTAGGCTTCAGAAGGAATTAATGACTTAATAATTTATGGATGATAAAGGAGGCCTAATGATGGGAATTAAGCAGTATTACCAAGAGATAGGACATGATATTCTTTCAAGAGAAGAAGAGGTTAAGCTGGCTCGAAGAGCTCAAAATGGAGATGAAGAGGCAAAGACACAACTTATCGAGCATAACTTACGATTAGTAGTTGATATAGCTAAGAAGTATCGAGGTAAAGGGATGGAATTACAGGATTTGATTCAAGAAGGTAATTTAGGACTTATGAAAGCAATTGATAAGTTCGATCCTGAGAAAGGTTATAAGTTTAGCACTTATGCCACTTGGTGGATAAGGCAGCGGATCACTAGGTCCTTACCAGAAGCGAAGACTATTAGAGTACCGGTGCATATTTGGGAGAAGACAACTAAAGTCTTTAAGGTAAAAGAACGGCTTTATAATGAATTAAATAGAGAACCTACTATTGAAGAGATTGCAGAAGAATTAAGAATTGATGCAGAAAAAGTTGAAGAGATTATTAAGATATCATCAGAACAGAATTTGGCTTCACTAAATAATTTAGTAGGAGAAGACAAGAATACGGAATTAGGTGAGTTAATAGTTGATGATAATGTTGAAGATCCAGTAAAAGGAGTTAGTAACCAGTTTTTAAAAGAAGATTTAGAGGAAGTTTTGGCTGAATTAACAGAAAGAGAAGCAGAAATAATTAGATTACGGTTCGGATTAAAAGATAACTGGTCAAGAACATTACAAGAAGTTGCGGATAGATTTAAATTAAGTAGAGAACGAATTAGACAGATTCAGCAGAAAGCATTAAAGAGATTACAACATCCTTCTCGTAGTAAAGTATTAAGAGGATATATATAATGCATATTGTTTCCAAAATAACAACTCCTGCGTTTCTTTTTTCTACTATTTCACTATTAATGTCTGCTTATGGTGCAAGATTTACAAAGATTTGTCAAGTAGCTAGGAATTTATCTTCAGAAATAAGAGATACTGATCTTCCTAAAAAGAAAAACTTTAAAAAGCAACTATTAATTTTTACCAAAAGACTAGGATATATTAGATATTTACAGTTGTTTGCAGTTGTTTCATTATTCTTTTCAACATTATCAATGTTTTTCTTATTATTTGGCAAAATTGATTTTGGTAATATTACTTTTATATTGGCAGTTCTTTTTTTCTTAGTTTCACTTGTAACATCATTAATTGAAATTTACTATTCTATGAAAGCTCTAGATATAAACTTGGAGATATGAGGTGATTCTAATGGAGTTAAATCTTACTACCCCCGCTCTTATTTTTTCTACCATTTCATTATTACTATTAGCATATACTAATAGATTTTTAGGCTTGGCTGACCTGATAAGGACTCTTCATGATAAAGCAAAAGAAAAAGGAGAGAAGGATAGTATTATATCTCCACAGTTAGCTTCATTGAAAAAAAGAGTCAAGCTTATTAGAAATATGCAGTTTCTAGCTATTTTAGCATTGTTCTTTTGTGTTTTTTCGATGTTTCTGTTATTCTTTAATAAAAGTACAGCAGGAGAAGTTGTTTTTGCTATCGGGCTTGGACTTTTAATGCTTTCGTTAATTCTTTCAGCTATTGAAATAAATATATCGGTTCATGCCTTAAATATTCAGCTTAGTGAAAGTGTTGATGGTGAGCCTTTAATTGATGATAATATAAAAGAAAAAGAAGTAGTAAGTTAATCTTTATTAAATTTAGAAGGGAGACGATTATGGGCTTGTTTGATTTTGTAAAGGGTTTAATTAAGAAACAAGAAGGGAATAGCTATAACGATGAAAGCAAAGATAATAAATATGAAGGATTAAATATAAAAGAATTATATTTAAAAGGGAAAGGCCATTGGCTAGATGGTGAATTTGAAGAGGCTTTAGAGTATTTTAAATGGGGAATTAATGAGCAAGACCAACAGGACCCTTATAGTTATGCTTGTTTAGCTATGTATTATTATCAAATAGCTTCTGCAGGTAGTGAACGTGGAGAAGCAGAGGAGTATAATAAAGTAGTTAGTTGGGCTGGATCTCATGTTAGAGAGAGTTCAAAATCTGATATGTTAGCATTATACTGTTTAGGAGATGTAGCGGCCAAACTCGGTACAGCAGAAGAGTCAATTTCAGAAATTAATCCTCTTTATAAATCCTTGTATCGGTATTTAGGTTTACTACTTTATAATTATATTAGTAGTTCTCAAAAAGAATTAACTGAAAAGATAGATGAATTTGAAGAGGTACCTATCTTTGAAAAGCAAATGTCTTTAATGAATAGTGAACAGCGTATGGCTAAAAGTTTATCAGAATCGCAAAAAGAAGAGCTTATTCAGATTAAAAAAGGCAACTTAACAGAGGGTGGTTTAATCGAACATCTTGTATTAGATATTCATAATTATCCTAAGAGTGAATTTAAACAATTACAAAAGAGTATTATGAATCAAAATAATGTTTTACTACCGATGGTTCTCTTCTGTAGTCTAGTTTCAGAGGCTAGATTAAAAGGAAGCAAAGGTCTGCAGTAAACAGCTAATATAAATTTGATTTATAAGAACCCAGAGTGTTTTTACTCTGGGTTTTAACTATTGGTAGTGATAAAAATATTAATTTATAACTCCTTTGTCATGAAGCATCAAAAATATTTCTCCTAATTCCGGGTCAAACTGAGTTCCTAAATTAGAATTAATCTCTTTAAGTGCAGTCCTAGGAGTTAATGCGTTACGATAAGGACGGTCAGTAGTCATAGCATCATAACTGTCAGCAATGGCTAATATTCTAGCTCCTATAGGAATTTCATCTTCTTTTAGACCATCCGGATAACCTCGTCCATCGTACCTTTCGTGATGATGTCTTATTACTTTCTTCATAGGTTTAGGTTTTATAGATTTAGGTTTTAAGATAGGTGCTAATATATCTTCTCCTAGAATAGGGTGTTCTTTTATGTAATTAAACTCTTCTTCGTTTAACTTACCTGGTTTATTAAGAATAGATTCAGGAATGCCAACCTTTCCAATATCGTGAAATTGACTTGCTAATTCAATAGTATCTATTTGAGGTGATACATCACAACTGTATTGAGCAATCTTTCGACTGATATCTGCTACTCGGGTAGAATGGCCTTCGGTATATTTATCTTTTGCTTCTAGAGTCTTGATTAGACTATCTAATGAAGAAAAGAATAATTCTTGTAATTCAGCTCTTAATCGGTCAGCCTCTTCTTCAAAATGTTTTAAGTGTGATAATCTTTTTTCTTCAAGCTTCCTCTGTTCTGTAATATCTTTCGAGATTAGCATGGAACCTAAATAGGAGTCATTATTATTTTTGATAGGAATATAATTAGTTTCGTAGTATTTGTCATTTCGTTTATCGATTGTCATTCGGTTAGAATTCTTTGGGTCTTCTTCTCTTAAGGCTTTTAAAGAACGGGCTACGACTTCTTTAATTTTTTGAGGATGACAGGAAAGCACATTATTACCTTGAATTATTTGAGCTGATCTTCCTCTAATCCCTTCTGCCATCTGATTCATAAATATGATTTCATTTCTTTGATTAAGTATAATTATTCCATAGGGCATCTGTTGATAAGCTAATTTTAGCATCCTAGTATCTTCATTTGGCATGGATTTAACACCTCAAGTTTTGATTTTCTATAAAAATCATACTGTACCAATTATACGTTATGATTCAATAAAATGATATGATAGATATCATATTTAAAAGGCGGAGTTATTGATGAGAATTAATTAATATATTAATGGGAAATTATTATTAGTGGTTAGTAGACAATTACTTAGTGAACACTTTATAATATTTATAGAGAAAGGTAAGGTTGAGGTCAAGGCTAAGGCTAAGTGAAGTACTTATTAATAATTTTACATAGGAGATGATCATAATGAAAATTAAAGATAATTCTACAGAGATTAATTTAACGCCACATCTTGCTCAGACTATTGTGGATAGAACTATGCAAATTCTAGAGAGAAATATAAACATTATGGATGAGGAAGGGGTTATTATTGGTAGTGGTAATGAAGATAGAATTAATACTCTCCATGAGGGTGCTAGACAAGTAATAGTCGAAGGGCAGAAGTTAAATATTTCTAAACTGGAAGCAGAGGAGTTGAAAGGGGTTAAGCCAGGTATTAATCTACCTATTCATTTTAATGGTAATGTCATAGGAGTAGTGGGTATTACAGGGGTTCCGGCTGAGGTAGAGAAGTATGGTGGGTTAGTTAAGATGACAGCTGAATTAATGTTACAACAAGCTTTTTACTTACAAAGGTTACAATTAGCGGAACAAGCTGAAGAGCATTTTATTAAGGAACTTCTGAATAGAGATTTAGATTCTAAAGATAACGTAATGTATTCTAGAGCAGAGGCATTAGGATATAATATTAATCAACAATTTTGGGTTTCGATTTTAGAAGTAACTAATCTATGGGATGAATTATTAAGAAGGTCTAATGGAAAAAATGAAACCGAGTTACACCAGTATATAAAGAGGATCAAGGAAGAGATTGAAACTTTCTTCATTGCTAAGTTAACTAAAAGAGTCTTTCACTTAAGTGGAGAAAGATTTGTGATTATCAATTATGAGCAAGAGCAAATGGAGAGAGGGATAGAAGAGATATTAAAAAACAAAGTAGAATTGGTAGCTAGATTAAAGAATAAATTTAATTTTAATTGTAAGATTGGTGTTGGTGGGGTAAGAAAAGGATTGATTGGAATTAAAGAATCATTTGCAGAAGGTGTAGAAGCAGTGAATTTGGGTAAAAGATTCTATCCTTCTAAAGATATCTACCATATTGAAGATTTAAAGTTAGAAAGAATGGTTAAAGAGTTACCTAACCAGATAAGAGAATATTTTGCTAATATCCTGCCATTAGATAATCAGTTTCGAGATAGTTTAGAAGCTTATTTTTCTAATAATCTCAATATAAGTGAGACTGCTAGAACTCTTCATTTGCATCGCAATTCAGTAATATATAGATTAGAGAAAATAAAAGAAAGTACTGGTTTAGATCCTAAAAAATTTGATGACGCTGTTTCCCTTAAATTGATGCTGTTATGTCAAATATTTAGAGGAAAAAAGAAAGATGAGTTTAATTAATGACTGTTTACACAAAATTTGTGCAAAGTGTTCAAATTATAATAAAGATATAACTAAAAAGCTGTATAGTTTGCTAATTGAACTTGTTGATAATAAGAGTTACAATAATATTAAGAAAATAAAAACTATTGATAAGAAATAAATAATAGAAGATACTTATTCTAGAGGAGATGAAAAGGATGAGGCTATTAATTGCACCAGATTCTTTTAAGGGAAGTTTAACAGCTTTAGAAGTGGCTGAAAGCTTAGGAAGAGGCTTACAACGGGCCGACACGGAGTTTGAAATAGAGAAATTACCAATGGCTGATGGCGGTGAAGGGACAGTTAGGTCTTTGGTAGATGCCACTGATGGGGAGTTGATTAGTAAGGAAGTAACCGGACCATTAGGAGATGGAGTTGAAGCTTTCTTTGGCATATTAGGAGATGGCAATACTGCAGTAATTGAGATGGCAGCAGCTTCTGGTCTACCTTTGGTGCCAGAGGGGAAGAGAAACCCAGCTAAAACTACTACCTATGGGACAGGCGAGTTGATTAAGGCTGCTTTAGATGAAGGGTGTACGAAGCTAATTATTGGAATTGGTGGTAGTGCTACTAACGATTGCGGGGTAGGCATGGCCCAAGCTTTGGGCGGCAAGTTTTTAGATAAGAATGGTAAAGATGTTGGTTTTGGCGGTGGTGAGCTAGAGGCTATTCAAAAGATTGATTTGAATGGACTAGATTCTCGGATTGAAGAAGTAGAGATTCAGGTGGCTTGTGATGTAGATAACCCTCTTTATGGTAAAAACGGTGCCGCCTATATTTATGGTCCTCAAAAAGGAGCGACACCTGAAGTAGTAAAAGAGTTGGATGAAGGTCTAAGAAGTATTGCTCAAGTAATTAAAGATGATTTAAGTAAAGATGTAAATAGTATACCTGGGGCTGGTGCTGCCGGAGGATTAGGAGCAGGCTTAACTGCTTTTTTAGGAGCAGATTTGAAACCTGGGATTGATATTGTGATTGAGACTAGTAAGATTGAAGATAAGATTCGAGAAGTTGATATTGTTATTACTGGCGAAGGCATGATAGACTCGCAAACTATATTTGGCAAGACACCAATAGGTGTTGCTCGCGTGGCTAAGAAGTATGATTTACCAGTAATCGGAGTGGCTGGTAGTCTAGGAGATGGTGCTAATAAAGTTTATGAAGAGGGAATAGATACTTTATTCTCTATAGTTGATAAACCAATGGATTTAGAAGTAGCTATGGAACAAGCACAAAGGTTGTTAGAAAGACTAGGTGAAAATTTAGGGAGATTTTTGAATTTGTCCTATTAATCAAGGAGGTGACTTAGCGAAAGAAAATGGGGTTTAATTAATTGAAAGATAATAAAAAAAGGAGGAGTTAATTATGGTACAAGGACCATTATTATTAGTAATTTTGGCTGCAGCAATTGCATTTATAGTTCTTATGACTGCTAGGGTAAAGATGCATGCATTCTTAGTATTACTTTTATCAGCTTTTGGTGTAGGAATATTATCAGGAATGGATTCTTTAAAAGTAATTAAGACAGTGACCGATGGTTTTGGAGGAATATTAAGTTATATAGGAATAGTAATTATTGCTGGAACTATTATAGGAACTTTATTGGAAAAATCACGTGGGACTTTAACTATGGCTAATACTGTTTTGAAAATAGTAGGTAAGACAAAATCTGCTTTAGCTATGTCGATAACTGGAGCTATTGTCTCTATTCCGGTCTTTTGTGATAGTGGATTTGTAATTCTATCATCTTTGAATAAATCATTAGCTAAGAAGACTAAAGTTTCGATGGCGACTATGGCTGTGGCTTTATCGGCTGGTTTATATGCAACTCATACTTTAATTCCACCAACGCCTGGTCCAATTGCAGCTGCTGGGACTTTAGGTGCTGACTTAGGATATGTAATCTTATTTGGATTAATTGTTGCTATACCAACAATTGGAGCTGGCTACTTATGGGCTACAAAGTTTGCTTCTAACTACTATATAGAAGCAGATATTGAGGTAGAAGAAGCTGGAGATGAAGGTGATTTACCAAGTACATTCGATGCATTTGCTCCAATTATGGTGCCTATTATTTTAATTACTTTGAAATCGATTGCTGACTTCCCGACTCATCCTTTTGGAACAGGTGGAGTTAAGACATTCTTCGATTTCTTTGGTGATCCAACAGTTGCCTTAATACTTGGTATCTTCTTAGGATTCCGATTATTACCTAATTTAAGTGAAGAATACATTAATGGTTGGGTTGGCGAAGGATTAAAGAATGCAGCTTCTATCATTATGATTACAGGAGCTGGAGGAGCTTTTGGTGCAATCTTAAAGGCTACTCCAATCGGTGACTATTTAGGGACGACTCTATCTGGATATCATTTAGGAATCTTCTTGCCGTTTATTATTGCAGCAGCTTTAAAGACAGCGCAAGGTTCTTCTACTGTAGCTTTAATTACTACTGCTTCTTTAGTAAGTCCTATCTTGGCACAGTTAGGATTGGATAGTGAGTTAGCTAAAGCATTAGTAGTATTAGCAACAGGGGCTGGAGCAATGACTATCTCTCACGCTAATGATAGTTATTTCTGGGTGGTAAGTCAGTTCTCTGATCTTGACACCTCTACTGCCTATAAGACTCATTCGATGGGAACTCTTGTCCAAGGAATAACTGCGATTGTTACTGTATTTGTTCTGTCACTCATATTTATTTAAAGTTGAATAGAGGAGTAAGGGCCCAGGAAATCTGGGTCCTTTTTATTTAAGCTTGGATGGAGGAAATTTTAATTTTATGTAGAACGGAGTTAAGTAAGGCTAAAATAGATTAGTAAACATAAAATTATTTAACAAGCAAAATTAAGAGAGGAAGGTGTAAAGATTGGGTTTGCACGATAAAAAAACTATTCTATTTGACTTAGATGGGACTTTGTTACCGGTCGATTTTGATAAGCTTTTAGAAGACTACTTTAAGGCTTTAACAAAGGAGTTTATTGATTTGGCTACTCCGAATAGATTTATTGATATATTGATGAAAGCTACTGATGACATGATTAATAATGATGGTAAACAGACGAATCAAAAAATATTTATGGACTCTTTTTTTTCATTAATGGAAATAGAAGGTGAAAAAAGGGAAGAAATAATGAAGAGGTTTGATCTGTTCTATGAAGAGAAATTTCCTCTTCTAAGTAGGGGTTTATGTATAGATAAGACTTCGATTCGAATAGTTAAGTTACTAAAAGACGCAGAATATCAGTTAGTTATAGCTACTAATCCTCTGTTTCCTCGCGCTGCTATCTTAGAAAGGATGGAGTGGGCAGGATTAGATCCTAATAATTTTGATCTAATAACTAGTTATGAGAATATGCATTACTGTAAACCTAACGTGAAATATTATCAAGAGATACTAGATAAGTTAGACATTACTCCTGATGACTGTATAATGCTCGGTAATAATATGCAAGAAGATATGGTAGCTAGTGAATTAGGAATAGAAACTTTTTTAATAGAGGACTTTTTAATTGATGAAGAGAATAACAAGAGATTTGAGCCTAACTGGCGGGGAAGTCTAAATGAATTTGTCCTATATTTAGAAGAGAAATTAAAAAATATCTCTTAATTTAAAGTATGGATTAGTAAGAATAAGATATATTTTTAATCATTATTAAAGACCTGTGTAGAAGCAGGTCTTTAAAATTATGTAGCTTGATTTAAGTTTAATTTAATATTAATATACATATTATAAATATAAGCAATTCACACTAAGTTATATAGTAAAGATATGAATTTATATTGGTAATTTTAAGCAAACTATGTTATAGTAAAGAAGGTTATTAATTAAAAAGGAAGTGGAAATTATATATGCAAAAGAAGAAATTTGAAGATTTAAATCTATCTAAAGAAATTAATAAAGCAGTCGAAGATATGGGATTTGAAGAAGCAACTCCCATTCAAGCACAAGCAATTCCTCACATATTAAAAGGGGAAGATGTAATAGGACAAGCACAGACCGGGACAGGAAAAACAGCTGCTTTTGGAATTCCAATTTTAGAGAAGGTAGATAGTGATAATAAAAGCGTACAGGCTTTAGTTTTATGTCCTACTAGAGAATTGGCTATTCAAGTATCTGAAGAGATAGGAAGGTTGGCAAAATATAAGAGAAAGATTAAAACTTTACCAGTCTATGGTGGCCAATCAATTAGGCGTCAAATTAAGGCATTAAAAAAGGGAGTTCAGATTGTAATTGGGACTCCAGGCCGAACAATGGATCATATGAGGAGAGGAACTTTAAAGATTGATAATTTAAAGATGGCTATTTTGGATGAAGCCGATGAAATGTTAAATATGGGTTTTAGAGATGATATAGAGACAATTTTAAGAGGAATTAAAGGCAAGAGACAGACTATTTTCTTCTCTGCTACTATGCCGCAGTCTATTTTAAAATTAAGAAAGAAGTATCAGAATAATCCAGAGATAGTTAAGGTAGTACATAAAAAACTGACAGTACCAAATATTGAACAGGCATACTTTGAGGTTAAAAGAAGAAACAAATTAGAAGTTCTATCGAGACTAATTGATATCTATAACCCTAAATTATCAATTATCTTTTGTAATACAAGAAAACAAGTAGATGAACTTACTATTCAACTGCAAGCAAGAGGTTACTTCGTAGATGGGATTCACGGTGGATTGAATCAGTCGCAGCGGGATAGAGTTATGAACAAATTTAAGAATGGTACTATTGAGACTCTAGTAGCAACTGATGTAGCAGCCAGAGGGATCGATGTTGATGATGTAGAAGCTGTCTTTAATTATGATATTCCTCAGGATTTAGAGTATTATGTACATAGAATTGGAAGAACAGGTCGTGTCGGAAGACAAGGCTATGCTTTTACTTTCGTAGTAGGCAAAGAGATCTATCAATTAAAGAAGATAGAAAAGTATGCTAAGACTAAAATAAAACGACGACAGGTACCTTCAGCTAGTGATGTAGAAGAGAGTAAGATGGAACTACTTTTAGATGAAGTGTCTGAAATTATAGAAAGTGATAATTTATCTAAGGAGAATAAGTTAATTGAAGGACTGATAGAAGAGGATTATGTCTCTGTTGATATTGCTGCAGCATTATTGAAATTAGTAATGGAAAGAGAGAATAGAGAAGGTTCGGAAGAAATAGAGAACTTTGGAGATACAGGAGCAGAACCAGGAATGGTTAGATTATTTATAAATATAGGAAAGAAACAGAAAATCAGTCCAGGAGATGTTGTAGGAGCAATTGCTGGAGAAACTAGTATTCCTGGTGACCTAGTTGGTCTTATTGATATTTATAATAAATTTACTTTTGTAGAAGTTCCTCGAGAGTATGCTAAAGAAGTACTACAGATTATGAAGGATAATAGAATTAAAGGGAAAAATATTGATATTGAATTAGCTAATCCCAAATAGATAGGAGACAATACTACCTGTTTAGAGTTTAATATTAAGTAAAATTCAAGTAAAAAAGCAAATAATTTAGATAAAAAGGATAAAACCATTGACAAATATAAGTTTATGTGTTATTCTTTAGAAGGCTGATAAAAAATTAGTTGTCAGTTGATTTTTAAATTATTAGGAGGAATTATTTAATGAAAAAACAAGGTAATGTTAAGTGGTTTGACGGACAAAAAGGCTATGGATTTATTGAGCAAGCAGAAGGAGACGACGTATTTGTACACTTCTCTGCAATTCAAGAAGAAGGATTTAAGAATTTAGAAGAGGGTGAAGCGGTAGAATTTGAAGTTGTTGAAGGAGACCGTGGACCTCAAGCTGAAAATGTCGTTAAACTATAATTAACATAGATTTCGATATTTTAGCCTCGGATTTTTCCGAGGCTTTTTATTTTTTTATTGTAAAAAAGATTGATATTACTAAAGATGAAACCTTTGTAGTTTATTGTAAAACTGTGGGCGTGCTTCTTTTTTGAGGGCATGCTCATTTGTTTTTTGGTATTAAAATGTTTAAAAAAAGGTAATAGATTAAAAAATAATAATAACATTATAGATAGAATGGAGATAAAGTTTACAAATGCAGTTGTTGAAGGTAATGGGGCTAGAGTAGGCATTCTTCAAAATGCATTTAAAATTATTAGTGGTGCACTATTTGACAATAATAAAGAAATATATTAAAATTAAGTTAAATGTCAGACGACTAACGAATTATGTAGATTAATATGATGTTTTATAATATTATTCAAAAAATTAGGAAGGATAAAAAGTAAAAGGAGGAATTGATAATGCCGATTCATATTGAAGCAGAAGCAGATCAAGTAGCAGATATTGTATTGTTACCTGGAAATCCAGAAAGAGCTACATATATGGCTGAAAAGTTTTTAGATGAGCCTAAGGTATATACAGATTATCGAAAGATGTATGGCTATACAGGAACTTTTAATGGAGTAGAAGTATCAATTCAGACTACTGGTATGGGGGTTCCATCCACGGCGATTATTTTAGAGGAATTACACATGTTAGGGGCTAAAACATTAATCCGAGTAGGAACTTGTGGTGCTTTAAATGAAGGTTTAGAAGCAGCAGATCTATTAATTGGTCAATCAGCTGCTAGTGTGGGTACTACAATTAATAACTTAGCTGATGATATTACTTTATCGCCACCAGCTGATTTTGAATTAATTAATAACTTATACCAAAGTGCGGTTGAATTAGAGATGCCGGTCCATGTAGGCCAGATTGTAACTTCTGATTATTTTTATGGTAAGGATGATACCTATACGGAAGGATTAAAGAAATTAGCTGAATATGGTGTCTTAGGAGTGGAGATGGAGACAGCAGCTTTATATAATATTGCTGCTAAATATGGCTTGAGAGCTGCAACAGTACTCACTGTTTCGGATCATGTTTTTAGTCAAGTACGAGCTGATAAAGATAAGATTAAGCAAGGTGTAGACAGAATGACTGAGATGGTATTAGATACAGTAACTAAGTTATATAGTTAGAATACAAAGGAGGCTTGAATAGTGCGTTTAGTACTCTTATCAGGATTATCAGGATTTATTTTGGGAAGTATCTTTTCTTTTCTTAATTTGCCAATCCCAGCCCCACCAAATTTAGCGGGGATTATAGGGATTGTAGGTATTTATTTAGGTTATCTAGCTGTTAATAGTTTTATGTAAGTTATATGTGCTATGAATAAAGAATCCTCATGGAGCGTCAATATACTATTGAGATTTAAATTAATGATGAAAAATATATGTATCCTTAATAGGAGACCAGAGAGTTCATAGCTCTGGTCTTTTTTGTATTGATATAAGAGTTTGTTAGTATAGACTAATTCATTAAAATAATAGTTGATATATCAACTATTTTATATTATAATTATAATCGACTTCAAACTAAAGGAAGTTGTATTAGTTAAAATTCAAATTAAAGGAGTTAATTTATGGATGGATTAGATACTATAGCAAAATATTTATCTATTGCTTATAGAGCACAGGCATCATTACTAAATAAAAAGTTAGCCGATTATGATATTGGCAGAGGTCAATATCCTTTCTTAATTGCTCTTTATCATCAAGATGGTATTTGTCAGCAAGATTTGTGTAAAATTTATGATATTGACAAGGCTGCTGCTGGTAGAGCGGTGAAGAAACTAGAAGAGAAGGGATTTATTAAACGTGAAAGAGACCCCAAGGATAAGCGGTGTTATCTTTTGTATTTAACAGAGAAAAGCAGGAACTTCAAACCGGTATTTTTAAATATCTTACAGTCAATTGAAGAAGAAATTAAGAGTGATTTAACGCAAGAGGAAGTTGAAATTTTTATGAAGATAATCAAAAAAATATGTAAAAATCTAGGTTTTAAATCTGGTCTTGATGGGGAGGAGTAAGATATGGCATTAACTAAAAAATCTGATAGATTAGGGACTGAACCTATCATTCCATTATTAATTAAGCTTTCAGTTCCTGGAATTATAGGGATGCTTATTCAGTCTTTTTATAACATAATTGATAGTATTTATATTGGACGACTTAGTAAGGAAGCATTATCAGCGGTTTCACTATCATTTCCTATTCAATTACTCTTAATTGCATTGGCAGTAGGTACTGGGGTAGGGACAACTTCTTTAATCTCTAGGTTATTAGGTAAAGGAGAAAATCATCGAGCTAATAACGCAGCAGAACATGCATTTGTTATTGGAATTTTTTATGCAATATTAGTAGCTATAAGTGGTATTTACTTTACAGAAGATTTAATTAGTTTATTTACGGATAATCTGTTATTAATTAAGTTAGCAACTCGATATACTAAGATTATTTTAGTAGGTTCTATTGCGCTATTTATTCCGATGATTGCCAATAATGTTTTGCGTGGTGAAGGGAATACTTTTGTTCCAATGTTGACGATGCTGATTGGTGCTGTTTTAAATATTATTTTGGACCCGTTTATGATATTTGGTCTTTGGGTTTTTCCTGAATTAGGTATTGAAGGGGCAGCTTATGCAACTATTATTTCTAGATTTATCAGCGGAATATTTATTGCATTTGTGTTATTTAGTGATAAGAATCAGCTTAAATTAAATTTAAAAGACTTTAAATTCGAACCTCAGATTATAATTGACATATATAAGGTAGGATTACCAGCCATGGCTTTACAACTGTCTGCTAGTGCTATGGTTGCTGGAGTTAATAAGATTGTAGAGCCATATAGTCCTTTAGCTATTGCTGTATTTGGAATCTATTTTAGATTACAGTCCTTTATTTTTCTTCCGATCATTGGTTTAAGTCAGGGTTACATGCCGATAGTTGGGTATAATTATGGGCATGGTAAACCGGATAGAATGAAGAAGACTATTAAAGCAGGTTTAATCTTTAGTAGTATTGTTACTATTATAGGATTTGTTATCTTTCAAGTCTTTCCTAGAGAATTAATTATTCTGTTTAATGATGATCCTAAATTAATTAAAATAGGAGTAACAGCTTTAAAAAGAATTACCCTTGCTTATCCTATAATGGGAGCGGCTCTTATAGCATCAACTACTTTTCAAGCAATTGGAAAAGGAATACCAAGCTTAATACATTCTACATTTAGGCAGGTAGTACTACTATTTCCAATCATGTATTTAATAGGAGAATATTATGGGTTAGCAACTTTATGGTTTGCAATTCCTATTGCGGAGCTGTTAGCAGCTATTATAGTAATAACATGGTTAGTATTAGAGTTGCGTAGAGTTTTCAATAGAATGAAGGAAAAGTAAGTTCACACTGCAATTCCCAATCGTACAATATTTACTTTAACCTTAATTTTGGTACTAGCTTTTCTAAAATCCTGGTTCCATTCATTTGGATTAAATAAGTTAGGGTGTTTTGCTTTAACTATTCTACCAATACCGATTATGTCGCTTCTAGATTTTTGTAATTTATTCATTAAGATTCTAATCTCTTTTTCTATGGCAGTTGCTAAGTGGCGTTGCATATTTTTTAAGGTTGTCTTATTGCCAATAATTCGTTTAGGTGAAGTATTTTCAATGACATCTACAGTTAAATTTATACTAATATCGAATAGAAATTCGCCATCTTTATAGATTGGTTTGATATTTGATCTTACTTGTCTTACAAAATAAGACACAATATAATTATCGACTTTAAAAGAAATCTTGCCTTGGGTGAACTTTTCTCTAAGTAATAATAGAGCTCTTAATTCTTCTTTTTCAATCTTACCTATCATTTTATCTTCATTAAAGATTGCAGCTCCTATAATCTTTATATCATTAGCACCATATTTAATTATGGGAAGAAAAGGTTCGACGCCTTTAGTTTTTAAGTTTACAAAAAAATTATTTAAGCTTTTTATAGGTAAGAGTGCGTTATTAGAAGTTGTTTGAAATAAAGAATCTAAATATTGCCCAGAAATTTCAGTTGATGATATATCGATATTGTAAAGTTTGTTTGCTTTGCTAGAAGTAATAGCCAAAGTGATTGAACCAGCAACAAGGGGGTTTCGCCATAAAGCATCAATATGAGGGCTAAGTCCACTTTTAGCTATTTTTTCATTAAATACTACTGTTCTTAGCATACCTAATGATATGGTCCCGCGTGTACGTGAATTTAATTCATTTATGGCGTTTTCTAGTGAATAAGCTACAGTCGAAAGATTATTCGTTTTTTTAGGAGCATTAGGATCTAAAATAGGAAATTGCAATGAATAAATAAAGGTCGAAGAATCTGATGACTTTTGATTTGGATCAATAGTAATACTTATAGGAAATTGAGTTTTGTCAATTTCACTAACGTCCCAGCAGCCCTGTAGTAGAGTCATGGTTAGAATTAAAATAGTAATTAGTATATACTTTTTCAATTTATCTCTCTCCTTTAATTCCTCTTAATTTAGCAATAATTAGTAATAATAGGGGAGTGGTGAAGAAAAGTAATACCCCTATAGTAGCAATTAAACTTGTATAATCAAAGACTTGTAAAATATTTTTGGGAATTATGGCTACCTCAGCAATAAATGGTAGTAGGATGAAAGCAGCATACCTTTGGTCTTCCCAATGCAATAGCTGGGTCAATCCATAACTACTCATAAAAAAATAACTAGAAATGGTTGTAAAAGCGATAGCAATCCAGATAAACATAAACACAAATTCTAATCGACCAAAAAATGGAATTCTTACTGCTTTAAGAAGATTTATTGTAGGCCAGGATATAAATTGTAAGGTTTCAACTCCATAAAAACCAATAGAAGCAGTTACGATAAAGAGATAAGTTAAAGTTACAACTCCTAAACCAAGAGTAGATGATTTTAAAGCTTTGTTCTTTTCCTTAATAAAAGGAAAGATTAATAGTATAATTTCAGGGCCTATATAACTAAACATAGTAATATAACTACCTTCAATAATATTCATAAAACCTGTTCCTAAAAAGGGTTGAAAGTTAAGTAGCTCAGCACGAGTAAAGATTGGTAATATAAGGAGAAAGGCAGGGCTTAATATAAAGAAAAGGAATTCATAGAGACGAGCTAATGTCTTTAAACCATGGCTAACTAAATTATAGGATGTTAAAAGAAGTATAGCTGTTGTTATCCAGATAGGAGTCTTAGGTAGAACAAAGGTAGTCAATACTGTAATGAAAAGCCTTGTAATGATAGCAGTTGTTAAAACGCCATATATTATAAATATTAAACTAAGAATTTTTCCTAAATAAGAGCCTAAGATTTTATCATTATATTGGATTATAGTATCGTTAGGAAAACGTTTAGCTAATTTGTACATAATAAAGATCGCAATCATCCATAGAAAGCCACCTATAATAATGGATAACCAGCTATCTTGTCTACTTACTTTAGAAATAGTTCGAGGTAAAGATAGAATTCCAGTACCTACACAGATATTAATAATGATGAAGAATAGTTGTCTATTAGAAATTTGATACTTTTTGATTTCATCAATTCTCATTTGGATCTTCCCCTCTATCTTGGCGGTCTTCTTGTTGATTAAGAATTGAAGTAGGTCGTTTTCCCATCAGTCGAAGTGGAATTCTTATAAAGCTATCTTTTAAATCTGTTACTTTTATTGGTGCAAAAGGTGCAAAATAAGGTTGACCAAAGCTTTCTAGACTACAAAGATGAATTAAGATTAACAGCCAGCCAACCATCAGACCATAAACACTAAACATAGAGGCTAAAAGCATCATAGGGAATCTAAGTAATCTTAAAGGGATTGCAGCTTCAAAACTAGGAATTATAAAAGAAGAAATCGCTGTTAAAGAGACTACAATTACCATTGGTGGACTTACTAAACCAGCATCAACAGCTGCTTGTCCGAGAATTAGCCCTCCAACAATACCTACCGTCTGTCCAATTGCTCCTGGCAGCCTAATACCTGATTCTCTTAGTAACTCTAAGCTTATTTCCATGATAAGAGCTTCTAGATAAGAAGGAAAAGGAACACCTTGTCTAGTTTTGCTAATCGTAGCTGCTAGTTCCCAGGGTATAAGTTCATGATGAAAAGAGACTAATGAAATATAAATACTTGGAAGACTAATAGTAAGGAAAGCTGCAACCAAACGTAACGTTCTTAGAGCCGAGCCAATATAAAATTGGTCATAATAATCTTCAGGTGCTTGGAAAAATTGAATAAATGTTATTGGTGCGATACCTACGAAGGGAGTACCATCTAAAACTAATACAGCTTTTCCTTCTAATAAGTTAGCTACTGTTCTATCTGGTCTTTCTGTAGTGCGTAATTGAGGAAAAGGGGATAACCAGTTATCTGCTAACAATTGATTAATATATCCGATATCGAATACACCATCAATTTCTATTTTGTTTAACCTTTGTTTAATTCTTTTTATAACTTCCTTATCTGCTATATCGTTAATATAAATTAAGGATAAATCTGTATTAGTTCGTTCACCAATCTTTAGTGTTTCTACTTTTAAATTATTATCTTTTAGTCTTCTTCTAATCATAGTAATAGTAGTCTGCATAGATTCGTTAAAGGCAACTTGAGGGCCACGAGTTGACGCTTCGTTACTTGGTCTTTCGACTGAACGACCACTCCAAGCTGTAATATTTAAGATAAAAGCTTGAGGAAGTTTGTCAATTAACAAAATAGCATTACCATCTAGAATACCTTCAATACATTTTTCTGGTTTTTTTGTAGGTTGGATTTTTCCTAGTGGAATCGATAGGTTAATTAATTTATTATTTATTTGTTCTTTAATATCTGTATTTTCATCATTGAGTTCTATATCAAACATTAAGGGTTCTAATATTTTACTTTGCAAAACATCAGTTTTAATCATACCGTTAAAATAGACAACTTCAGCTTTGAATTCTTTATGGCCTCCAATATAAAATTTTCTGAAATTAAGATCAGAACTTTGTGCAAGGTTGGTTCTTAAGAAATTGATATTATTTTCAATATTGCTTTCAATTTTATCATCTTGTTTTTGACTGATATTAAATCTTTCCACAGTTTTTTTCTTCTTATTTCTAAAGAATTGTTTAATTTTATCCCACATTATTTTGCCTCCAAGTATGTAGTGTATATACTCAATAGTATGAGAATAAAAACTGTTTTTTAATCATTTAGGTTATATAGATATATTATTAAGAATGTTATATGAGAATAATTCTAATTATTTTCATAAACTGATTAAAAAATAAAAGAGTTATACTATGTAATAGCAAATGAGTTTCAAAATAAAGGTTGAATTACAATTAATGAAGAAATTAAGCAAAAATCATAATAATATATAATATTAAAGAGGGAGGATTTAAAATGAAAGTTATAAATTTAATGGAAGAGTATTTACAGTGGATTAAAGCAGAAAAGGGTTATGCACAAACAACAGTTAAAGCTTATGAATATGATATACTATTATTTTTAAAATGGTATAAGGAGCAAATTGATCAGTCAACAAATGAATTAGAACTACAAGAGGTTAAATTAGGGAAAATACAATTAGATGATTTAAGAGGATTTGTAGTTTATTTATCTCAAGAACGTAAAAATTCTAATTCAACAAGGTGCCGTAAAATTGCTTGTTTAAAATCATTTTGGAATTACTTATCAAAAGTAAGAAAGTTGACTAAAAATATAGCCTCTGATTTATCTTTACCTAAAAAAGAACAGACAACTCAAATCTATTTAAAGCAAAGAGAAATCAATAAATTATTTAAAACCATTGAGCTAGACTCAAGAAACATTATTAGGGATAAGTGTATTTTAGCTACTTTATTATATACAGGAATAAGAGTTAGTGAATGTGTTGGGCTAGACTTATCAGATGTTGATTTGGAGAATAAAACATTAAGAATTATGAATGGAAAAGGGGGAAATGCACGTATGATCGGGATGAATGAAGAGTTAGTACCTTTTCTAACCTCTTATTTAAAGAATAGAACGAAAAATTCAATTAATAATAATCCATTATTTATAAGTGAAAGAAAAAAGAGGATTAGTAAAAGAACATTGCAGTATCATTTTAAACAGTGGGTTGAATCAGCAGGATTGTCTGATGAAGTAACAATCCATAAATGCAGGCATACTTTTTTAAGCCACTTATGTCAAAATGGTGCTTCTTTATCTGAAATAAAACAAATTTCAGGACATAAACATTTAGCTAGTTTACAAAGATATTTACATAATGATCAAAAACGATTAAACGAAATAGTAAATAAAGTTTCTTATAATGGAAAATAATATAACATTGCGTAGAAATTAAATTTAACGTTAATAAAATCAATTTTTGTTAGAATAAATTAATTATTAATCATATAATTTACATAAATGTAATAAAAAATAGTAACTTTAGTATAATTATTTAGATACTAAAACATAAATTCCTCTTTTTTTATATAAAAAATTACAATTTAGCAGAAAATCAACAAATAAATATCACTAAATTTAATTTTCATGCAATGTTTTTAAAATATAATATTTTTGAGATTTCTCTTGATAAAGGCACTCTTTCTGAAAAGTAAGTTCGCAAAGCTTTGAGTCTAAGGTATTATACTAAGGTTGTCAAAGCTGCCAAAGGGAACATGTAAGGTTATTTTATGATAAAGCCTTATTCCTTTTTGGTTTGATATAAATAGGAATAAGGCTTTATTAATTGTTATCAACTTTAATATATTATAAATTGGAGATGTTAGTATGTTAAAAGAAAAGGATCTAAATAAAAAAATTGAAAGGTTAAAACGAGAACTTTTAATGATTGCTAGCACAGAAAATAAAAGAACTAATGAGAATGTTATTAAAAAAAGTAAACAACTAGATAATTTAATAGTTAATTTTATGAAGTCAAAAGAATGAATTTGCTTTATAACTTTAGAAAAACAGAGTTAAATTATTATTTTATATTATGTGGGTCGTGGCAAGCATCACAAGTGATTATATATTTTAAAAATAATTTTTAAAGCTCTGTTTTTCTTATTTTAATTTTATAGATATTTTGTTTAGCTGAAGGGGTGAGCGAATGCTAACATTTTTAAAAGATAAAACGTTTGAGGACTTAGAAGAATTTAAAGAATATATTTTTACAAAAGCAGAACAATTTCGATTGATTTTAGAAAGTATAAAAGCAGGAATAGTTGTTATAGATGAAAATGAAGAATATGTTTACTTTAACAATGAAGCTAAGAAACAAATGAGAATAGATGGTTTTATGGAAGGGAAATACTTAGAAAGCTGTCATTCTTCATCAAAATATCAAAAAGCCAAAAAAATAATTAATAGTTTTAAAAATGGAAGACGAACTAGTTTTACAAGAGAAGCCAATTTTTTTGGTAAGAAATATGCAATATATGTTAATCCCTTAATAAATGGAATAGGAGACTATTTAGGAGCAGTACGTTTGAGTGTAGATATTTCTAAAAGAAAAGAATTTGAAGAAAAATTATTAAATGCAAAACAGAAATATGAACAGTTATTTGAAAACTCAGGAGAAGCTATTTTAGTAGTTAATACAGACTCAAAAAGAATAGTAGATCTTAATCAAAGAGCCATAGAGTTATATAAATATAATTTAAAAGTAGAATTATTAGGAAAAGATGTTAGAGAATTGGTTGCTAGAGACTTAAAAGAAGTTGATGATGATATGGGGAAAGTAATAGACAATAAAGTTTATACTTTTGCAAGTAAACACAAATGCAAAACAGGAGATATCTTAGATGTAGAATTAAATGCTCGATTAATAGATTACGATGGGGAAGAATGTTTTTTATATAATATTAGAGATATAACAGAAAAAGTTAAGATTCAAAGACAAAAATATAAGGCACAAAGATTAAAACATAGGAACCAATTATTTAAAAAAATTAATAACCTATATAAGCAATTTACAAAAATAGAAGATAAGGTTCAGTTTAATAAATTTTTAGAAAGAGTGTTAAATGAATTAATAAAGTTCTCTCATTCTAAAGAAGGAATTATTTTAGTAAAAGATATTTTTCAAGGAGAAGGATACTTAGTAAAGTCAACTATAAACACAGCTAATCAACATATTGTATCTTTATTTAATGATATTAAAAACAATTATACAATTGATGAAATAGATACAAGAATTTTGATTAAAAATGAAATTAATGAAAATAACATTTTAAATGAAAAACTGAGTACAAATTCTTTCCGGAGTTTGATCAGCAAATTAATAACATATGATGAAGAATTAGTCGGTGGAATAGCTTTACTCAATAAAGAAAAAGATTATATAGATGGAGATAAAGAAGTTATTAGGACATTTGTTAGTTATTTAAAAAATGGGATAGAAAAGATAGAAAATTTACAAAGACAAATTAAGGAAGAAAAAATAAAAAAAGAAATTGATATAGCTGCACAAATCCAAGCTTCATTTTTGCCTGAGAAGAATCCACAACGAGAAGAGTTAGAATTAGCAACTTACTCTAAAGCAGCGCAAGAAGTCGGTGGGGATTACTTTGGGTTTAATGAAAATGAGAACCAAATAGGAATATTAATATCAGATGTAATGGGGAAGGGGATTCCATCAGCGATTATGGTTGCTACTATACATAGTGCTTTTAATATTCTAAGTAAGTTTAATCAAAAGCCTTCTGAAATATTAACTAATTTAAATAATAATTTATATAATGATTTGAAAGATTCACCAATCTTTGTTTCAGCATTTTATGGGGCTTTTAACTTTGAAACTAAAATATTGAAATACAGCAATGCTGGACATAACCCCCCCATTGTATGGTCAGCTAAGGAACGTAAAATCCAATTGTTAAGGAACACAGGAATTTTATGTGGTATTGAACCACATTACAGTTATTCATGCAATAAAATCAAGTTGAATAAAGGAGATATCATTATTTTTTATACTGATGGTTTAACAGATGTACGTAATTGTGATAAAAAAAGATTTAAACTTGATGGTATTAAAAATTTACTTATAAAGAATAATCATTTACCAGCTCATAGATTAAAAATAAAATTAGTTAAAAAGATTAAAGAGTTTTCATTAAAACAAACACAGCCAGATGATATTAGTTTTATAATTTGTAAATTCAAAGGTTAGGGGGGGGAGACAATGGATTGTATAGAATGTAGAAAAGCAAAAATAAAAAAAGACTGTATTGAATGTAAACAATTAATTGATGGAAACTATTTGGCAGAGAAGCCTAGAAAAAAGCTTGAGATTAGATTAGAAGAAATTAATGGAGAAGATTTTTTTAAAGGCCAAATAGAATTAATAAGTCCAATTGGTTTAGCTTTAAAAAGTAATGTTGACCCTGGAGAATATAAAGTGAAGTTATTGGATGATTTAGAATTAGTAATTTCATTGGTTAAATCAAATGGTAAACCCCCATACCAAGGCTTTGATATAATTTCAGTTTTTAGAGGCGGAAAAGAAAGTAATAGACTAAATAAAGAAGATTTTGAGATATTAAGTCAATCATCAGAAGATATAATAGATCAGTTAACCGAAGATTTGCCATCAACAACTAAAAATATTATTCGAGAAAGACTAAAAGAAGAGGTGGAAAAGTCTAAATTACTTGACGCATTTGAAGTAGGTGATGTTTTAAAATATGAAAGAGGAAGGTTAAAAAGTTTATCAAAAAATGAGATATCGTTGCCTGAAGAATATTTAGTAGAGTTTATGGATAATGCATTTAGAGATAATCAATATAAAAGAGATACTATTGTAGATGAAAAAGGGGAAAAAGCATATGATTTACATGCTTTGCCTTTGGGCTATAAATCAGGTGGAATGATTGCTGTAGATGTGACTGATGTTATTAAAGCTGAAAAAGAAAACCGAGAACGAGAGTTACAAATATATCGAGATGTTATTGAGGCAGTTACTGGTGGAAAGTTAATCTTAATTAATGAAAAAGAATTAGAGGAAGAGTTAGAAAGAGAAGGTAATATAATCAGAAGAACTGTGGAAGAACCTAAAGACATAGGAAAATTTAGAGAAGTAATTAGAGCTGTATTAAAGAAGTTAAATTTTAATAACCAAGAAGAGAGTCATATTGTTCTCTGTGTTTCTGAAGCTATAACTAATGCTTTAAAACATGCTGGAGGGGGAGAAGTTTTAATTAAAATAGTAGAAAATGAATTAAACATAATAGTTAAAGATTATGGTAATGGGATTGATTTTAGTGATTTGCCCAAAGCCACTTTAATGAAAGATTATTCAGGTTCTTCTTCTTTTTCACTGGGAAATGGTTTTACATTAATGTTACGTTTTATTGATCGCTTACTATTGAAGACAGACCATAAAGGGACTACTTTAATTTTAGAAAAAGAAATTAGTTAGGAAAGGGGTGAAGAACTTTGGGGCAAACACAAGAAGTTATTATTAAAGATGTTAATATAGAATCAGCAATTAATGAAGGGTTACAAATATTAGATGTCAATAGAGATCAAGTTAGTATAGAGGTTATAGAGAAGAGTAAGAAAGGCTTTTTAGGATTTGGCAAAAAACTAGCTAAAGTGAAATTAACTGTAGCGGAAGATAAAGATACTCCTGATCAAAACCAAACTAACGACCAACCATTATTAAATAACAATTATAAAGATGAGAATTTAAATTCTAAAGAAAGATTTGAGGAATTAGTTTTTATTGAAGAAGATAAAATTAGATTAAAAAAGACAAATGAAAATAGTTATCCTGTAATTCAAAGTGGTACGAATATTAACTTATATGTAAATAATAATTTAGTTAAAGATTCTATTCTAGTATCAGGAAATGACGATATAAGAGTTGAAACTGAAGATAAAGAACCTAATAATGAGATAAATATTGATAATACTCAAGATAAAATGATGGCCTTTTTAAAAATTACACAACAAAAAGGAATAAAATATAAAGCTGAAATTATTCAAAATACAGATAATGATGAAATACTAATTATTGCAAAAGAAATTAGAGAAATTGAGCCACCAAAAGTTGACCTTGAAGAAGTATATAAAAAACTTAAAGAATTAAATATTACTTATGGGATTAAAGAAGGCTTTATTAAAAAAGCAATAGAAAGTCCAGGAGAAGAGTTTTTAATAGCTGAAGGAAGACCAGCGACTGGAAGTGTTGATGAAAAAATAGAGTATTTATTTAATAAAGAAGATTCTAATAAGAATATTTCACAGCAACCTGCTCAAAAAATAGATTATTTTTCAATAAATAGCATTAACTCTGTAAAAAAAGGAGAAGTCCTTGCTATTAAATATGCTTCAAAGTATGGAAAAGTAGGATACAATATATTTGGTGAAAAGCTTGGTGTGAAACCACCACAGAATATTGATTGGCAAATAGGAGATGGTGTTGAAATAATAGGTGATAAAGCAGTGGCTACTAAAGATGGAAGGCCGGCAATTCAAAATGGTGAATTAACTATTTTTGAAATTTATGTTGTTAAAGGTGACGTGAACTTATCAGAGGGAAATATTGATTTTAACGGGGATGTTATTGTTATGGGTGATGTATGTGAGAACTTTCAAGTAAAGGCTACTGGAATGATAAAAGTTAACGGGAATGTAGCTCAAGCCTTCTTAGAGGCTGGTGGTGATATTTTAGTAAAGAATAATATTATAGGTAGTGAAGTAGTTGCTGGAGGATTAGCAACTTACTATCAAAAATGTTATTTTTATTTAAATAAATTAGTTGAATTGTTTGAAGAATTAGAAAAGGCAATTCTTCAATTAAAGTCTCATAAGTCATTTAAAACAAAGGATTTAGAAAAAAATGGTGAGAAGCAAATTATACAACTGTTATTGGATACAAAATATACTGAAATTAGCAAAATATTAAAGGAGTTTTATACATTAATAGATGATTTAGAACAAAAAACAATAATGAAAGATTTAAATTACGTAGTAAAAAATTTAAAGGGTAAAATTAGTGAAAATGGTTTTTGTAAAATACAAGAATTAACTGAGTTAATCATTTTAAGACGCCGTATTAATGATGTCTGTCAAGTTTTAAAGAAATTTGATTTTAATGTATCTAAGGTTCAAGCGGGATATCTTCAAAATAGTTATGTAAATGCTAGTGGTGATATTATAATAAATAGAAATGGAGCATATAATTCGAATTTAAATGCAGGAGGAAAAATTGAATTTAAAGGAATAAAAGGGGTATTTAGGGGAGGTAATATAAATTCACAAGGAGATATAATGATCAAAGAATTAGGGAGTCCAGGAGGTAGTAAAGTTCAAGTACAAGTTCCAGAAGGAAAAAAGGTATATGCTAAAAAAGCATATATTAATGTGGTAGTTAAAATTGGAAATCAGACCTATAAATTTGATTATGAACAGAATAATATAACAGTTACACTTGATGATGATGGTTATATTAGAGTTGTTTAATGAAAGGGTGATTACATTGGAAATAAAATGTAAATATAAAAATGAGATTGCGATTTTAAGATTAACTGGAGAATTGGATATGGCAACAGTAGATTCTTTAGTGGAGAAGGTTTTAGATATAAAAGAAAATTATTTAAAAATCATATTTGATTTTAGTGGAATTAAATTTGTTGATTCAACTGGAGTAGGAAAGATGATTAAGCTTTTTCAAGACCATGATGAAATAAATTATGTGATAAGCAACTTGCAACCAGATGTTAAAGATATATTTGATATTTTAAATTTAAAAGAGATTTTAGGAGAAAGTATGTTTAAAGAATGTAACGAAGACGCTTTAAGCTATTTATTAAGCTAAAATTATAGGAATCAAATTCTTAATAATTGAAAGTTATACTATTAAAGAGAGTTTTCAGTTTTTAAAATCATGACAAGACCTGATGAAGTGAAGGTTATGGAAACAAGTGGTCTGCTAAGACAGAATATTAGATGCGTAATGATTAAATAATATTTATAAAATAAATTCGCTTTTCCTTTTTATAAATTTTATTAATGATAGATTAATTATTGTAATTTAAAAGGAGGGGACGAAGTGGATAACAGACTGGCTAAAGCATTTGTAGGAATTATTGAATTGAGAGATGAATATACTTCTACCCATAGTAAAAATGTTGCTAAATACTCATTACAATTAGGTAAAAAGCTTTATTTAAATGAGACAACTTTAAACAATTTGAGGTTTGCTGCTTTATTACATGATATTGGAAAAGTTGCTGTTCCTGATGCAATATTACATAAAAAAACAAATTTAACAGAAGATGAATTTATAAAGATAAAGAATCATTCAATAATTGGTGCTAACATTGTAAAAGAAGCAAATTTTAATAGAACAATAATAGTAGGTATTCGTCATCATCATGAGTTTTTTAATGGAGAGGGTTATCCTGATGGCCTAAGAGGGAAATGTATTCCTTTGATTTCCAGAATAATTGCTGCGGCAGATGCTTTTGATGCTATGATCTCAAAAAGACCTTATAGAGAGGCTTTTTCATCTAAAAGAGCCATTAAAGAATTAAAAAACTGTGCAGGGAGTCAGTTTGATCCTAAAATTATAGATGCCTTCATTAAGTTATTTAAAGATAATAAATTAGAAATATGAAGATAATTAAAAAATGAGATATTAATAATAGGGAATAAAATACATATTAAAAGGGTGTTTAAAATGACTGGTAAAGAATATAACGTTATTTTTGCAAAGGCAATAAGTGTTGAAGCTGATAGTGAACAGGAGGCTAAGATAAAAGCACTTTCTGAACTAATGGATCAAGGGAATATTGGTATTAGTGATATAATAAGAATTGATAAAAATTTCAAGTGTGATAATCAAGATAATTGATATTGAAGAACACATTATAACGGAATTGTTTATTTTAGTCATTGACTTACTTAGCGTAAAAAGGTTGTTATGCAATTTAGTGAAGCGGCCTTAAAATTATAGGGGGAGGAGGGGTTGAAGAAATATGCAAGGGATTAAATCAGTAAGTGATAAAATAATCGAATATTTATTTGAAAGCCATTCTCAAGAAGAGAAAGAAACATTTAAATATGGATTAACTATTTTATTATCTACTTTAGGTGGCTATTTATTAATAATGATTTTTTATTCACTATTTAATGTTACTTGGTTAGCATTAACAGCCGCAGTTAGTGCTTCTTTAATTAGAATTTTTTCAGGAGGAGTTCATGCATCTTGTTTTAGAAATTGTGCATTGACATGGACAGCTGTTTTTACAATGCTAGCTTTGATTGCTCATAATTTTGCTAATCAAATAGAATATATGTATATATTAATTTGGACAATTTTGTTAATTGGTTGTGTAATTATTTATTTTTATTCCCCAGCGGATATTGAGGAGAAACCAATTACTTCTATAGAAAAACGTTTTAAGTTAAAAAAATTGTCTTTTATTATCTTTTTCATATTAATTTTGTTTTATTATATTTTAAACTTAATAGGAAGTAGGAAACAATTCATCTTAGCAGGTTCATTAGGAATGTTATGGCAGTTGTTTACAATTACACCTTTGGCTTACAAGTTGTTCAATAGAAAATATTAGAAAGGAGGTGTCAATAAGAATGAAAAAATTAATTGTTAGGGCCTTAAAGAAAGTAGCTAAAAGTAATGTATCATCTGCAAGTGGTGCACTTGGTTGTCAACCAAAAGTTCCAAAGGTTTTAAAGAAAAATCAATAAAGTATGTTCTATTAGCTGACCGGGCAAATTAATTTTTGTCCGGTTAGTTTTATTTGAAACATTATATATAAGTAATAATTTGTCCTTAATAGTAATTTTAAATAATAATTTACATAAATGGTAAAGGGAAAATGGAACAAGTATCTAAATATAACTATATAGGATATAATCATTAAAGATAGAATTAATTAGAATAATAAATGTAGGAGGAGTTAATATTGTCACTATCAATTTTGCAGGTTTTTCTAGGGACTTTTCCAGAAAGTATTTTAATGACTTATGTAGGTTTAGGTATTCTTGGTATTAAAAGCACATTAAAGAACTATTTGAAAATTGGTATTTGCTATAATATTATTTTAGTACTTGCTAGAAATCTATATGGGTTGCATTCGATAATATTATGTATGGTTTTGAGTATACTGATTAAAATTATTATTAATATAGATTGGAAACTATCTATAATGTCAGCTATAATAGGTTTTATTATAATGTTTATGGGTGAAGCCTTAGTTTTGCCAGTAGCTTTTCAGTATCTTAATGTTAATATTCAAGAAGTACATAAAAGTCTAAGTTTATATTTTGGATTATTTTATTTAAGTAAGGTTCCCTTATTAATTAGTGCTTTAAGTATTTATTTTTTAGAATTTAATATAAAGGGAATGTTAAATGATGAAGAGATCAACATCTAAATTAAAATATGTGGTATTTCTTTTACTTATTCAATCATTTTGGTTGTTAATGACTGGTGTATGGAGAGGTTTAGATATAATAAATTTAGGTCCTAAGTTTTTATTAGATATTATTTTATTTATAGCTGTTGGGTTATCTGTTTTTTCAATTATTATGATTAAGGAGATATTTAAAGTAATTAACAAAGAAATGCAGTTTAAAATACAAAAAATTGAGTTAAAAGAGAAAGAGAAATTGAATAAGAATTTAAGAATTCAAAAACATGACTTTGCAAATCATTTGCAAACAATTTATGGAATGATTCAACTTGAAAAAGAGGATGAGGTTAAAGCATATATTCAAGATTTAAATCATGAATTAGCTAATACTAAGTTATATCAAAATGAATTATCAAATTCAGTATTAGATTCTATCTTAATCCCTAAGAAATTAAAGGCTATGCAAGCAGGAATTCAATTTAATTGTCAAATTGAAGATGAAATCACAGGAGTTCAAATGTCATTAAAAAAGATTTTCCGAATTGTTTCTAATTTAATAGATAATGCTATTGATGCAACAAAAGATTTTAATAGTAAAGATAAGCTTATAAAGGTTTTAGGTAAATATAAAGGGAATGAATATGTGCTATCTGTATATAATAGTGGGCCTATTATTGAGAAAAATTTATTAACTGAAATTTTAAAACCAGGTTTTTCAACTAAGGGGGAAGATAGAGGTTTTGGATTATATATTATTAAGTCATTAATTGAAGAGAATGATGGAAGATTAGAAATAAAAAGTGAAAAAAGGTATGGAACAGAATTCATCTGTTATTTGCCTAGGGAAAGAAAGTCAGAAAGGAAGGCAAATTAATGCAAATATCTATTATGAAAAGTTTATTTTTTATTTATGTTAAAGATTTATTATTAGTTTATGTAGGGCTAGGAATCAATAGTATCAAGTTATCAAAAATGAACTATTTCAAAATTTTATTATATTTTACTGCTGGTGAAATTATTGTAACCATTCTGTTGGGGAAGTATATTACAAATATTCATGTTTTAAAGAGTTATATTTTATGTTTATTATTAATTTTATTGTATAAAAGATTTGCTAATATAGACTGGTTATCAGCTGTTATTTCATCATTATCAGGGTATGTCATATATCTTTTAGGGGGATTTATAAATTTACAAATATTAAGTTATTTTTTCAGTCTCAAAACTGATGTTATTTTAAAAAGTGATTATATATATAGTATCATTTTTTACTTATTTAACTTCCCTTTATTAATTAGTGCTTGGTTAATTTACCGTTTCAATTTTATTCTCTTTGATTTAGATGATGAAGAATTTAAGTTTGGTCATAAGTAAATAAAATAAAGTGCATAATTTAAATTTAATCTATAATTCCATTATTACAAAGCTTTAAAAATATTTCTTCTAATTCTGGATCAAATTGAGATCCTAAATTAGAATTAATATCTTTAAGCGCAGTCCTAGGAGTTAATGCATTACGATAAGGACGGTCAGTGGTCATAGCGTCATAGCTGTCTGCAATTGCTATTATTCTAGCTTCTAGAGGAATTTGATTTGCTTTTAGACCATCTGGATAACCTTTTCCATCATATCTTTCATTAAGAATAATTATTCCGTAGGGCATCTGTTGGCAGGTAGATTTAAAAATGATGTTATTTGTATTTGACATAAATCAACACCTCGAATTATAATTTGCTATAAAAAATTATGTTATTCCAATTATAAGATATAATTCAATAAAATAATATGATACATATCATATTTATTGATTATTCACCAATTTCTTCTATAATAATAAGATTTATTATCTTTAGTTGATTATAAGAAACATAAATTAAGGAAAAGTTATAATATAGAAGGTGATAATCATGAACTTAAACTTTAATATTGAAACGTACGTATCAGTTGCAGGAATAATTATAACAGCATTAGGTTCCATTTATGTCATTTGGCTTAATAAGAAGACATATGGTTCATTATTTTTAATAAGCGCAATAGTAGGAGAAATATTATGTTATATTTTTATTAGTATTGGTTTTTATTCATTTCCTTATAGACTATTTCCAAGTATTTCATCGATGCCTTTCTTTATTATTTTAACTGTTTTTCCATTTTTAGTTTTATTAGGTGTAAGATATAGCCCGACTTCATGGGCATATAAGATTCCTTTTTATTGGGTGATAGTTCATTTAGGAATGTTTGCTGAAACTTGGGCGCAGACTAATACTAAACTTATTGAATACGAATTATTTTGGGATGTATGGGACTCATATACCTGGTGGTGGATATATCTATTAATATTTGAATGGGTTGGAGGGTTAATTGTGTCAAAAAAGGATAGAAACCCAGTTGATGAAAAACTATTAGAATATGGTAAAATAGGATGGTTCATTATTCATTTTATTCTAATAACTACAATATTCTTAGCAGGTTTTTATATGGGGAAAATAATAAGTTTATATAATTGAACTATTAAATCAATTGTTAAATTAATGTAAACTTATTCATTTTAACTTGAAATGAATTGTATAATTCTGTATAATTAGTGATGTTATGAAATTGGAAGAAGGGCAGGTATTTTCATATGTGTAGTATTATACATTTAGAAGATAGAATAATTAAATTAAAATTAGAGTTGATAAAATTAGCTGAAGAAAAAAATAAAATTAATAATGCAAAAGTGCTCAAAAAAAGTCAAGAATTAGATGAACTAATCGTCTTATATATGGAGAAGAAAAAGTTAATAGGTTGATAATATAAAGACTGTTTTTGAGTACTTAAGTGGTTATATTATTAATTTAATTAATATTTCTTGTAAATTAGTATTTAAAGTATTTTAGTTATTAGTCTTCAAGAATCAGTTTGCTAATTAGTTTCAATTCTTTTTTAAGTCATCAATTTTACTATAAAACCATGCTTTATGTAAATCTTCATCTATTAAATTAGACCATAAAAGTTCAGATAAATCTTCATTCTTTTCTACACTCGAGATAAATTGTTTATAATCTTGCATAGCTTTTTCTTCTAGCTTTATATTTAATTTTAACAAGTTAGTCATATCTGTTTTGCCAGTAAGTTTACCAGTTATTCTTCCACTTAATGATCCAATTACATTTCCTAACAATGTAGGTGTTCCACCAAGTTCTTTTATTTTGTCAGCAATCATATTGACATGTTTTTGTTCAATAAGAGATATTCTAGCAAAAGTTTTTTTGATATATAAATTATCGGTATTTTTACTTTGGGTTGTATAAAGGTCGACTTGGTTATGCTCTAAAGAATAGAACCAATTTAATCTTTTGATAATTTCTTCTTTTTGCACTTTAATTCCCTCCAGATGATTATTATTAAATTTACAATAACTCATGAAATAACTTCCATTTCCTAACATCTATCTTCAAATATTGATTTGAAATGTTCAATGATTAGAATACATCTAATATAGTTTATGGATAGGCCAAAGAAATATACGTTTTGTATCATTATATATTTTTGAAATTTAAGTATTATAATAAAAAGAAAGAGTATATAATACTAGATTTCTGTAGCTCATTTTAGAAAAATTATTAATAACTTAATCCCTAAAGTGCAAAATGGAGGTTCATATAAGTGGCTTTTGAATGAGGATAAATACAGTTTTAGTCTTGCGCTTACGTTTACCAGTAGCAGGATTACGTCCAAGTTCAATTACTATTTTATACTTTTTTTGTCCAAGTTTCCTTAAATGAGCCATAAATGTTACCTCCTCTTCACAATAATAAATTAAATAGTGACAAATTAGCACATATGTTCGATAAGAGGCTAAAAAAATACTAAAACATACTTACTATACATGATTATTTCTAGATAAATTGTTAATAATCCTTTTAAAGTTTATATTTTTGTTCTTTGAAAGGGAATTAATGGATCGTTGGTGAATTAATATTATAGTAATGATTGTGGAGTTTATCAGGATAAGAATTATATATGAACTATACAAGAGAAAAAATATGATTAGAGGAGTAAAGAGGAGTTGAATTTTAATGAAAACAAATAAGCTTAAGAATCAAATCAGTTATTACCAAAGGAAGGCTAATTTTGAACTCAATCAGTCAAAAGAATCCAAAGCTAATTTTAATGTTGAAGAGAAACATGAAGACAATAGAATAGCTGATCCATCTGTTTGGGAAGATTTGTCTCAGGAATATGATATTACAAATGCTACTTATGATGAACTTCAAAATATTTCGAAAAAATTATATGATGCGAAGCAAATATCTTTACTTGAACATGGAATTTTAACTTTTAATCCAACTAAATCACCTCAATGGGACACAATAACTAAAGGTTTTTCTAATCCAAAATGGTTTTTAACTGATTCAGATAGTTCAGGTAAACGCAATTGGATTGAAGAGTATGGCGCAAGAATAAAAAGAGATAAGAAGATTGGTAATTTTGTAGGATTAAAACACAAACAGAAAGTTTTAAAGGTTTTAAAACGTCTTGCTTAACAATGCATATAAAGCAGTAATTAGAGTATATTTAAGAGGTGAGGATTATGCATGAAAAAAATAGTATAGATGAATATATAGAAAATATAACTAAAATTTATCTAGAAGAAGCTAATTCGGAGTATGCGCCAAAGATGGAGCAGTATATGAGAAATAAGTTTGAATTTTTCGGTATTAAGGCTCAGCCAAGAAGAAAGGCTACTCGTAAATTCATGAGAAAAAATAATCGACCAAGTTATGACGAAGTTGATATTGTTATAAAGAAATTATGGAATTTATCTGAAAGAGAGTACCAATACTTTGCTATGGAACTACTGGAGAGGTATAGAAACGAATTTACTAAAGATATTATTAAACTATTTGAATATATGATAACAGATAAATCTTGGTGGGATACAATAGATAGAATTTCTAAGAAACTTGTAGGCGAATATTTTAAGTTTTTTCCCGGTGAAAGGGATTATTACATAGAAAGTTGGGTAGACTCAGGGAACATATGGCTTCAAAGAACAACATTATTATTTCAATTAGCTTATAAAGAAGATACAGATGTTCAGTTATTATTTAATTTGATAAAGCGATTAAAAGATATAGATGAATTCTTTATCCAGAAGGCTATCGGTTGGTCATTAAGAGAATATTCTAAGATAGATCCAGAGATAGTTAAAAGATTTATTAATGAACATGAGTTATCTTCATTGAGTAGAAGAGAAGGGCTGAAAGTGATTAAAGGGACAAATAAGATATGAGGAAGATTAGACGATATAAATATTGAGTGTTTATTGATACAAATGATATAATAACTATTTTAATTTTACTTGAGCCTTCTTTCTCTAGTTTTGATTAATTTAAACTCTATTTTAACCTTTTATCAATCCCTCTAATCATAACTACTAATAATAAAAGCAAAGGAATACCAGCTTCCAAAAACAAATAATAAGGAGGCAGAACTTCAAAGAGTATTTCACCTAATTCAGCTTCATTGCTAAAAAGCATTATGGAATGTAAGAAGCAACTTGAAGGAAAGTAATATTGAACACTTTAAAGATAGATTGTGAATTTAAGAACGTTCTCTTTTATTGTTTTGAAGGGAGAAAGAAATGATTATTAATTTAGAAGAAAATAAATAGGACCTTAGTAAAGAAATTGTAGATTAATTGACTAAAAACTTTAAGTGAATAGTAATTAAATAATAAAAAAATTGAGGGTGGTTAAAATGAACAGAATTATAGTATTAACTTTTTTAGTTTTAATTGTAATGAATCTGTCGGTTGAAGCTGGAACCATAAAGCAGACTTTTATCTCAGAAGTAGAAAGCGAACTTGAAAATTATGAATATAATGAGGAAGTCTTTACAGAAGAGGAGATAGCAAAACTTCCTAAACCTGTTCAAAGATATTTTAGATATGCTGGTTATATAGGTAAGAAAAAGATGTTAAATGCTAAAATTGTATTTGAGAATGCCGAGTTTAAAAGGGGAATCGATGAAAAACCTTTAAATTTATATAGTGAACAGTATAATTTTGTTACAAAACCAACAAGGATAGTATATCTCAGGGCAAATGTTTTAGGAGTAATACCTTTCGAAGGTAGAGATAAATATCAAAATGGTAAGGGTGTTATGACTGGAAAATTACTAAAGTTTATTCCACTTTTTAATGTTGAAGGACCTGAAATGGATCAGTCTGCATTGGTGACTTTTCTTGCTGAAGTCTTAATTATGCCTAATGCTGCTTTGCAAGACTACATTAAATGGGAAGAGATTGATAAGAAGCGGGCTAAAGCAATTATTGAGTACGGAGGCATTAAAGTAGATGGGGTCTTCACCTTTAATGAAAAAGGTAAATGGGTTAAGTTTGAAACAAGAGATCGTTATATGGATAAGGGCGATGGAGTATTTGAGAAAGAGAAATGGACAATAGAAGTAAGTAATTATATTGAAGAGGATGGTATCAAAACTCCTCAAAGAATGCGAGCAATTTGGAACTTATCTAATGGTGATTTTGTATATTTTGATGGTAAAGTTGCAGAGCTTATTTATGATGTTAAAGAATAAGATTTTACAATGAAGTATGAGGTAGTGTTAGATTAAAAGATTTGCTTCATTTGTTTAGTGTTTAATTATGCTTAAAGATAGTAAGAATAATAATTGTGTATAAGAGTTAAGAATTAAATAAATTAAGAAGGTGAGGGGAATTTAATGAAAGCTCATGAAATTGATTATGAAATAATTGGAGATGATATGCAGGCTGTAGAAATTGAGTTGGACCCAAAAGAAACAGTTATAGCAGAAGCAGGAGCAATGAATTGGATGGATGATGGAATTAACTTTGAAGTTAAGATGGGTGATGGATCCAATCCTGATCAAGGTTTAATGGGTAAAATATTTAATGCAGGAAAGAGAATGATTGGCGGTGAAAGTTTAAAAGAACCTATCGGATATATTAAGAAATTAAGAGGGTTTGGCATTGTAAAAAGAACTGAAGATGAAACAATAATATATATAGGTTCTGGACAAAAGCCTACAGGAGGATATAATATAACAGTAGAGTCAGTAAGAAAGATAGAAGGAGTTACTAAAATTGAAGTTTTTGAAAAAGGCCCTGGCCCAGATGAGAGTGTTACACAAGCAATTACTTCTCCTTATGTAGTTATAAAAGTTTTCAAATCTGTTAGTAATATTGAAGCAATAAATAATCAAGGAGATAAATTTAAAGATATCAATGATGAGTCATCAGAAGCTGATTATTTTGAGAGAAAGCAGTAACCTTGATGAATAGAAAGTACTATGATGAAATAATAGTAGGTAAAATACTTCTTTAATATTTTAAGTATCATTAAAATTAATAAAGGGAGGTGTTTTTACATATGAGAAAGTTATTTGTAGCTTTGATTTTAGTACTTATGTTTACCTTTATAGTCGGTAGTGTGACTTTAGCACAAGAGAATATATCACAAGTAACAAAACCTAATAGTAATGATATGCCTACTGCACCATTAGGTACTTTCAGTTACATGGTAAAGCCAGGAGATACTTTATCTGAGATTGCACAAAGATATAATACAACAGTGTTTAACATATTAGTTTTTAATCAGATCGCTAAGCCAAATCTTATTTATGTTAACCAAAAAATTATTATTCCTCAATCTCCTCCAGAAGCTATTATTTATACAGTGCATTTTGGTGATACTCTTTATTCTATAGCCCAAAAGCATGGGACCCAAATAGATACCATTGTAGATTTTAACTATCTTTCTAATCCTAATTTAATTAATTCTGGTCAAAAGTTAGTGGTTCCGGTCTCTTTACGTTAAATAGTCTATGGTTACTGTTAAACTAAAAATTTAGTATGAATTCCTATATAAAATCTAACTAATCTAGGGGGGATGAGGGTTATATGGTTTTTTTCTTATAATATATAGTTTAAAATATGTAATAATATTTTTTCTTAGTAGAAGGCTGAGGTTAATTACCTTAGTCTTTTTTTTATTTTAAAGAAATTTAAATCCCTTTATATATTGTCACGAGAATGATTTGACTAAAGCTAATATAATTTGGAGAAAATTGAAGGAATATAAAGAAATATAATGAAATATTTATAATAAAAGTGTGATTGAAATTAAAGGTAAATATGATTTTTCTTCTATGTCAGGAGGTGAGTTTATTAAAAATAAAATCATAGGCTTGTTGTTTAAGATAAAACATTGAAGAATAATTAGAAAAATTATTTAGTAGCTAACCATTCGAATCTTAATTGTAATGAAAGGGGAGAATTATGAATAATCAAATATATCAATTAGTAATTTTTCAATTATCTAAAGAGGAATTTGGAATTGAAATTACTAAAATAAAAGAAATTATTCGTATGAAAGAAATTACTAAATTACCCAATAGTTCTGAAACTTTTTTAGGAATTATTAATTTGCGAGGCAATATTGTTCCTATTGTTGATTTAAGAAAGAAGTTTAACTTAGAAGAAAAATTAACAAATAAATCTAGAATTATCATTATTGAAGTGGATGGTCAGAATATAGGAATAATTGTAGATTCAGTTTCCGAAGTTTTAAGAATTAAGTCTGATGAAATTGAGGATGCTCCAGATAAAATTGTTGGGATTAGGAATGAGTATTTAAAAGGATTAGCTAAAGTAAAGGATAGAATTATTATCTTATGTGATTTAGAAAAATTATTAACTGTAGAAGAAAAGATAAATTTGAAAGAGATTAGTGAGAATGTAAAAGAAGATACTGCTTAAAACGCATGTATTAAATAAAGATTATAAGGAGAGGAATAAGATGAATTTTAGAAATAGTCTTAAAGGAAAATTAGTTGTAATTTTCATATTAGTTTTGTTGGTACCTGTATTAACAGTTACTTATACTTTTATTAAGACGAATACATCATATATTAGAGAGGTAGTATATGACCAAAATATGAATTTAGCTAAAAGCTTACATAAACAAATTAAACTTGCAGTTGATGATACTGAATCAGTAATGGACATGTTATCTACTTTAGAAGAAGTTGAAAGTATGAACCCTAGTAAGATGGATGGTATATTAAAAGGAATAGTTGCAGACTATGATGCGATTACTCAGATCTATATTATGGACCCTAGTGGAATGCAGATTTATAAAACATCTGGTAGTTTAGGTGATAGATCAGATAGGGGTTATTTCCAAGCAGCAATTAAAGGTGAAACTCATTATTCAAAAGTGATTATTTCAAGAAGCCAGAAGAAACCAATTGTAGTTTTAGCAAAACCTATTAAAAGAGATGGAAATATAGTAGGTGTGATTGGGGCTAGTATTGAATTATCGTTTATAAGTGAGTTAGCTTCACAAGTTGATCCAGGAAAATCAGGATACGGATATGTAGTGGGACGAACTGGTAAGGTAATTGGTCATCCAGACGATAAATTAGTTAAAGAAATGATTGATGTATCAAATCTTGATCCGGTTAAAAAGGTGATAAATGGGAAGCATGGAACAGAAGAATACACCTATAAAGGAGTGAATAAGTTAGCAGCTTATATGCCCTTTGAAAAGACAGGGTGGGGAATTGTAGTTCAATTGCCTGCTAAAGAGGCGTTTAAAGAAATAAGCAAGCAGAAAAGATTATCTATTATTATTATAGTTGTCGCTGTTTTACTAGCAATTGGAATATCTTTAGGAGTTTCTAATTATATAACTAAACCAATAGTAGCAGCTATGGAGTTTGCTGATAAGATTGCTAATGGAAATTTAAATATAGACTCTTTACAAGTAAAAACCCAAGATGAAATTGGAGATTTAACTCATGCTTTAAATGAAATGCGTATCAATTTGAAGGATATAGTCGTTAATTTATTGGATGCTGTTGAAGACTTATCTGCTTACAGTGAGGAACTATCAGCTTCTGCTGAGGAAGGAAATGCAACTATAGAGACAACTAGTCAGCTTATAGACGATATGTCGTCTAGTATTCAACAAATATCAGCTAGTAGTCAGGAAGTAACTGGTTTAGCTCAAGAAGCTAATTCCCAGACCCAAATTGGTGGTCAAAAGATTGAAAGCACTGTTGAGAGTATAGAAGAGATTAATCAAGCGGTTGGCAGTACAGTAGATACTATTGAAGAGTTAGATAATAATTCACAGGAAATAGGTCAAATTGTAGAACTAATTACTGATATAGCAGACCAGACTAATCTATTAGCTTTAAATGCAGCTATTGAGGCAGCTAGAGCTGGAGAACATGGTCAAGGATTTGCAGTAGTAGCTGAAGAAATTAGGGAATTAGCAGAAGAAACGGCTAAGGCAACTAATGAGATTAGTGGTTTAATTAAAGATACTCAGAAAAAATCAAAAGCAGGTTTAGGAGCTGTGCAGCAAGTAGAAAATAAAGCACAAAGAGGTAAAACTATTGTGCAGGAGACAGGTGAAGTATTCTCAAAAATCAAACATGCTATTGAAGAGACTTCAGCTCATATTCAACAGACAGCAGCTTCTACTCAGAATCTAGCTGAAAATAGTGATCAAGTAGCTGAAGCATCCGATGGAGTTAGAAATATGTCTGACGAAGTAACTAAGTCCTCTCAAGAATTAGCTAGTATGGCTCAGCAATTACAAGAATTAGTTGATACTTTTGATGTTTAAATAAAATGAAATAAACTAGGAGAATTAAAGAGTTAATTAAAAAATATAAGGTTATTAGTAATTAGAAGAAGATTAAAAGTATAAAATTTAAAATTAATCTCTATAAGAGGTCAGGGCAATTTAAAGCCCTGACCTTAAATTATTTATAGTTAAATTTATGTTGGTATATGTAATATTTTTATAAATCTTAAGGAAATTTATGATTATTTAAATAAAATACGGAAAAAATGAAGGAGTTTGATATAATTTATTTAATTAATAAACATAGTTATTTTATAATCATGTTTATCAAAATATAGAAGGGGGTTTAGATTTGAATTGAAAGGTAACTAATTATAATGTCTATGTAAAAATATAATTACGTATTTTAAAGGAAAGGGGAAATGATTTATGAATAAATTAAGTAACTTATTCAATAATAACCTTCGAAGTAAATTAATTATATTATTTTTATTAATAGCATTAGTTCCTATGTTGATTTTGGGCTATTTAGGAGTAGAAAAAGTAAAGGGAGTATTAAAACAAAATTTTATTCAATCTACCACTAAAGAGGTTAAACAAGTGGATAATGCTATTAATCTATACTTTGAGACTATTAAGAAAAATACTAAGATGTTAGCGACTAATCCTACTGTTAAGAAGGCTGATCAAACTATTACTACTTATATGAATAAGACTGAAGAAGAGGATTTAAAGTTAACTCCATTAAAGAATGGCGGGATTGAAGCAAAAATTTATAATGTATATTCACATTTTGCTGAAACACATCCTGACTCTGCATATGTTTATATGGCAACTAAAGAAGGTGGATATATTCAATGGCCGGCTAATTCTGTTCCAAAAAATTATACTCCAACTCAAAGACCTTACTATAAGACTGCTATGAAGAATAGAGGTAAAGTAGTTAGGACAAGTCCTTATTATTGGGCAGCTGATGATAAAGTAATTGTAAGTACAGTTACAACAATTGAAAATAATAAAGGAGAATTCATAGGAGTACAGGGTCTTGATGTTAGCTTAGATGGATTGACGCAGATGGTAAAAGATATAAGTATTGGAGATACAGGTTATGTAATCATGACTACTAATGATGGAACTATTTTAGCCCATCCTAGAAAACCTGAGTTCAATTTTCAAAATATTAAGAAGCTTGAAGTTGCTAAATTAAATAAGATATCTAAAATAAAGAATGATAGCTTTGAGGCAATGATGAATGGCAATAATTATTTGATGAATGTATATACCTCTCCTAGTACAGGTTGGAAGTTTATAGCTGTAATTAAAAAATCAGAGTTGACAAAGCAGTTAGGTTATATATATAAATTAGTGTTAGGAGTAATAATTGTAGCTGCAATATTAATTACAATTTTAGCAATATTCTTTTCTAATAAAGTTTCAGAGCCGATAATTAATGCTACTAATTTTGCTCAAAAGATAGCTGAAGGAGATTTAAGTACTAATTTATTAAAGGTTAAGAATAAGGATGAAATTGGTGACTTAAGTCAAGCACTTAATAAGATGCATAATAGTTTAAAGAGAATGATTACTGATTTAATAAGTACTATTGAGGACTTATCAGCCTATAGTGAAGAGCTTTCAGCTTCTGCTGAGGAAGGCAATGCAGTAATAGAGACTAGTAATCAAGGTATTGAAGAGATAACTGCAAGTATAGAAGAAATATCAGCTAGTAACCAAGAAGTAACTAGTTTTGCTCAGGAAGCTAATTCACAAACACAGTTAGGTAGTCAAAAGATTGATAAAACAATAAACAGCATAGAAGAAATTAATCAAACAGTACAAGAGACAGTAGATACTATTAAAGAATTAGATACTAATTCACAAGAGATAGGTCAGATTGTAGAGTTAATTACTGATATAGCAGACCAGACAAACTTGTTAGCTTTAAATGCTGCAATTGAAGCAGCAAGAGCTGGAGAACATGGACGAGGATTTGCAGTAGTAGCTGAAGAAATTAGAGAGCTAGCTGAAGAAACAGCCAAAGCAACTAGAGAGATAGATGATTTGATTAAAGAGACACAAGGTATATCTGAGGCTGGTTTGAAATCTATAGAAGAGGTTCAAATTAAAGCCCAAGAAGGAAAAGAGGTTGTAAAAGAAACGGATGAAGTCTTTTCGGGAATTGAGACGGCTATAGAAGAAACTTCTTCTTATATGCAACAGACTGCTGCTTCTACAGAGGCTTTAGTTGAAAGTAGTGATGAAGTTAGTAATGCCTCTCAAGAGATGACTAATATGTCTGAAGAAGTAACCAATTCTTCACAAGAGTTAGCAACTATGGCTCAAAAGTTACGGGAAATGGTTGAGAAATTTAATGTTTAAAGAATAAGCTGAAAAATGATGATACTAATTTTAGCAAACACAAATTGTGTTTATAGTAAAAATTACTTGACAATATGTGATTAGGTTGATATAATTTCAAATGTGAATCTTGTTCTACAAATTTAGACTAAAAACAGCATAATTTTATTTAGTTTTAAAAAGATAGTCATTAAGAGCAAGATAGCTTTATAGAGTTATCATAAGAGAGAACGGTTAAGGATTTTAAAGCCCTATTTCATTTATAATATTCATAGGGAATAGGGCTTAATTATTCTTGTAAGAATAAAGGGTTCAAAATTATATTTACTACATATAGTTGCAAAAGCTAAGGTATTGCATTAATAATTGTATTAATAATCTTTGATAAATCTTCAACTTTGATTTGCTTATTTTTAGCCAAATAAATATTTTCAAGCAATTGATTTAGAACTTTAGGTTCACTACTTAATTCATCAATTAATGAATCAGGTAGTTGCTTTAGATAGTTAACAGTTTCATAGTTATGAATATGAATTCTTCCAAATAAATAATCTAGACTTACATCAAAGTAGTCGGCGATTTTAATTAATGTTTTATAGTCTGGTGTTCTTTCGCCAACTTCATAGAAAGATATTGTGGAAGGAGCTAAATTCAAATGTTGGGCTAATTCTTTTTGAGTTAAATTATTTCGTTTTCTTAGTTTCTTAAAGCGTTTTTTAAATAACATATTTAATCACCTCGCATTTTATTGTTATAGTATTTACTGTGTAACTTAGTTAAATTACTATTCTTCTTTCTATTATAATAATATATTGTGAAAATATAATGAATTTATTAAGGTGGAATAGTTAACAAAGGCTAATTAAGGGATTGTGACTAATTAACATATATTATATAATGTGCATGTGAATTGTTTATATTTACAAGATAATGATAAATTGATATAATTTTAATTGTGATATTATAACAAAATACTTTAAATGATATTTTCTATTAATTCCTCGATAAAGGCAAACTTATCGAAAGATAAGGACGCAAAGCTCGGAGCCTAAAGCTTATGCTATGGTCGTCAAGCTACCGAAAGGGAAGATAGGCTTTATGTTGTATTTAAAAAATAAAGTCCTATTCCTCTTTTATATTTTATTGAGGAATAGGACTTATTTAATTTTATAATAAATTTAGAAAGAGTGATTACAATTAATATTCAAAGCAGAAGTGAAATTAAAAAGTTAAAGGTGGAGCTTGCTAAGATAGTTAAGGATAAAGAGAATTTGAATCATAAGAAGGTAATTAATAAAAGCCAGGAATTAGATAAGAAGATTGTTTCTTTCATGAAATGGATAGCAAAATAAAAAGTATATTTAATGTTAATGATAATTAGGATTTTTAATTGAATTTTTGATATTAATACATTTGTTTTAGCTAAATCTTTATGAGTTAAGGATAGCTTTAAATTATAGATAGTGATCATATGTTGATAGGGGAAAAAGGTTAAGAGATTATATTAATTTTATTATGTGGGTCGTGGCAAGAATCACAGGTATATAATATAGTTAATTTATAAAATTAATCTCCTTTTTCCTTCTTTATAAATTTATATTATTGGAAAATTCATTATCGAAATTAAAGAGGAGGGACTTAAGTGGATAACAGATTGGCTAAAGCATTTGTAGGAATTATTGAATTGAGAGATGAATATACTTCTACCCATAGTAAGAATGTTGCTAAATATTCATTACAATTAGGTAAAGGACTTCAATTAGATAAAACGACTTTAAATAATCTAAGGTTTGCTGCTTTATTACATGATATTGGGAAAATTGCTGTTCCAGATGCTATATTACATAAAACAACTACTTTAACAGAGGACGAATTTATAGAAGTAAAACGTCATTCAATAGTTGGTGCTAGAGCTGTAAAACAAGCAAATTTTAATGATGCAATAATACTAGGTATTCGTTATCACCATGAGTTTTTTAATGGCAATGGTTATCCTGAGGGATTAAAAGGTGAAGGGATTCCTTTAATTTCTAGGATAATTGCTGTGGCAGATGCCTTTGATGCTATGACCTCAAAAAGACCTTATCGAGAAGCGTTTTCTCATAAGAAAGCAATTAAAGAATTAGAGAACTGTGCAGGAAGTCAGTTTGATCCAAAGATTGTTGATGTTTTTGTTGAATTGTTTGTAGACAGTCAGATGAGTTTGAATTAGTAGTAGATAGAATCTAGTATTAAACGGCGTTTGTCAAGTAAGTTGTCGCATTTAATTAAAAATTTCTTTGAATACTCTTCATTTAGAGTTCCAATTAGGAACTCTGCTGGTTGAGATATTTTTCTACTTCGTCTTCTTCCATTGGATTTAATGTTACATAGTCAGGAAGTGACCAGTCTCTAATTTCCCCTGACCATCTCTCTGGATGAGTTTCCTTAGCCTTTTTATATGTTGCAATACGCTTTTGTATTATATCTATATCAAGCCCGTAATGTCTTTGATAGGGCGTTATAAAATTAATTCCACTATGTAAATGTTCATGATTGTACCAGTGAACAAACTTAGAAACCCATTCTCTGGCTTCTGTCAGGTTCTTAAAGCCTTTGTTAGGATAAACAGGTCTATACTTCATTGTTTTAAATAGTGATTCAGAATAGGGATTATCGTTACTTACTCTTGGTCTTGAAAATGAACTTTGAACTCCTAGTTTTTCGAGTGTTGCCATAAATGTTGCTGCTTTCATAGGGCTACCATTATCAGAATGTAATACTAATGGTTTATCTTTTTTAGTTGCTATACCTTGGGAAAGAGTAGCTTTTTTAATCAACCTCTTTCTCGGCAGTATTTAGAAGTTTCCAATTCAGAAAGACTGGCAGTTTCTAAGACAGCTTGAAACTTATCTTTAGAAGTCCATTTGCTCGCTCTTTTACTAGTAGCAGGACTTTCTTTAAGAGCTTTACTTCGCCAAGAATAAAGAGTATTTCTAGGTATGTCTAATTCTTTTGCTAAATCAGGTACTTTTTCAGCATTTGGTGGAGCAAGTCTTTTAAAAACAGATTCTTTTAATTCTTTGGGATAAACTTTTTTTGGCATATTAATTCTCCTTAGGATTTATTGTCGTTACTTTATTATACACAAATTTTACTCCTTACGACAACTATCCTAACACATAGGGCTATTAAATCAATTGTTAAATGAATGTAAATATATTTGTTTTGACTTGAAAAGAGTTTCCTTAACATATAAATCATTATTGTTTTTACCTTGGGTTGTATAAAGGTCAACTTGGTTATGTTCTAAAGTATAGAACCTATTTAATTTTTTGATATTTTCTATACAGATGATATAATGAAAGACAAATAACTGATAAAAAGGAGGCAAATTATGGATTTTTTACAATTAGCTAAAGAGAGGTATTCAGTTAGAGAATATGAATCAAAAAAAGTTGAAGAAGAAAAATTACTTAAAATATTAGAAGCAGGGAGAGTTGCGCCTACAGCTACAAATAGTCAACCCCAGCGTCTTATTGTAGTACAAAAGGAAGAAGGATTAAATAAGATCAAGAAAGGAGCCAAAATATATGATGCTCCATTAGCAATTATAGTATGTTCTGATCATGGTCATACTTGGAAAAGGCCTTTTGATGGTATGAACACGGCACATATTGATGCTAGTATAGTTACTGATCATATGATGCTTCAAGCTACACAACTTGGATTGGGGACAGTATGGATTTGTTATTTTGAGCCAGAGGTTATAAAAGAAGAATTTAATATTCCAGAGAATATTGAGCCGGTCAATATTCTAGCTATAGGATATGCAGCAGGAGAAGCAGCATCACCGGATAGACATAATACGGATAGAAAACCTTTAGAAGAGACAGTATATTATGAGTCATTTTAAATAAAGTGTTATTTAAATATTGAAAATTGACGACTGTCGGCACGTCGCTGGCAGTCGTCAGCTATTTAACAGTAAAATCTAATATACGAAACTAGAATTATACTCTAAAATGGAGTATAATTTTTAATTAATCATTGTTATTTAAATTTTAGTAAAATCAATTAAATATGGTAATTAAAATTAGTTTGACTCTAACGTTAGAGTTATGATATAATTTTAAAAAATAAAGAAGGGAGATAGAAATGGATATCAAAAGTATTGAAGAAATGCTTCAAAGTAATGTTGATCCTAATTTTAAATTTATTGACAATCGAGAAAAAGAGGTGCCATTTGTTAAGCTAGGGAAACCGATTTCTGAAGCAAAAGTTGCTTTAATTTCTTCAGGTGGACTTCATTTAAAAGATGATCCAAAGTTTGATACTGAAGATTCAATGGGAGATGCTAGTTATCGAGAAATTCCGAGTAGAGTGAAATTTAAAGATTTAGAAATTAGTCATGGTCATTATGATTATAAGTATATAAAAGAAGATATAAATACAGTATTTCCTGTTGAATTGTTGCAAAGACTTGAAGAGAGAGGAGTAATTGGTGCTTTGGCTAGGAGAAATTATAGTTTTATGGGGTATTGTTTAAAGGTTGATGAACTTATTAATCAAACCGGGATGAAAATTGCTAATTCCTTAAAGGAAGACCAAGTAGATATAGCTATTTTGGCACCTGCTTGACCAATATGCAATCAATCCGTGGGATTGTTAGCAAGAAAATTAGAAGAAAACGATATAATTACTGTAACATTAAATATGTTTTTAGAAGTTGCTAATTTAGTACAAGCACCACGAACACTCAGCACTAATTTTGTCTTTGGTGCTCCGTTTGGAGATCCAGGAAATACAGAGTTGCAACTAAAAGTGATTAAAGAATGTTTAATGTCAATAAAAGAAATTGATGGTCCAGGTACTATAATAGAGTTACCTTATAAATGGCGACAAAAATTGAAATCAGACTAGATATAAAAAATTAAATTAAAAAGTCCATATATTTAGAAAAATAATAGGAAAAGAGCCTACTATTAACTTGACGTTTACGTTAAGGTGATGATATAATCATTTATAGTTAAGCTAAAATCTTAAATAGGAGGTATAAAAATGGTTTTAAATGATGAAATTAAGAATTTGGCTGAAGAGGCTCCATTTGTGCCGATTAGTACAGTGTCTTCTCGAGGAGAACAACATTTAATTGTTGTTGGTGAGGTAAAGGAGATAAATGATGATGTACTTACTTTTGGAATTTACAAGATGGAGAATACCCAAGAGAACTTGAATGATAATGGTGATATGCAGGTGGTTTTAGCATCTACTAAAGATGAGCCTAAGGGATATCGTTTGATAGGAACAGCACATGCTGAAGATGATAAAGTCTTATTTAAAGCTGAACAAGCAGAATCATTATTATAATTTTTACTTATATGCTAATTTAAAGCCCTTCGCATTAGAAGGGCTTTAAATTGTTAATGATTAATTAAAGGTTCAAGTGTTTTAAGTTAATATATTAGTGAATTTGAATCATAATAATATTGGAAATGTAAATACTAAAAATTATATATAGATAGATTAAAATATTGAACTAATAATTCTTTGGAAGGAGGATTAAATTATGACGGTTGATCCAATTGAAACTACTAAAATCACGATCATACAAGATGAGAGACCTAATCGACGGGCTTATATCGAGGGTTTTGAAGAGCCATTGTATTTTGGAGTGCATGGTGGGGTAAAGGAATTTTATGGGGTTGAACCAGAGATAGAGTATCCATTAACACTTGATCATATTGTTTCTGCTGCAGGTGGATGACTAACTGGTACTCTTGCAGGTGCGCTGGAAGCGCGCGAAATTTCTACTTTTCCTGATAAGTTGAAAGGACATTTTGAAGGGATAATTGAAGAAGAGAAGGGAATATTAAAGATTAATCGAATTCGTTGCCACTATGAGCTAAAGATACCAATTGATAAAATTAAGGAAGCCAAACGGGCATTAGATGTATTTGAACAAGGATGTCCAGTTGCTCAGACACTTAAAGGCTGTATAGAATTTGAACATAGTTGGGAGATTGAAAAAACATAATCATATTATTGATATTCACATAAAATTACAGGTGTAATTGAGATATTTAGGAGGTGGGTAATATGATTAAGATGAAAATTTATTCTGATTATATCTGACCTTTTTGTTATATCGGCAAGGCTATTGTCGATCGGTTAAAGCAAGAATTTGATATCGAAGAAGAGTGGTATGGGTTAGAAATTCATCCAGAAACACCGCTAGGAGGTGAAGATATAACTAAGAAATTTGATTCTAAATCGATAGAGAGGTTATATGATCGGTTGAATCAACGGGGAAAAGAATATGGAATCAAATTTAATCAATCTAAGAAATTATCTAATACTCACTTGGCATTGATATTAAGTGAATATGCCAAAGAAACTGGTTGCTTTGAGGCCTTCCATCATAGGTTATTTGAAGCTTACTTTGAGGATGAAAAGGACATTGGAGATAAAGAGGTGCTTCTTCAGATTGCTAATGAGGTTGGCTTATCTAAAGATGAAGTAAAAGAAGCTTGGCAGGATTCTAAGTGGGAAGAGAAGTTAAAGGCAATTACTCAAAAGTCAGTTGTGCATGGAGCTACAGGTGTTCCTACTTTTATTATTAATGATGAATATCGTATTGTAGGAGCTCAACCTTATGAAAAGTTTGAAGAAATATTAAAAAAAATTAAAAGATCAGATTGATCTTATCTTATAAATTTTTAATGAATTAATAAAGAATATAATATAGATAAGTAATCAAAGAGTAATATTAAATTATGAAGTAGGAGGTTTAAAATGTTTAAAAGAATTGATCATGTTGAAATCATACCGTCAGATATCGAAGTATCAATTACATTTTATACTGAAATATTGGGATTTAAGATTAAACAAAGAGAAGAAGTTGATGCACCATCAATAAAGGAAGTTGTCTTTTTAGAATTAAATGATTCAATGCTTGAACTGTTATCTATGAAAGAACCTCAACCTATTAACAAACAGGACCGTCAAGTAGGTTATAGGATGTTAGCTTTAGAAGTAGAAGATATGGATGAAGTAATAACATATTTAGAAGATAAAGGAGTAGAAGTCAGTTGGGGTCCAGTAGATTTAGGGCCTTCTAAAAGAGCTGAAATAAGGGATCCCGATGGATTACCAATTGAATTGCGGCAATGGTAAAATAGTTTTCTCGTCGCAAGAGGAAATGTAGAAAAACTATCAATTTTGCCTTTTATCTGCTTGGATTAGATGATATAATCATTGTCATAACTAATTTAAATATAATATATGGAGTGAGGAAAGTGGATAACAATGAATCTAAATTGATAGGTCTTTTTTATGGTATAACTGCTTATATTCTGTGGGGTATTTTGCCTCTTTATTGGAAGGCATTAGATAAAATTACCCCTATGGAAATACTTGCCCATCGTATTCTTTGGTCTCTGGTTTTTGTCCTGGTAATTTTATGTTTTCAGAAAAAACTACATCAGTTTAAGGAAATCTTTAAATCCAAATCTGATTTAATTCGTCTCATCTTTGCAACTATATTCATCTCTATCAATTGGGGAGTATATATATATGGGCGGTAAATACTAGCCATATTGTCGAAACAAGCATGGGCTATTATATGAATCCTTTAATTGTTATTTTGTTAGGTGTAGTAGTTTTAAAAGAGAAGTTAAATTCTTGGCAGATAGTATCTATAATTATGGCTACAATTGGTGTTGGTATTATGACTTTTAAATATGGAGAAGTACCCTGGATTTCTTTGACTTTGGCCTTATCTTTTGCATTATATGGACTTATGAAAAAGACCGTTTCAGTTGGTTCAACGGTAGGGTTAGCTATGGAGACCGCTATTTTAACACCAATTGCGTTGGGTTATATTATCTTTAGACAGGTTAACGGTGTGGGTGCTTTAGGTCATGTTTCTAGTATTACAACTATAATTCTTATATGTTCTGGAATAGTAACAGCTCTACCCTTATTATTCTTTACTAGAGGAACTCAGAGATTACCTCTGTCCAGTATGGGTTATTTACAGTATATTGCCCCGACCATAAGTCTTATATTAGGGATATTTGTGTTTAAAGAAGAATTTACAACTACTCATTTTATAAGTTTTGGTTTTATTTGGATTGGTTTAGCTATTTTTACTACTTTTCAGATAAGAGATGTACAGATAAAGAGGCAAAGGCAAGAGATAGAGACATCAAAGAGTATATTGAGATAGCTAGAAATTACTCCATACTTGCTGACTTATCGGTATAATAAAGATAAAATAACATATGAATCTTTTTAAACTGTCCTACGGATTTTTGAATGAATTTGTAATAGTCCAATGGACAGTTTTTATTATTCTAGGAAGAATTAAATTGAAACTTAAAATGAATAGAAGATGGATTAATTGTGTACTAAATATTGAGGGTGGTTAGATGATTTGAAGCAAAATTTTATTTGTAGAATTAATTTATGGTGGATTGTCAACCTTTTTAAGGATTTTTATTTGTACATTACCTAAAAATCAGGTTGGGCTATCTGTTCCAATTGTAGAACTTATTTTGGAGACTGGGGGTCTAGCGTATTGACTTTCCCATTAGTCAACAAGGCAGTAACTTTGGAGTATGGTCAAGATGTTTTTGGGATTAGAACAAACTTCAAAGGAAGCAAAATTTTAAATGAAAAAGCAACAGATGATAGAATGACGGACTTAGACTATAACTCAGATGGGACAATTGACACTATTGGGGATGCCACGAATGAAGCCAAAGGGCAAAGTTTTGATTTAAATATGCAAAGCGAATGGTATAAAGCTGGAGCAACAAAAGTATCTTTCCTTGGAGGATACAGATACGATGAATACGATTTCGTTGCCTATGACCCACGAACTTTATTCTGGGATGAAGCTATAGATACTAGTCAATATCCACTATTGTACGACGGGGTAGGTATAACTTACAACACAAAATACTCTATGCCGTACATAGGCGGAGTTATGAAGTATGAGAAAGGGAAATTTGAGTTAGGATTAACTGCTAAATATTCCCCAATCGCAAGCGTGGAAGATGAAGACGACCACAAAATGCGTTATAAGTTAAATACTTCGGAAGCAGACGGGAGCATGGTGATTGCTAGTTTAAAAGCTAATACAAATAAAAAAATCAACCTTCCATAACCCCTGTCATACCGGTGATTATAAGGAAAAGTTGATAAATTCTAATATCATATAAAAAGTAATGGTGCCGAAGGTGGGATTCTGTGCTATATTTAAAATGTTAAAAATAACAACCTGCTGTAATCACTGTCATATCAAGGCTTAAAGCAGGTTGGATAATAACAAGTAAATCTGATAACTGTTTCAAAAGTGCCATTTAAGTGCCATAGGTTTAATTTTCTTCGATTAACCCCTCTAATTTATCAGCTGCTTCCTGTTGTAAGCTGGGAATAACATGTGAATAAGTGTCTAAAGTTTGAGTTATGCTTGAGTGGCCAAGACGTTCTTGAACTACCTTTGGATGTACTCCTTCTTGTAATAGAAGAGTAGCGTGTGTATGGCGTAAGTCATGCAGTCTTATATCTTTGAATCCAGCTCTTTTAGCAACTCGTTTAAACCGTCTAGTAACTCCTTGAGGATTTGCAGGTGATCCGTCTTCATTACAGAAGACAAGGTTTTGTTTAGTATAATAATTAGGTCCTAGGAGTAGTTTATTTTCAGATTGCTCTCTTTTTATTTTTTTGATAGCTTTAACAACATTATTTGAAATGCTTATTAATCTCTCGCTAGATTTAGTTTTAGGTTTTTTAAATATAATACCTTCATTTCTAATTCTTTGCGATATTTGTCTGACTTGAATAGTCTTTTTATTTAAGTCTATATCTTTCCATCTTAAACCTAACATTTCTCCTCTTCGCATACCCGTATTAACACTTATGTAAATGAAATTATAAATCCATTTATCTTTTGTTTCTTTTAAAACCTTATTGACTTGTTCTTTATTCAAATATTTAATTTCAGGCTCTTCTGGTGAAGGAGCTTTGATTGGGTCAGCTGGATTGCTTTTAATTATCTGTAACTTAACAGCATATTTTAAAGCTTGACTTAATATCCGATTATGCTTTTCTACGGTAGTCTTAGATAAACCGCCAGGTTTACCATCCTGTCTACCGGTCGTTAATTTTTTGCTTTGGTAAGACTGAATATGCATTGGTTTTAAATTTTTCAACTGTATGCTGCCAAGTTCAGGGATAAAATGTCTTTCAATTATTTCTCGGTAATTAGCATAGCTACTAGGAGCTAGGTTAGGTTTACAATATTCTTTAAGCCATTTTTGCAATAGTTCTGCTGTGGTCATTTTTGAAGGCTCTACATAAGTACCAGTTTCCATTTCATGAATTAGCTTAGCCATAATTTTTTGGGCTTCTTTTTTAGTACCATTTACAGTTTTAGTCTTGCGCTTACGTTTACCAGTAGCAGGGTTACGTCCAAGTTCAATTATTATTTTATACTTTTTTTGTCCAAGTTTTCTTAAATGAGCCATAAATGTTACCTCCTCTTCACAATAATAAATTAAATAGTGACAAATTAGCACATATGTTCGATAAGGGGCTAAAAAAATACTAAAACACACTTACTATATATGATTATTTCTAGATAAATTGTTAATAATCCTTTTAAAGTTTATATTTTTGTTCTTTGAAAGGGAATTAATGGATTGTTGGTGAATTAATATTATAGTAATGATTGTGGAGTTTAGCAGGATAAGAATTATATATGAACTATACAAGAGAAAAAATATGATTAAAAGAGTAAAGAGGAGTTGAATTTTAATGAGAACAAGTAGGATTAAGAATCAAATCAGTTATTACCAGTGGTATGAAAATATAGAATATTAGATACTTGATTATTAAATACTATCCATAAAGACTGGGTGTGAGAAAACAATGGATAGTATGTTAAAAGAAAAATTATTAAAAATCCAAAATCAAGTTAATATCATGCAAACAAAATATTATGATTTATGGTATGATGAGATTCTGTTTTCATGGAGGTGGTGGTTAACATTAATATTAGCCACCATCCCTTGGATAATTTGGATTAAGTTTAGGAAAAAGGAGAGTACTGATAGGTTATTATATGTTGCTTTATTTGTCATTGGTATTTCTTCTTGGCTTGACTTTTTAGGGTTGCAGTTAGGGCTTTGGTTTTATCCAGTAGATTTAGTTCCATCTATTCCTGCATATATCTCTTATGATTTTTGTATTTTACCAGTTACCTATATGGGTTTTATTCAAATAAGGCCTAAAGTCTCACCTTTACTTAAAGGGATTACTATCGGGGTCATAAATGCATTTATTGCCGAACCTATATTAATAGCACTAGATATGTATGTAGAGTCTAATAATTGGAGTAAAGGGTATTCATTTATTATATATGTGTTAATTTATTTAGTAGCACATAAAATTAGCAGAAGGTCTAAGTTTAAAAGTATTTAAGTAGGTTGTGGGAATAGTTAATATAAAATATTTAGTAGATAAGACTCATTCTAATATGGAAGCTTTAAATAAATTTAAGAATTATTTAAAAAATTAAATCAGTCTATGTCCTAAAAAGCAGTATTACCGACGTTAGTGTCGGTAATAATTAAAGTTAGTACGCCAAGCAAGTTTGATATTTCTGGCAAGGTGAAGCCGTCTACTAGAGTAGACTTAGGATAATATCGATTATGAGAGATTACAACAGAACCAACGTAAATAGCTCAATGGTAAGAGCTTAAAAGATCGCCGACAGAAGGTCCACCTTTCACTACCTCACTGTCTTTGGTAAAGTGAAGGTCGTTCAATGGTTTGAGTAATATTTTAATTAGTCAATATATCTGATAACAGTCTTTGCTAGGTAAGGACTAACCATCCACCTATATCGAGTGTTGCGCTTTGAATTGGTAACAATTCAGGTGAAGTGTACACAGAGAACTTTTTAGGCCAGAGGGAAGACCGTAATTCCTGAAGCATATTGAGCCCCGTTAGTATCGGGTCCTGGAAACAGGAGAAGAGCAGATGACGACGTAGTTAACGTTGCGGAAGTCAATACGAAGGAATTGTAAAAGGTGAGATTCCGGAGGGTCTGTCGGGGTCAGAGAACCTGGCATGAAGAGAAAGAAATATCAGGAATTTGGGAGGTCCTACAGGTTCCAATGATTATTGGAAGGTCTATCCAATCGAAAAAGAGGACGACCTGCGACTTGTAGGAAGTCGGATTAACTCATAGTACTCTGAGACCAGGAGAGCTGGTTACATGGGGAAGGGGTGACAGAAATATGTACTCATCAAAGGAAACACTAACCGGACGCGCAAGGCCGGAGCAATTAGTGCAAACCTCACTGAAGGGAATAGCAAAGAAAGCAAAACGACTCAAAAAGTATAGATTTCGTGACCTATATAGGCAGATAAACCATAGTGCTTTAAGTAAAGCTTGGGATAACATAAATAAGAAAGCAGCCGCAGGAGTAGATAAAATAACTGCCAAAGAATTTGCTAAAAACTTAAAAGATAATATTGAAAGTATATTAGATAGCTTAATAGGTAAGCGATATCATGCAAAGATGGTACGTAGAGTGAATATAGAAAAGGACAATGGGAAACTTCGTCCACTGGGGATTCCAGTAGTTGCCGATAAAATAGTACAAAGAGCAACAGCCGATATATTAGAAGCAATTTATGAACAAGATTTTATAGATAATAGCTATGGATATAGACCAAACCGTGATTCAAAAGTAGCAATAAAATCTTTAACAAAAGAATTACAGTTTGGCAAATACAGTTACATAGTTGAAGCAGATATCAAAGGATTTTTCGATAACATAGACCATGATTGGTTAATAGAAATGTTAAAACAAAGAGTTAATGATAAAGAATTTATAAGGCTAATCAAGAAATGGTTAAAAGCTGGGATATTAAAAGAAGATGGACAAGTCATTCATCCAGTTACAGGAACTCCTCAAGGTGGCATAATAAGTCCCATTCTAGCAAATATCTATCTACACTACGTATTAGATATCTGGTTTATAGGAAAAGTTAAGAAAGAATGTGCAGGTGAAGCCCATCTATGTCGTTACGCTGATGACTTTGTTTGTGCTTTTAGGTACAAAAGAGATGCAGAACGATTTTATCACATGTTACAAAAGAGACTAAATAAATTTGGTCTAGCACTTTCATTGGAAAAGACAAATATAATCAGTTTCTCTAGATTCCGTAAATATGAAAATAATAGCTTTGAATTTCTAGGGTTCGAGATGCGTTGGGGAACTTCAAGGAAAGGTAAGGACATAATTAAAAGGAGAACTTCACGCAAGAAACTAAGAAAATCACTTAAGAATTTTACTAAGTGGTGCAAAGAAAATAGGAATAAGCGACTCAGAAGTTTG
>NZ_FOTT01000018.1 GCF_900114655.1 Candidatus Frackibacter sp. WG13
TAAATAGTATTAGAACTATGGATTTGATTTTAACTATTTTAATCGGCTTTATAGCAATATTTTCAGAAAAAAGAAAAACTACTAAGTTAAGCTTATGGATTTCTAAATTATCTAAAAGAATTTATGAAATACCTAAATTTGATTATTATGCAATAACAGATGGTATTTTTACTATTTTGAAGAAAACAAGAAAAGGAATCCAAAGCTTTATAGATAAAAATCTCAAATTTAAAGCATCACAACAGCTCAATCTGCCAAACTTACTATTATGATAAGGTTTAAAGGTAATTGCTATTTTGATTTTGGGGAAACTCTATTAATTAATAAGTATTGACAACTCTTGCTAAGTCTGATATATTTAATACAAAATTAAAGATAAGCTGTGTAGAAGAAGAGGAGTAACTAAAGTTTGATTATCATAGCGAATTAGGGACAGTGGAAGCCTAATATAATCACTTAGTGAACGGCACTTTGGAGCAGCATCGCAAAGAGAATTATCTACTAATAGATAATTAATTAGGGTGGAACCGCGGGAAAACCTCGTCCCTGATAGTAATTGACTGCTATCAGCGACGAGGTTTTTTAGTTGACAATATAAAAGCTTATTCTAACAATTTCTAAGGAGGAATATAAACGATGAATTTCCAAGATATGATTCAAGCACTAAATCAATTCTGGGCAGATCAAAAATGTATTATCCAACAGCCTTATGATATCGAAGTAGGTGCAGGAACGATGAATCCAGCGACTACTTTACGAGCATTAGGACCGGAGGATTGGAATGTAGCCTATGTAGAACCGTCTAGACGACCGACTGATGGTCGTTATGGAGAGAACCCAAACCGATTACAACATTATTATCAATATCAGGTGATTATGAAGCCATCACCAGAAGATATTCAGGAGATCTATTTGGATAGTTTACGAGCATTAGGGATTGAACCTGAAAAGCATGATATTCGTTTTGTAGAAGATAACTGGGAATCACCGACTTTAGGTGCCTGGGGATTAGGCTGGGAAGTATGGTTAGACGGCATGGAGATTACTCAATTTACATATTTTCAGCAGGTAGGAGGCTTTGATGTAAAGCCGGTTTCAGTAGAGATTACTTATGGTTTAGAAAGGATTGCCGTCTATCTACAGGAAGTGGATAGCGTCTTCGATATCGAATGGGTTGATGGTATCTCTTATGGCGATGTACATCATCAAGGCGAGGTTGAACATTCTAAGTATAACTTTGAGGTAGCTGATATAGATACTTTATTGCAGTTATTTAACCTCTATGAAGCAGAAGCTAAGCGAGCAATGGAACATGACTTAGTTCTACCAGCTTATGATTACGTATTGAAATGTTCGCATACCTTTAATCTCTTAGATGCCCGGGGAGCTATCAGTGTAACAGAAAGGACTAGCTACATTAAACGAGTTAGAGATCTTGCTAATCTATGTGCGAAAGGATATGTCGAGCAGCGAGAAGAATTAGGACATCCATTACTTAAGAAGGCAGGAGGGACTGAAGATGAATAAAGAAGATTTATTATTAGAAATAGGAACTGAAGAGATTCCCGCTGGATTTATGAAGCCAGCTTTTGAACAGCTAGAAAGATTAGCTAATAATTTATTCGAACATTATCGGATTGATTTTAATGAGATAGAGACTTATGGTACTCCAAGAAGATTAGTACTCCTTTTAAGAGGGGTTAGTAGTGAACAGCAAGACTTAACCAAAGAAGTAAGAGGTCCTGCTAAGAATATTGCTTTTGATGACGACGGAAATCCTAATCAAGCAGCCAAAGGTTTTGCTAGAGGACAAGGGTTAGATGTTGAAGACTTAGAAGTACGTGACACTGATAACGGAGAATATCTATTTGCAGTCAAGACTGAAGAAGGAGAAGCAACTCAAGGACTATTATCTGAAATTCTAGATAAATTAATTAATGACCTAAGCTTTCCTAAAGCAATGCGCTGGGCTAATAAGGATATGCGCTTTGTCCGACCTATCCAATGGTTATTAGTTCTTTACGGAGAAGAACAGATTGATTTGGAGATAGCAGGCACTAAATCTGATAGATATACCATCGGTCATCGTTTCTTAAGCAAAGGAAAAATTGAAATTGATTCAGTAGATGACTATTTTGATACATTACAAGAAGAGTATGTAATAGTAGATCAGGATAAGAGAAAAGAAATGATCGTTGAGCAGATTACTGAATTAGCAGAAGAAGTTGGAGGAGAAGTCCTAATTGATCAAGGTTTACTGACCGAGGTTAATTATCTTGTTGAATATCCAACTGCTTTAATCGGTAGTTTTGAATCTGAATTCTTAGAGTTGCCACGAGAAGTATTAATTACATCGATGCGTGAGCATCAGCGTTACTTCCCCGTGGAAGATGAAGATGGAAGTTTAATGCCACGGTTCATTACAGTACGAAATGGTTCCGAAGAATATATTGATATCGTTAAAGAAGGTAATGAGAAGGTGCTTAGAGCAAGACTAGCCGATGCTAAATTCTTCTATGATGAAGATCAAAAAGAACATTTATTCGATAAGGTAGATGAATTAAAAGATATTATCTTCCAAGAAGATTTAGGGACTATTTATGAAAAAGTAGAAAGGTTAGTTAAATTAAGTGAAGAATTTGCCCAAACATTAGATTTAGATGCAGCCAAGATTAATCATACTAAACGTGCAGCGTACTTATGTAAAGCAGATTTAGTAACAGAGATGGTAACTGAATTTGCTAAATTACAAGGAGTCATGGGGCGTGAATATGCCAAGTTATCTGGTGAAGAAGAAGCTGTAGCAAATGCTATCTTTGAACATTATCTACCTCGTCATGCAACAGATGAACTGCCAGTAGGTATACTAGGGCAGATAGTTAGTATCGCTGATAAGATAGATAATATCGTAGGGTGTTTCGGTGTCGGATTAATTCCAACCGGTTCTCAAGACCCTTATGCTTTAAGAAGACAGACCCAAGGGATCGTAAAGATTATCTTAGAAAACGAATTAGCACTAAATTTAAATGATCTAATCGATAACTCTCTCAAGCTATTTGCTGACAGCGGTAAGTTAACTCGTGATGCTAAGGAAGTAAAGATAGATGTATTAGACTTCTTTAAACAGAGATTAGAAAGATTATTTAAAGAAGCCGAAATTCGTTATGATGTCTGCGATGCTATCTTAGCAACAGACTTTACAGATATTAACGATGCTTTAGAAAGAGCCCAAGCATTAATGGCATTTAGAGAAAAAGAGCAATTCGAAAATCTAATCACTGCCTATAATCGTGCAGGCAACTTAGCCGAAAAGGCAACAAGCGATGAAATTAATCCAGATCTATTTGTAGATGATTCAGAACAAGAATTATATAATGCTTACTTAGCTACTAAAGAAGAAGTAGAAGCCTTATTAGCAGATAATAACTACGTAGCTGCTTTAAATAAATTAGTAACACTTCAGCAGCCAATTGATCAGTTCTTCGACTCAGTAATGGTCATGGCTGATGATAAAGCAGTAAAAGAGAATCGTTTAGCACTACTAAGAAACATAGTTGACATCTTTACAGAAGTAGCAGACTTATCACAAATTGTAACTGACTAACTTTAATTGATAATGGACAATTGATAATTGACAATTGACAGTTGACAGTTGACAGTTGACAGTTGACAATTAATAATTAATAATTCGGAGTTAAACTTATATTCATAATCATTCATAATTGATTGTTTATAAGTACTTGATTAATTGAACTTCATAATTAGATTTCAAGCATAATTAATTGATGTAAGCCACTTAAAAATGTAGCAGGTTGGAGTAAATAAAAGCATGATTAGGTTGTTTTTTGTTCGACCGTTAGGGAGTTTAAAACAACCCATGCTTTTATTTGCGGAAGCCGTCGCGGAATTTTTGGGCATCAGCAATTAATTATGCAAGCACTCAATATTTCAAATTAATTATGCTAAAACCCGAAATCCTCTTTAGGAGCTGATACTCAAAATGTCCAAAGCAACCGTCTTTATAATTTCAGATTCAATCGGTGAAACTGCACGCCAAGTTGTACAAGCAGCTGTTACTCAATTCAATAGCTCTACTTTAATCAAAACTAAAAGATTTTCTTATGTTACAGAAAATGATGATATTGACGAAATAATTAATGAAGCAAAGGACCAAAAGAGCATCTTAGCCTTTACTCTAATTAACCCAGAACTAAGGAGTTATTTAAGATTACAGGCTGACGAAGCAGAGATTCAATATGTAGATATTATGGGACCAATGATGGATGCTTTAAAGGAGGTATTAGATGTATCTCCCAAATTACAACCTGGGTTAGTAAGAAGGTTAGATGAAGAGTACTTTAAAAGAATAGATGCTATTGAATTCACAGTTAAATATGATGACCGTAATGATACAGCAGGAATTAAGAAGGCAGATATAGTCTTAGTTGGTATCTCTAGAACATCTAAGACGCCATTATCTATCTATCTTTCTTACCGTGGGTATAAAGTAGCCAATATTCCATTAATTCCAGAAGTAGATCCCCCAGATGTTCTATTTGGTAATCCCAATTATAAAGTAATTGGTCTAACTATCTCCCCGAATGCATTGAATGAGATTAGACAAGAAAGATTAAAAGCTTTGGGATTAGATTTAGAATCGGATTATGCTTCTATGCAGCGTATTAATAGAGAATTAAGCTATGCCCATCGAATTATTGATAAGATAGGTTGTCCAGTAGTTGATGTAACTAATAAGTCAGTAGAAGAATCTGCTAATCTTGTATTAAAATTAGTAGAAGAATAATATAATATCTATGACAAATATAAAAACCCTGAGCTATAAATTATGTTCAGGGTTTTTAATTATGTTGCACAAATTAAGAAAAAGTTTATATTAAAGAAGGAGAATCGACCCTTAATCTAGTATATAATAAGTGAAAAGTATAATATGTTACACTTTTTAGTGATTATGAGGTTAATAGTACAACATATAAAAGTAGAGTGACACATATATTAATATTGAGGGGGGATCGAGAATTAATTTAAGCAAAAGACAGAAGAAGATCATTGAGATAGTAAAGAATAATGAACCAATTGCCAGTAAAGATATAGCTAATAAGTTAGATTTGACTCGCAGTGCCCTCCGTTCAGATTTATCGGTTTTAACGATGGCTAATATATTAGAAGCCAAACCAAGAGTTGGATATTTTTATGCACAGGATAATACTTCTTTAGCTAGTTTTTCTGAATTATATGATAGAAAGGTTAGTGAAATTAAATCTGTACCGGTAGTAATTAAAGAAGAGACTTCAGTCTATAACGCAATAGTGACCCTCTTTTTAGAAGATGTAGGTTCATTATTTGTTATAGATGATGAAGATGAGACTTTGATTGGAGTTATCTCTAGAAAAGATCTATTAAAGATTGCCATGGGTGAAGCAGATATTAACCAAGTACCAGTTAGTGTTGCTATGACTCGGATGCCAAATGTAATTACTATTGGTGATGATAATACAGTCTTTCAAGCGGCTAGACGATTAGTAGATTATGAGATTGATGCATTACCAGTAGTAAAGAACTTAACTAATGAATCAGGGGAACCACTAGAGGGCAAATTAAAAGTAATTGGTCGAGTTAGTAAAACTAATATTACTAGAGTCTTTGTTGACTTTGGGTTGGAGATATAGGGAGGTAAAGGAACTTTGCTAAAAGAGACAGTTAAAGACGTTTTAACCGTATTCATCGTATCAGATTCTATTGGTAAAACAGCAGAAACAGTAGTAAATGCAGTAGCCAGTCAATTTAATACTGATAAGATTAAATTAAAGAAGTTTACTAATGTAACCAGCATAGCCAAATTATCAGAAATAATAAATAGAGCAGAATCCAATAATGTAGTCTTAGCTTATACTATTGTTTTACCTGAATTAAATGAATATATAAAAGATGCAGCTAAGCAGTCTGATATTCCAATTATAGATATTATGGGACCAACTATGTCCAAGTTTTCACAAGCATTAGGACAAACGCCCCAATTGGAGCCAGGGTTAAATCGTAAGATTGATCAAGCTTATTTTGAAAGAATAGCTTGTATCGATTTTGCTATTAGATGTGATGATGGAAAAGACTTAACGAAACTAAAAGAAGCAGATATTGTAGTGATCGGGGTCTCGAGAACTTCTAAGACTCCATTAAGTATGTACTTAGCACATCAAGGCTATAAGGTTGCTAATATTCCAATAGTGCCGGAGGTAACTCCGCCCCAAGAAATATTTTCAGTAGAAGCTAAAAAAGTAGTTGGATTAACGATTTCGCCTACTACTTTACAGGATATTAGACAGCAGAGACTAAAAGCAATGCGATTTGATAAGCATGCTGATTATGCAAAAGTCGATAGAATTTTAGAAGAATTAAATTTTGCCGAAAAGATAATGAAGAAGATAGGTTGTATGGTTATTGATGTAACGAATAGGTCTATTGAGGAGACTGCCAGTGAGATATTATCCGAAAGGAGTGGACTATAAATGGAAAGAGAATTAGCTCTAGAATTTGTTAGGGTAACTGAAGCGGCAGCATTAGCGGCTGCGCCGTGGATGGGTAAAGGTGATAAGATTAGTGCCGATCAGGCAGCAGTTGATGCTATGCGAGCTGTCTTTGACACTGTCAATATTAAAGGGACAGTAGTAATTGGTGAGGGTGAGAAGGATGAAGCACCGATGCTATATATTGGTGAAGAGATTGGATGTAGTGAGTCACCGGAATTAGATATAGCAGTTGATCCTGTAGAAGGAACCACTTTAGTTGCTAGGGGATTGCCAAACTCCTTAGCAGTGGTAGCAGCAGCAAAAAAAGGAAACTTACTTAAGACACCAGCTTGGTATATGAAGAAGATTGCCGTAGGTCCACAAGCAAAAGGAGCAATTGACATTCAAGCTACTCCTACTGAGAATTTGAAATCAGTAGCTGCAGCTAAAGGGAAGAAAGTTGAAGACTTGACAATAATTATTCTCGATCGACCACGCCACGAAGAGATTATCAAAGAAATTCGTGAAGCAGGTGCAAGAATTAAACTCATTACTGATGGTGATGTAGCAGGAGGAATTGCTACAGCTCTTGAGCATACTGGAGTTGATATATTAATGGGAATTGGTGGAGCCCCAGAAGGTGTGCTAACTGCAGCAGCCTTAAAATGTTTAGGTGGAGAGATTCAAGCACAGTTACGTCCGCGAGATGATGAAGAATATGAAGAGGCCAAAGCAGAAGGATTAGCCGATCCGAAAAAGATATTGACTACTGATGACTTAGCTAAAGGTGAAGATGTAATGTTTTCAGTAACTGGTATAACTAATGGTGAACTGTTAAAAGGGGTTCAGTACCATGGTAATCAAGCAGAGACTCACTCTATTGTGATGCGTAGTAAAACAGGAACTATCAGAAATATCAAGGCAGAACATAAGATTAATCAAAAGCCATCTTATTTTAAGAAGCAAGTAATTAATAATATTTAGTGGTGTAGATATCTTATTCAATAAAAACTTATAATCTTAAAAAGGAGTTGTTAATAATAATGACCTCGGAAAAGAAGTATATTTATTCGTTTGAAGAAGGTTCTTTAGATCTAAAGCCAATCTTAGGAGGAAAGGGAGCTAGTCTAGGTGAGATGACTGGTTTAGATTTACCAGTACCTCCAGGAATGACATTGACTACAGAAGCTTGTAATCTATATTATGAAAATGATGAGACTTTACCTGAATTTTTAGCCGAAGGAATTAAGGAGTATTTAAAAGAGGTAGAGGAGAAGACTGGTAAGAACTTTGGCGATAATGATAGTCCTTTATTGCTATCAGTTCGTTCGGGAGCAATAATCTCTATGCCTGGTATGATGGATACTATTCTTAACTTAGGCTTAAATGATCAATCAGTAAAAGGGTTGGCTAAAGAAACGAATGATGAACGTTTTGCTTATGATTGTTATCGCCGTTTTATCCAAATGTTCGGTGATGTAGTATTAAAGATCGAAGGCTACAAGTTTGGTAGGACATTAGATGCCTTAAAAGAAGAAGTTGGAGCAGAGGATGATTTAGACTTAACTACTGAGGATTTACAAGAATTAGTTGTTAGATATAAGGCAATTATTAAAGATGAAGCCGGAATTGAATTTCCACAGGATCCTATGGATCAGTTAATTACTGCTGTAGAGGCTGTATTTGGTTCATGGAATAATGAACGAGCTATTATCTACCGAAATGCTCATGATATTGCTCATGATTTAGGTACAGCAGTTAATATCCAGACTATGGTATTTGGGAATATGGGTGATGATTCTGGAACAGGAGTTGTCTTTACAAGGAATCCATCCACAGGAGAGAATGAGTTATACGGAGAATACTTATTAAATGCACAAGGAGAAGATGTAGTAGCCGGAATTAGAACACCGAAATCTATTCAAGCATTAGAAGATTCAAAACCAAACGTCTTTAAGCAATTAGTAGAGGTAACAGAGACTTTAGAAGATCATTATCAGGATATGCAGGACATTGAATTTACTATTGAAAAAGGAAAGTTATACTTATTGCAGACACGAACTGGAAAACGAACTGCAAAAGCAGCGATTAAGATAGCTTCTGACATGGCTGATGAAGGGTTAATTACTAAAGAAGAAGCATTACTTAGAGTAGAGCCGAAGCATGTTGAAAAGGTATTACATAGACAGATAGACCCTGATGCAGAACCAGAAGTGATTGCTAAAGGATTACCAGCATCGCCAGGAGCAGCAGCAGGCCAAGTTGTATTCTGTGCTGATGAAGCTGAAAAGTTAGCTGGAGAAGGAAAGAAAGTAATCTTAGTTAGTTTGGAAACAACGCCAGAAGATATCCACGGAGTTTTAGCTTCCCAAGGAGTGTTAACTACTCGTGGTGGAATGACTAGTCACGCAGCAGTAGTAGCAAGAGGTATGGGTAAACCTTGTGTCTGTGGTTGTGAAGAGATAAGTGTTGACTTTGAAGCAGAAGAGTTCTTAGTTAGTGACCAAAAGATTAGGAAAGGCGATCATATAACAATTAACGGTGGAAATGGCGAAGTAATTGTCGGTAGTGTAGATATGACAGAACCGAAATTGAGCAAGGAGTGCCAACAAATATTAAACTGGGCTGATGAGCTAAGAGAATTAGAGGTAAGAACTAATGCTGATAACGGTCCAGATGCTGCAAAAGCAGATGAATTTGCTGCCCAAGGAATTGGACTCTGTCGAACAGAGCATATGTTTATGGCGGCGGATAGAGTGCCGATAGTACAAAAGTTAATCTTAAGTGAATCAAAAGAAGAAGAAACCGAAGCTTTAGCTCAATTAGAGCCGATGCAAAAAGATGACTTTGAGGAGATCTTCAAAGCAATGAAAGGTAAACCAGTAACAGTTCGTCTATTAGATCCACCATTACATGAGTTCTTGCCTGATTTACCAGAGTTGATTAAAGAAGTAACTGAACTGGAGAATGCAGGAGATGAAGAAGAATTAAAAGAGAAGCGAGAGTTATTAAGAAAAGTAAAAGATATGAGCGAATCTAACCCAATGCTAGGGTTTAGAGGTTGCCGTTTGGGAATCATGATTCCAGAAATCTATGAGATGCAAGTAAGAGCAGTCTTTAAAGCAGCAATCGAATTAGTTGAAGAAGGGGTAGAGGTTAATCCAGAAATCATGCTTCCGTTAGTTACTCATGTTAACGAGTTTAAGATTCTTAGAGAAAAAGTAGAGAATATAGCTGATCAATTATTAGCAGAAGCTAATCTTGACTTAGAATATAAAGTAGGAACTATGATTGAATTACCAAGAGCATGTATGACAGCAGACCAGATTGCCAAAGAAGCAGACTTCTTCTCCTTTGGGACTAATGACCTAACTCAAACTACATTTGGGTTCAGTCGTGATGATGCAGAAAGTAAGTTCCTACATTATTATGTAGACGAGGAAGTCATTGAAGATAATCCATTTATTTCTTTAGATGCTAATGGAGTTGGTAAATTAGTTAATTTAGCAGCAGATTCAGGACGAAAAGTTAATCCTAATTTAAAAGTTGGAATCTGTGGAGAACACGGTGGAGAACCAAAATCGATAGCTTTATGCCACGAATATGGATTAGACTATGTTAGTTGCTCTCCGTATCGAGTACCAGTAGCACGTCTAGCAGCTGCACAAGCTAAGATTAATAGTGAAGAATAAATAGTAATATAACCTAACTAGCAAATGAACAAAAAGATAAGGGGAATTTCCCCTTATCTTTTTGTTTTAAATACTAATTTTTATACTTTTTTCTTTTTAAAAAGTAATTCTTATGACTGTCGTGTAATAATAATATAACAGTTGAAAGGAGTGGTTTTTTAATGTTGATTATTGGTCTTAATGGTAGTCCAAATCAGGACGGAAATACAGAATTATTATTAAATAAAGCATTAGATGCTGCAGAAGAATTAGGAGCAGAAACAGAAATTATTCAGGTTGCCGATAGTTTAGAAGAGTTAGAAGAACCATACTGTACTAGTTGTTCACAGCCATGTGCTAAGGTTTGCTATGAAGGAACTAAATTAGAGGAAGACTATGACTTACTGACTAAAGCTGATGGAGTTATCATTGGTAGTCCGGTCTACTTTGGAACTGTTAGTGCTCAATTAAAAGGTTTTTGGGATATGACTCGTGACTTACGTAAAGAGTTTAGTTTACTTAATACAGTAGGAGGAGGCGTAACTGTTGGAGCAGGTAGATTCGGAGGTCAAGAGACTACTTTAAATGCTATACATGATATGATGTTAGTTCAGGGTATGATAGTTGTAGGTGATGGTGATGATGAAAGTGATGCTGGTCACCAAGGAGCTGCTGCTCAACGTTTAGCTGCCGAAGATGAAAATGGACAGTTAAGAGCAGAGATTATAGGAAGAAGAGTAGCGAAAGTAGCTAATGCTACTAAAAGTTTACGATAGCTAAAAACTAAGGAAGGTGAGTTATAATGACTCACAGAGAGAGACTAGAAAAAATAGAAGTAGAGCGTCTAGCTGATAATGCAGCTTTAAGTATTGAAACGAAAGGAAGACAGTATGAAGAGCCAAAGTGCCAAGTAAGGTCAGCCTTCCAACGAGATAGAGACCGTATTATTCATTCTAAAGCTTTTAGGCGTTTAAAACATAAGACGCAGGTCTTTATTGCGCCTGAAGGAGACCATTATCGTACTCGTTTGACTCATACTTTAGAAGTGTCTCAGATTGCTCGAACCATTGCCAGAGCTTTATATTTAAATGAGGATTTAACTGAGGCAATAGCCCTGGGTCATGACCTGGGGCATACTCCTTTTGGGCATGCTGGGGAAAGTGCTTTAAATGAAGTCTATCCTTTAGGGTTTGAGCATAATAAACAGAGTTTAAGAGTAGTAGAATTATTAGAAGTTAAGTCTGATAATTATTCCGGGCTTAACTTAACTGTCGAAGTTAAAGATGGCATCTTAAATCATACTGGTTCTAAAGAACCTATGACCTTAGAAGGACAGATTGTAAAGATAGCAGATAGAATAGCATATATTAATCATGATATAGATGATGCGTTGCGAGCAGGGGTTATATCCAAAGAAGATTTGCCCCAAAGTCCTTTAGAGGTTTTAGGTCAAAGTAGTGCTGAAAGAATTGATAATATGGTAAAAGATATTATCAAGAATAGTTGGCAGACTGATAAAATAAAGATGAGTAAAGAAGTAAAGGCAGCAACAGATGAGTTAAGGAGTTATCTCTTTGCTCATGTGTATATCGGTTCAATGGCAAAATCAGAAGAAGGAAAAGCGAAGAAATTATTGAAAGAACTATTTATATACTATAATCAATATCCCGAAGAATTAACATCTGAATTTAAAGATAAATTAAATGAATATACTATAGACCGAATAGTTGTTGATTATATTGCGGGGATGACTGATAGATATGCATTAAAGATGGGAGAAGAGTTATTCTTGCCTAATCCATGGCTTGGATAATCCAATGCATAATTTTATAAAAAATGGAAATAATAGACTCAAGCTCTAATTAGAGAGGTATAATATATATTTATTGAAGTTCATAATTGAATGTTAAGTATGCTTAACATTATAAGAGTTTTATACCAATAAATCATAAAATTAGCTATTATAAAGAAGGAATTTAGTGATTTTTATCGAAAAAAGTTTATTGCTGCCTATAATGATTGGAGAATTTAAAATGAAAGTTTTAGTTGATGCAGATGCGTGTCCAGTTAAAGATTTAATTATTAAGTTAGGGACTAAGACTACTTACCAATTGATAATGGTAAGTAGTGTAGCCCACTGGTCTAAACAAACAAAGAATGAAGAAGTAGATTATATTACTGTTGATAATAGGCCAGAGGCTGCGGATATGAAAATTATTAATTTAGCTAATACTAGTGATATAGTAGTAACACAGGATTATGGATTAGCAGCACTATTGTTAGGTAAGGGAGTTAAAGTACTATCACCAAGAGGAAAACTCTTTACAGAAGCTAATATTAATTATCTTTTAAGTAGAAGACATCAAACAGCTAAATTACGAAGAGCTGGCGGAAGAAGTAAAGGGCCTAGCAAATATTCAGAAGCTGATAGGGAACGATTCGAGAATAATTTTAAAAAATTACTTGGACTACTATGATTAAAGGGTGAGTTAGATTGGCTTATATAGATGATAATTTTATAGATCAAGTTAGATTTGGTAACGATATAATAGATGTCATTTCTGAGTATTTGCAACTAGAGCGTTCTGGTAGTGATTATAAAGGCTTATGTCCTTTTCATGATGAAAATACTCCATCATTTATGGTTAGTCCAGATAAACAGCTATATCACTGTTTTGGTTGTGGTGCTGGCGGGAATATATTTAACTTTATAATGGAGATTGAGAATGTAGAATTTATAGAAGCTGTTGAAATCTTAGCCGAAAGAATCGGTTTATCATTACCAGAAAAGGATAATTATAATGATAAAAAACGGTCTAAAAAAGGAGAGATATATGAGATTCATGATTGGGCCGTTAAGTTCTTTAATTATTTGTTGACTGAAACTAAGCAGGGGGAAGAGGCTTATAATTATTTAAAGAATCGTGGTTTCGATGAGGAAATTATAAAAAAATTTCAATTAGGTTATGCGCCTGATAGTTGGGATGCACTCTTTAATTTCTTAAAAAAGAAAGGTTATTCAGTAAAGCGTATTCATCAGTCGGGCTTAATAATTCCTCGTAAAAAAGGTAATGGTTATTATGATCGTTTTCGTAATAGACTTATCTTTACGATCTGTAATCCACGGGGACAGACAATTGGTTTTGGCGGTAGGGTTTTAGATGATTCACAGCCTAAATATCTTAATTCACCAGAAACTATAGTCTTTAACAAGCGAAACAATCTTTATGGTTTACATTTAGCGAAGAAAGCAATTAGAAGGTCAGGTAGTGCTGTTATAGTTGAAGGTTATACAGATATGATTACCGGATATCAATTTGGTATCAAGAATTTAGTAGCGTCACTGGGGACCTCTTTAACTAAGGCGCAAGCTCAATTATTAAAACGCTATGCAGAACGAGTATATATAGCTTATGATGGTGATACTGCTGGTGAAAGTGCTACTTTAAGAGGGCTAGATATCTTGAAAGAAGTTGGGGTTGAGGTTTATGTAGTTAATCTACCTCAGGATTCTGACCCTGATGAAGTGATTAGAGAGAGGGGAAAAGAAAATTTTGATTCTTTATTAGAAGAGGCTGTCTCATTAATTGAATTTAAGATGAACTGTCTATTAGAGGATAAAAGGTCAGGTAAGGTTGAAGATAAAGTAAAAGCAGTTGAACGAATAATACCTATCTTAGCACAAATTGAGAATCAGGTTGAGCGTGAGGAATACATTAAGCAGGCAGCTAATAAGGTTGAAACGAATCCAGGAGCAATTAAAGCTCGGTTAAAGAATTATATTTATCAAAATAATAAAGTTAAGTCTAGAAAACAGGATAGAAATTATAAAGATTGGAATAATAAAGATAAATTTGAAGTAGAATCTGATGATAAAATAAATGATATTGAAGATATTTACTTAAAATCAGCAAAAGATTTATTAAGATTAATGTTAGATAACAGGCAAGTCTTAAATTTGGTAAAAGAAGAGCTTGAATCAGAAGATTTCATTATAGATAAATATAGATTTATTGCAGAGTTAATCTATAATTCTGAGGCTGATAATTTTGATTGGGCAAAGCTTATAGAAGAGGTAGAAGATCAAAAGATAAAAGAGTTAATTACCGAATTAGCATTAGTTACTGATGAGATAGATAATTCTAGCGATTATCAAGAGGATATTGCAAAAGGTTATATTAAAAAAATAAAGGAGTATCAACTTAAGATGAAGAAAAAAGAATTAGAGGAAGAAATACAGAAATATGAAACAAATAATGATTTTTCTAAAGTAAATGATCTTTTACGAGAATATCAAGAATTATGCAAAGAGGAAGTTCTTATTAGGAAGGAGGGAGATTAATGACCGAGGCAACTCGAGATGTGATTGAGAAGGAAGTCAAGAAGTTGATTGAAAAAGGGAAAGAAGATGGGACTTTAAGTTATGAAGAGATAATGGATGCTCTTTCTGAAATTGAGTTGAGTTCAGAACAGATCAATGATATATATGAAACTTTGGCTGAAATGGGGATTGAGGTTACCGATGATAGCGAAGAAGATGAAGCTAGCCAAGAAAAGGGCGAAGATGACGATGATGATTCAGGGAGCAGTTTAGACCTTAGTGTGCCCGATGGTGTAGGGATTGATGATCCAGTAAGAATGTATTTAAAAGAGATTGGCAAGGTCCCTTTATTAACGGCAGAAGAAGAGGTTAAGCTAGCCAAAAGAATGGAAGAAGGCGATGAGGAAGCTAAGCGAATGTTAGCAGAGGCTAATTTGCGTTTAGTAGTAAGTATAGCTAAGAAGTATGTTGGTAGAGGAATGTTATTCTTAGATTTAATTCAAGAAGGAAACTTAGGTTTGATTAAAGCTGTAGAAAAGTTTGATTATACTAAAGGTTATAAGTTCAGCACCTATGCTACTTGGTGGATTAGACAAGCTATTACACGTTCAATAGCTGACCAAGCACGAACAATTAGAATTCCTGTTCACATGGTAGAGACGATTAATAAAGTAATTAGGGTTTCAAGGCATCTCCTGCAGGAACTTGGTAGAGAACCATCTCCGGAAGAGATAGCAGAAGAGATGGATTTGACCGAAGAAAAAGTAAGAGAGATTATGAAGATTGCACAAGAACCGGTTTCATTAGAGACACCGATTGGCGAAGAAGAGGATAGTCATTTAGGAGACTTTATTGAGGATGAGGACGCCCCAGCACCTTCGGCTGCGGCTTCATATATGCTACTCCAAGAGCAGCTTGACGAAGTATTGGATACATTAAGTGACCGTGAAAAGAGAGTATTAGAGTTGAGATTTGGGGTAGAAGATGGACGTTCACGTACTTTAGAAGAGGTTGGTAAAGAATTTGGAGTGACTAGAGAGCGTATTAGACAGATAGAAGCTAAAGCACTTCGCAAATTAAGACACCCAAGCCGAAGTAAAAAGTTAAAAGATTACTTAGATTAAAGTTAAGGGATGGTATATTATTTATGAATAATATTAAGTAATTTGAAGGATATGATAGATAATTAAAGATAATTTTTTCAAATCATCAATTATCTTAATTGACCTTTTAATAGATTTATCATATAATTAATGCTGTTGCAAGTGATGGTCCCCGATAGCTCAGTTGGTAGAGCAGATGGCTGTTAACCATCGAGTCGTAGGTTCGAGTCCTACTCGGGGAGCCATTTAATTTTGTTAGGGTCCATAGCTCAGTTGGTCAGAGCACTCGGCTCATAACCGAGTGGTCCTAGGTTCAAATCCTAGTGGACCCACCATTTAAACTTTAACATTAAGTTACATAAACTATAAATAACAGGCTCTGTCTAATTAATTAGATGGAGTCTTTTTTATATCATTGATTTGCAGGAACATTCCTTCTTCTTCTTGAATATAATATTATGGAAAATAAAAAAATATAATAATTTTTGCCAGTAATGTATATTATATTAATTAGAGCAAAAATTTAAACTATGTGGTGAAAAAGATGCAATTATCAAAGAGATTATTAAAGTTAATTTCATTTGTAGACCAACCCTGTAGTATTGCCGATATTGGTACTGATCACGCTTATTTACCGATCTATTTAGCTAAAAATTTTAGTTGTGATAAGCTAATTGCTACTGATATTAAGCAAGGACCTTATGAGGCTGCTGTAAGCAATATAAAGAAGTTTGGGCTTCAAGATAAAATCGAAGTTAGGATAGGGGCTGGATTAACTGTTTTAAAGCCTAAAGAAGTGAAGAGTATAGTGATAGCTGGAATGGGTGGGAATACTATTATAGATATCTTAACTAATGAAATAGAGGTTACTAATTCATTGGAAAAGCTTATTTTACAGCCGATGAATGCTAGTTATAATTTAAGAGAATGGCTAGTTACTAATCATTGGCAGATAAAAGATGAAGGTTTAGTTAGAGAAGGTGCTAAGTTTTACGAGGTTATTGCTGCTCAACCAGGCCAAGAGATAATCGACAATGATTTTTTATTAGAGGTTGGGCCTAGACTTAGAGAAGAAGAACCTCAAGATTATAAAGAATTTCTATTATCTAAAGCGGAAGGTTGGCAACGAATATTGAATGATTTACCAGAAAAGGAGATACCAGAGCTGATAAATAAACGTAGAGTACTGGAAGAAAAGATAGCTAATATTAGGGAGGTAATTCAATGTCTTTAAGTATTCAGCAAGTAATTCAATTAATTGAAGAATTAGCGCCTAAAAGATTAGCTGAAGATTGGGATAATGTAGGTTTGCAGATTGGCTCATATGACCAGAGAGTTAATAGAGTATTAGTGACTTTAGGTGTCAATAAAGAAGTTATGAAGGAAGCAGTAGATAATAATGTAGACCTAATCATCTCTCATCATCCAGTCATCTTTAAGTCTTTGTCAAAAGTTAGATTTGATCAAGAAGTAGGTAGTATAATTAAGACTGCTATTGAGAATGAGATCAATATTTATGTAGCTCATACTAATTATGATATTGCTAAAGGTGGGCTTAACGATTTATTAGCAGAAAAACTAGGGTTCAATAGCGTAAAAGTTTTAAAACCGACCTATGAAGACGAGCTTAAGAAATTAGTTGTATTTGTTCCTAATCAAGACTTGGACGAAGTAAGAGAAGCAATTACAGAAGCAGGTGCAGGATGGATTGGAAATTATAGAGATTGTACTTTTCAAGCAAATGGCATTGGCACTTTTCGGCCTTTAGCAGATACTAATCCTCACATTGGCCAAGAAGGTCAGTTAGAGAAGGTAGATGAATCACGTTTAGAAACAATTGTACCTAGCAGTAAATTAAAAGAAGTAATTAATAAACTGATAGAGGTTCATCCTTATGAAGAAGTCGCGTATGATCTTTATTCAGTAGAAGCCTTTGGAGAGCGATTAGGATTAGGTCGAATTGGTGAATTAGCAAGTAGTACGAATTTTGAAGAGTTTGTAATGCAAATAAAAGAAAGCTTAAATGTTGATAGATTGAGAGTTGTAGAACCAAAGAAGAATAGAATAAAGAAGGTAGCATTGTGTAGTGGTAGTGGTGCCGATTTGATTAGAACGGCTGCTTTCAAAGGAGCAGATTTATTGCTAACTGGTGATCTAAAGTATCATGATGCCGAACAAGCAGTAGAATTAGGTTTAGGAGTAATAGACGCAGGACATTATGGAACAGAAGTTATTATGCAGGATCAAGTTGTAGATTACTTGCAAAGAAAAATTGAAGAAGAAAACCTAACAGAGATCGATATTATTAGTGCAAAAAGTAATCAAGATTTTATAAAGGTAATTTAGGTAGGTCAACAGTTGCCAAGCTGTTTGGCCTACCTTTTTGTATTGGTGAAATAGTGAAAGGAGGGGGGAATATGGTTGCTTATTTCAAAACATGTCAAGTATGCGGTCGAGCGATAAATAAAGGTAGATTAGAAATACTACCTCAAACAAGGTTATGTATAGATTGTGCTAAAATTTTAGGTTCTGATATTAAAGGAAGCAAGGCAAGGATTGGGATGGATTTAGATACTTATTGTGATTTATTAGGTGCAGTTAGAAGTTGACTTTGTTAAATATCTATTGAGAAAGGGGTAATAGTATGATCCAATTAGAAGAATTATATAGATTACAACAACTCGATGTAGAGATAAATAAATTAGAAGATAGATTGGTTAGTAAGCAAATATTAAAAGAGATAGAGCGTGTTAAAAGAAAGGTCGAAAAGTTAAAACAGGGTATTAATGACCAAGAAATTAAAGAAAAGAAGCTGAAGAAAGAGATCAAGAATGAAGAATTTGCTAATAGTAGATTAAGTAAGCAGGTAGATAATTATCAAGACGAACTCTATAGTGGAGAAGGTAGTGCTAAAGAATTAGAACAACTTCAGGTTAAGATAAGTGAAGTCAAGGCTGAACAATCAGAATTGGAAGATAAGATTTTGAGTTTAATGATGGAACTAGAAGAGACTCAAAACCTTAGAATAAATAAGCAGAATGAATTAGTAGATACTAAAGAAGAGTTGGCAAATTTACATCAAGAATATGAAGAAGAACAGAATGAATTAGAGTTAGAGATAAATGAAGTTAAGGAAAAGAAAGAAGAAGTAATTGGCTGTTTAACTGAGGAAGTAATCATAAAATATAATAGATTAAAAGAAGAAAAATCGGGATTAGTTGTAGTTGAATTAAAAGATAAATACTGCATGGGTTGTGGAGTTGGGTTACCATCACGATTAGTAGAGCAAGTTAGAAATAATGACCAGTTGACTCATTGTCGAAATTGTGGTAGAATTTTATATTGGATGCAAGAAGAACAGCAAGAAGATTAATTAAAAGCTGAAGAATAATTTAAGATATCTACTTGACAATTAATAAATAAGGTGTTATCATATTAGAGCAGTAGAGTTAAACAACTAATTATGTAAGTATTTTAGTTACGTGGCTCTAATTAGAATTTTAATAATGTTAAATATTGAGCTAGTAAGTAGACTGAGTAATCGTAAGTAGAGTATAGACTCTATTTGAGGAAAGTCCGAGCTCTATAGGGCAGGGTGCTGGATAACGTCCAGCCAGAGCAATCTGCGGGAAAGTGCCACAGAGAGTAGACCGCCTACTTTTAGTAGGTAAGGGTGAAAGGGTGCGGTAAGAGCGCACCGGGTTTCTGGTAACAGAAACCGCATGGTAAACCCCACCTGGAGCAAGACCAAATAGGAGGAGGTTAAGGGCTGCTCGTCCATCTTCTCGGGTTAGGTCGCTGGAGGTAGTAGGCAACTACTATCCTAGACAGATGATTACTTTAAACGACAGAACTCGGCTTACAGGTTTGCTTATTTGCTCAATTTTTAAGACTTACTCAATTATAAATGGGTAAGTCTCTTTATTTTACATATAGATAATAATATAGTATTATATAAAAAGTAAGGTAAAAAGAAGAATAGGGCTAAGCTAAATAGAGGGTGACTTACTGATGTTAAATGAAAAGTTTATTGAGAATAGTGAGCAATGGCTAGACTTAATGCGAATAGTTCAAATTGACCTTTCTGTCCCCTCAATTATTAAAGAGATTGAAAGATTATTTTTAGATTTAGACCCAGTAATTGCTGGGGGTGTAGTTTCAGATAGCTATCTATTAAATCAAGAATTGATTAATGAGAGAAAGTTATCAAATCTAGATATATTTATACCTTTAGGCACTGATGATGCTAAAGTAAAAGAAATATTAAATAATAAAGATAAAGTTAAAAATTTGACAGAAGTAAAAGAAGAAAAGATTGATGCTACTTATTCGGAAGAGTTAGTTAATAAGAGGATGAGCTTTACATATGGTAGTTATAAATGTAATTTATTATTTTGTAATAATAGAAAGACTAAAATTTGGGATATAGATATAACCCTGCATCAATTTATGTATTTAGGAGGAAAGGTCTATGCTACTAAATTAGCAATTGCTGATATTAGGGCGAAGTTGTTAAGAATCTTGAATCCAGTTAATGGGATTAAAGCTTGGAAAAGAGTTATTAGAGTTAAAGAAGAATATGAGTTTAATATTGAAGAAGAAGGTGCGAAGTTACTATTTGATTATATTAGGTGGCGTAAAGAAAATTTTACATCTAAAAGTAAATTGAAAGAGTATTATTACCGACTAATTAGTCAAAAGAAAACTTATGGTAGAAGTCTAATAACTTACCTATTACTTAATAATAATTATCAGAATGATTATTTCATTGATTTACTTGGTTCTTATCAGGTTATGTATGATTCAAATCTAAATTACGAAAGATTTATAAATAAAATCAAAGATTTAAAGTTTAAGATTAATACTGAAATTAAAGATAGACAAGAAGTTCTAGATGAGAAAGATAATGAAGCAAATATAGATTTAATGTCCAAAACAGAGTATAAACGCACGATAACTATATTAGAACAAGTGAGTCAATTAGAATTTAAAGAATTTTTAGAAGGGCGGGTTAATAAAAACAGATTAAAAGACTGTTATAAATGGCATTCTCCTAAGATAGGTAAGATCTTAGAGAATTTAAAGAAGTTTATTGATAAGTTAAATTTAAGATACTATCAGAATTACGCTTTAAATCTATGTGACCAACTCTTGAAATTATTCAATACTAGAGGACCCAATAATTTAGAGTTTAAAATTGTCATTTCTCAAGAAGCCAAAGACTTATTAGCTATATCCACTGACCAAAGCTGGACTAGTTGTTTAGAGTTACCCAAACCTGATAGTCAGCGAGTTAGTGCAGCAAGGATAGCAGCAAATTTACAACCTAATACTTTAGTAGTCTACATAACTGAAGTTAATGGGCAGGAATGGTTAGGAAGGATATTAATTAGATTATTGAGAGATGGCAGCTTAAGTTTAGAAAAATATTATGGTGAACCGGTTTTAAAAGAAGTATTAATTGCTAAATTAGAAGAAATTATTCTAGATAATGGCTATCAACTTAAAAAGGGGATGAATGGTAAGAGTTATAATTTTATTGAATGGCAGCCATACTCTGACCAAGGAAGAATAAAAAAATTAGAATCAGAGATATATACAGAGTATTATATTGATTATTCATTACCGTCAGTTATTAAGAAGTTAGATAAATAAAAAGTGGAGTGTGAATAAGATGCAAAGATTAGCCTACTTAGGCCCAGAAGGGACCTTTACTAATGAAGCAGCCAAAAGAGCTACCAATGAAGATGAGGTTGAATTAATTCCTTATCCAGATATTCAGACTTTGATTTTAGCTATTGCTAACCAAGAGGAGAATTGGGGAATAGTACCGATTGAAAATTCATTAGAAGGTTCAGTGAATATGACATTAGATCTTTTAGCTCATAAAGTGGATTTGAAGATTATTAAGGAAGTATTAATGCCAATCAATCATCATTTAATAGGACAGCCTGGAGCAAAACTATCAGAAATAAAGAAGGTATTATCACATCGTCAAGCCTTGGCGCAATGTCGTGATAATTTAAATCAAATTTTAAATGATTTTGAAGCGATAAATACTAATAGTACTGCTGAAGCTGTCTATAGTATAAAGAATAAAGATAATAATTTTGGAGCCATCGGTTCTAAATTAGTTGCAGAAATAAATGGTCTATCTATTTTAGCTAATAATATTCAAGATAATAGATCCAATTGGACACGATTTATAGTCTTAGGCGCTAAAGATAGTCAAGAAGTCAAGCATGCTAAAACATCATTAATCTGTTCTCCAAGTAAAGACCGTCCAGGAATCTTATATGAAATCTTAAAGGAATTTGCTATGCGAGATATTAACTTAACCAAGATTGAATCGCGCCCGGCACGTAAGATGTTAGGAGACTATATCTTTTTTATAGATTTTAAAGGACATCGGAAAGAAGAATCAATTAAAGAAACTTTACTTGCTTTAGAGAAGAAGACTTCATTTATTAAGATTTTAGGGTCATATCCTCAAGTCAAGTTAAAGTAGTAACCGGGAACAAAAATTGAAAACTTAAACTTATTATGTTAAAATAAATAGGAAGGTCTATTGATTTTAAAAGGAGGCATAACGATGGCAGGACATTCAAAATGGGCTAATATAAAACATAAGAAGAAGAAAGAAGATAAAAGAAGGGGGAAACTCTTTTCTAAGTTGAGTAAAAAGATAGCAGTTGCTGCCCGTGAAGGTGGCGGTGACCCAGAGATAAATTCAGACCTTAGAATGGCTATCCAAAAGGCTAAAGATAATAATATGCCTAAGGATAATATTCAACGGGCTATTGACCGCGGAACAGGTAACCTAGAAGGAGTAAATTATGAACGGATTATTTATGAAGGCTATGGTCCATCAGGAGTAGCTCTTTATTTAGATTTGATGAGTGATAATCGTAACAGGACCGCTTCTGAAATTAGACATGTCCTTTCGAAGCATGACGGGAACTTAGGTGAAGAAGGATGCGTTGCTTGGATGTTTGAACGTAAAGGACAATTAATTATTGACAGAACAGAAACAGAAGTTGATGAAGATGAAGTAATGATGTCAGCTTTAGAAGCTGGAGCTGAGGATATTTCAATTGAAGATGAAGTAGTAGAGATCATAACAGTTCCTAGTGACTTAGAGGATACTCGAAATAATATGGAAGAAGACGGTTATGATTTTTCCTCTGGAGATATAGTTATGCTCCCTCAAAACACTGTAAAGATAGAAGATAAGAAGTCAGCAAAGAAGATAATTAGACTGATGGACGACTTAGAAGACCATGATGATGTGCAAGATGTTTATGCTAACTTCGATATTCCAGATGAAATCATGGCAGAGATAGAAGACGAAGAATAAACTTTAAGGCATCGAGGTTCACCTTGGTGTCTTTTTTAATATTATTCTTTTTAGAGTATATTACCACCTTCATTAGCAAATAATAGACATTAAAACAAGTTATGATTTAAATAGACTTATATTTGTTATTTAATAAAGACTTGGAAGGTGGTAATATGTTTAAAAGAAGAAAGATTATTTTAGGTTCTTTTATATTGTTCATCTTAATGGCTAGCATTACTTATTTAATGTGGGAAGTAGCAGATGTAACTAAAGATAAAAAGAATTATAAAGGTCAGAGTTCCAAAAAAACAGATGAAATGAAAGAAGGACAGGAAAGCAGTTTGGCAGAATTGATTAAGAAGAAAGAAGAGGAGTTTAAGAAAAAGTTGAATAGAACAGAGTACCAATTAAAGGGTAATTGGGAATTAAAACCTACCTTAGTCTTAAAGACTTATTATAAAAAGTGTGGAGATATAGTAATAGAGAAGAAAGACTTAGATTCTAAATTAGCAGGTTTGAGAAGTGATAACCTTATTAATGGAGATACAGGTTGGAAAGTTGTCAAACGAAGTGCAAGACAGGTTGTATTAGAAAAAGAATTAAATGAAGCTTGTCCAGAACATAAAGATGAAATGTATTTAGGAATTAAAGATGGTGTAGTCGCTATCTTTTATGGTAATCCTCAGGATGAAGAGAAGGTTTTAAAGCGAAAGACTAATATTTCTGCGGAAGTATTACCGGATAAGGAAATACAGAATTTAGAAGTGGGTATCGAAGTTAAATCGCAACGACAATTGTTAATACTATTAGAGGGTTTGGCTAGTATTCAAGATGAAAAGATAGAGTAGATTTTACCGACAGCCATTTAAGTGGCTGTTTCTTTGTTTAAGAAAGGAAAAAGAAGCTCTATCTAGAAATTAAACTTAGGTAAGGTATGCTTGAAGGTTTAGATATTAAATTTCATATCGGGAGGCGAGAAGATGATAGCGCATTTACAAGGAGAATTGACTTTGAAAAGAGAATCATATATTATAATTGATATTCAAGGAGTAGGTTATAAGGTTAATATCCCTCTTTCGTTACAAATGGAGTTACCAGACCTTGGCGAAGAGGTTAAGGTATATACTTATACTTATGTTCGAGAGGATAAATTACGACTATATGGTTTTTTAAAGATGAGTGATTTAGAGCTCTTTGAAGAGTTATTAGGGGTATCTAAGATAGGCCCGAAAGGAGCAATTAATACTCTCTCTACATTGAGCGCTAAGGAGTTTAAATTAGCAGTTGCTAAAGAAGAGATAGAGACATTAAAGAGGGTGAAAGGAATTGGTAAGAAGACAGCCCAAAGGCTAATCTTAGAGATGAAAGGTAAGATAGATTTAGAAAAGGTATTGGCTGAAGGAGATGATGATTCAAGTGTAATCATTAATCCAGAAAAAGAAGAAGCAGTAGAAGGGTTATTGAGTTTGGGTTATAGTAGAAGTGAAGCTAGAAAAGCAGTTGAAATGGCTTGTAAGGAAGAAGAAATTACTAATGTAGAAGAGATAATTAGATTATCATTACAAAATTTAGGATAATTGATAAAGGATAAATTATTATAATCCTTGGGAGGAAATAGTATGGAAGAGAGGATTGTTTCGCCAGATGGAAAAGTGGCTGATATGGAGTTAGATTTAAATTTAAGACCGAGTGGCTTCGATGAATATATTGGACAAAAGAAGGTAAAGAATAACCTTGAGATATTTATCGAGGCAGCTAAAGCTAGAGGCGAATCTTTAGACCATGTCTTATTATATGGACCGCCGGGACTAGGGAAGACCACTTTAGCTAATATTATTGCTAATGAAATGGGGGTTAATATTAAGACTACTTCTGGTCCTGCTATTGAAAGGCCAGGCGACTTAGCTGCTATCCTAACTAATTTAAGATCTAATGATGTCCTATTTATTGATGAAATACATAGGTTAAATAGAATGGTAGAAGAAGTCTTATATCCGGCTATGGAAGATTTTGCTTTGGATATTATGATTGGCGAGGGACCTAATGCTCGCTCAGTACGTTTAGACCTGCCAGAGTTTACTTTAGTAGGTGCTACTACTAAGGCTGGTTTATTAACTTCACCGCTACGAGATAGATTTGGTATTATTAGTCGGTTAGAGTTTTATACTAATGATGAACTACAACAGATAGTTCATCGTTCTGCAAGAGTATTAGCAGTAGAAATAGATGATTTAGGAGCTATGGAATTATCGCGAAGGGCAAGAGGTACGCCAAGAATTGCTAATAGATTATTAAAGAGAGTTAGAGATTATGCTCAAGTAAAAGCAGACGGAGTAATTACTCAAGAGGTAGCTCAGCAAGGATTAAAGCTCTTAGAAGTAGATGAATTGGGATTAGATCGAATAGATCGTAAGATACTACTAACGATTATTGAAAAGTTTGCTGGTGGGCCAGTAGGTTTAAGTACATTAGCAGCATCTATCGGTGAAGAAGAAGATACTTTAGAAGATGTTTATGAACCATATTTATTACAAATCGGTTATTTAAATCGAACTCCTCGTGGCAGAGTCGCTACTAAGTTAGCGTATGAACACTTTGATATTGATTATAAGGAGGAGTAATTATTTAGTATTATTTTATCTTTACTTATGAAGTTATTTAAATAATAAAAAGGAGAATACTATGGATAAAATATTAAAGGTGATTATGTAGCATTCAAATAGAGATATGATGGAGGAATTAAGAATGAAAGTAGCAGATTTTGACTATCATTTACCAGAAGAATTAATTGCACAAGAGCCAATGAATCCTAGAGATGAATCAAGATTAATGATTGTAGATCGAAATTCTGATGAAATTGAAGAGAGAGTATTCAAAGAAATAATAGATTTTTTTGAATCAGGAGATACTATTGTATTAAATAATACGAAAGTAATTCCAGCTCGTTTATATGGTTTTAAAGAAGAGACCGGAGGAAAGGTTGAATTCTTATTATTAACAGAAGTAGGCTTAGACACTTGGGAGGTCTTAGTTAGGCCTGGAAAGAAAGTTAAGATTGGAACAAGAGTGGTCTTTGGTGATAGAGATTTAATTGCTGAAGTAAAAGAAAGAACTGAGTTTGGTGGACGAGTTGTAAAATTTGAGTATGACGGTGTCTTTGCTGAAATATTAGATAAATTAGGAGAGATGCCTTTACCTCCTTATATTACAAAAGAACTAGAAGAGCGAGAACAGTATCAGACGGTTTTTGCTAAAAAGAGAGGAGCAGCTGCCGCACCAACAGCTGGACTTCATTTTACAGAAGAAGTATTAAGTAAGCTAGAAGAAAAAGGAGTTAATATCGTCTATATTACTCTTCATGTCGGTTTAGGTACCTTTAGACCAGTTCGGGCAGAGAAAGTAGAAGAACATGATATGCATGCTGAGTACTATGAAGTTTCACAAGAAACAGCAGAAATAATCAATAAGACTAAAGAAGAAGGTAAGAGAGTTTTTGCTGTAGGTACTACTGTGACTAGAACGTTAGAGACTGTAGGTAATGAAGGAGGCTATGTTAAAGCTGATAAAGGATGGACTGATATCTTTATTTATCCTGGATATGAATATAGAGTAGTTGATGCTCTATTGACTAATTTCCATTTACCTAAATCAACTTTAATTATGCTAGTTAGTGCTTTTTGTGGTCAAGACTTAGTCATGGAAGCATATCAAAAAGCAGTAGAAGACGAATATAGATTTTATAGTTTTGGTGATGCAATGTTAATTATTTAGAGGGGGTAGAATTAATGTCATTTGAATATACTTTACATAAAGAATCTAGTGATACGAAAGCAAGATTAGGAGAGTTCAATACACCACATGGTAAGGTAGAGACACCAATCTTTATGCCGGTAGGTACTCAAGCTACAGTTAAGGCGATGACTCCGGAGGAGTTAAAAGAGCTTGGATCTCAGATTATTTTGAGTAATACATATCATTTATATTTACGACCTGGTCATGATTTGATTGAAGAAGCTGGGGGATTACATGAATTTATGAATTGGGATCGACCAATCCTAACAGATAGCGGTGGGTTTCAGGTCTTTAGTTTGGCTGATATGAGAGATATTACTGAAAAAGGAGTAGAGTTTCAGTCTCATTTAGATGGGTCCAAACACTTTATTACACCAGAAAAGGCGACGGAGATTCAGATGGCTTTAGGTGCCGATATTATTATGGCTTTTGATGAATGTCCTCCTTATCCGGCAGAGAAAGACTATGTAAAAGAGTCTTTAGAAAGAACGACTCGCTGGGCCAAGCGATGTAAAGAAGCTCATACAAGAGAGGACCAAGCATTATTTGGGATTATCCAAGGAGGAATGCATCAAGATTTACGAGAACAGAGCGCGAAAGAGATTACGGAGCTTGACTTTCCTGGCTATGCTATAGGTGGTTTAAGTGTAGGTGAAGCTAATGAATTAATGTATGAAGTATTAGATTATGCACCTGAATTATTACCTAAAGATAAACCGAGATACTTAATGGGAGTAGGGACGCCAGAAGACTTATTTGAAGGAGTTATCCGAGGAGTAGATATGTTTGACTGTGTCTTTCCAACTAGGATTGCTAGAAATGGAGCTGTATTTACTAGTCAAGGGCGGATTACGATTCGAAATGCAACTTATAAGCGACAATTCACTACTTTAGACCCAGAATGTGATTGTTATGTCTGTCGTAATTATACTCGTGCTTATATTCGTCATTTGATTAAAAGAAACGAAATCTTGGGCTTGCGTTTAACTACTTATCATAATCTTTATTTTTTATGTAATCTAATGACTAATATTAGAAAAGCTATTGAAGAAGATAGATTATTAGAATATAGAGCAGAGTTTTATCAGAAATATGGTTTAGAAGTGACTGACTTTAATATTTAAAGTTAAAATAGAGGAATTAAGTTGTTAGTATTGAAATATAAAATAGTAGTGACTAAATTTTACAAGGAGGAGTTTACATATGGAAAACTATCTACCATGGATAACCTGGATAGCAATTTTTGGTATATTTTGGTTTTTGTTTATTAGACCACAACGTAAGCAACAGAAAGAACATCAAGAAATGGTGAATAATCTTAAGGTAGGTGATGAAGTAACGACTATTGGAGGTCTTAAAGGAGAAATAGTAGAAATTGAAGAAGATGATTTAACTTTAGAACTCCTTCCTAATGAGGTAAGGGTTACTGTACTTAGAAGGGCTATTCATCATTCTAGTAGTGCTGACGAAGAAAATTAATATTAATTTTCTTCGTTTAAATCTGTTTCAATAATAGGAGGATATTTTATGCAGGTTACAAGAAAAGAAGTTAAAGAGTTAGTAGAGTCAGTAGTAATTGCTGGTATTTTAGCATTTTTTATTATTACTTTTATTGCTCAATCGTTTGTAGTACAAGGGCAATCTATGGAGCCGACCTTACATAACGGAGAACGTTTATTTGTTGATAAACTTTCTTATCGTTTCTCAGAACCGGCGAGAGGAGATATAATAGTCTTTACTCCTAAAGGTGCTCCTGGTAGAAAGTATATTAAACGCGTAATCGGTTTGCCAGGAGATAGAGTAAAGATTCGGAATAAGAAAGTATATATTAACGGCAAACAGATTAAAGAGAATTATATTTTAGAAGCAACTTTAGGTAACTTTGGACCTTATAAAGTACCAAAGAATCATCTATTTGTCTTAGGAGATAATCGGAATAATAGTGCTGATAGTAGATATAGTTCATTAGTTGGCTTTGTTTCTTATGATAGTATTTCCGGCAAGGCATTTTGGGTCTATTGGCCATTAACTAATATGAGAGTTATTGATCATCAAAGTTATGAGCATTTGAATTAATTATAATTTATTATTTATTGTTTAGATAAACTAATATAAGGCTATCATCTGGATTTCATAGATGATGGCCTTTCTTATAGTATTAAAATAATAATAAGATGAAAGAATAGTAATCATACTAAAGAAGGAAGTGGAAGTAGGTATGGAAGTCAAGATTGAAATTGCCAAAAGAGCTAAATATGGTGTTTCTGGTAGTGGAGACACTGTTGAAGTAGTTGAAAGACCTCAAGGAGGCTTTTCAGTTATTCTAGCAGATGGGCAAGGAAGTGGAAGAAAAGCGAAGACGATTAGTAATCTAGTAGTTAATAAGGCGATCTCTCTAATAGGTGATGGAGCAAGAGACGGTGCAGTTGGGAGAGCAGTTCATGATTATCTATATACATTGCGACATGGCAAAGTATCTTCTACTTTGAATATTCTATCTGTAGATTTAGATACCGATTCAATCGTTCTTTCTAGAAATAGTAATACCCCTATTATGTTAATTGATGATGACAAAGAGGTCATCTTTGATAAGAAAGTTAAGACGATTGGGTTTCATAAAGAAGTCAAACCAATAATCAATGAAGTAAAGTTAAAGCCAAGAATGAAATTTTTAGCTTTTTCTGATGGTATTTTACATGCTGGGAGACGATTTGACCAGCAAGTAAAGCTTAGTGATATAATTGAAATCTGCAAAAATAACTCTAGTAATGAACCCCAAAGCTTAGCGAAACGAATTTTGACTCATGCTTTAGAGTTAGATAAGAATAGACCTCAAGATGATATGACGGTAGTGGTTTTAGGATTAGTAGAAAATATTAATCAAAAGGAGATTAAAGAGTATAATCTTTCGCTACCGATCTAATAGAAGGTGGTGTAGTCCCTTGAATAAAGAAGACCTTAATATTTTAATTGTAGGGATTTGTGCTTCTGGTAAGTCATCAGTTGTAGAGAGATTAAAAGATTTAGGTTTTAATGCTAAAACTTGTGCTCAGGAGCATTCTTATAGTAAGTCATTGTGGACTAGACTAAATCCAGACGTATTAGTAGTTTTAGATTGTAGTTATGAAACTATTAAAGAGAGACGAAATGTTGGTTGGGGTGTAGAAAGAATTAAGATACAGAAAGAAAGGTTGCAAGGTGCATTACAGAATTGTGATTTATATTTAAAGACTGATAATTTGACTATAGAAGAGACTATAGAGAAGATTATTAATTATTTAGTTAACGAAAAACTAATAGATGATCGAAATGTGATATTAAAAGGAGGAAGAAGCGATAATGAGCTCGATTACTCTACAGGAAGTTAAAGAAAATCCACAGATAACTGCTTACATAAAGAAAGCTGATGAACATTTAAGGTCGCTAGGATTTACAGAACATAGCTTTCGTCATGCTAGTTTAGTTGCTGATATTGCTAGAGATATTTTGCAAAGGTTAGAATATCCTAGACATACTACAGAATTAGCAGCGGTTGCCGGTTATTTACATGATATAGGTAACGTTGTCAATCGTCAAAATCATGGACATACTTCGGCTATATTAGTTTCACGAATTTTAACAGAATTAGAGGTTAATTATGAAGATATAGCGACTATAATTGGCGCCATAGGCAATCATGATGAAGGCACAGGAGAACCAGTTAATGTTGTAGCTGCTGCTTTAATTATTTCTGATAAATCAGATGTTCATTGGACAAGGGTCAGAAATAATGACTATGCTACTTTTGACATTCATGATCGGGTCAATTATGCAGCTAAACAGTCCTTCATTGAAGTAAATAATGATGATAAGATAATTACATTAGAATTAGAAATTGATACAGAAATTAGTACAGTTATGGAATACTTTGAAATCTTTTTAACCCGAATGATTATGTGTCGGCGGGCAGCTGAGGCTTTAAGTTGTGATTTCCAATTGATTATCAATGAGGTTGAATTATTGTAGATATAATTAATTGCGCCTGGCTTTTAACTTTTTAGAGTAAATTTTCACAAATCTTCTTTAGTTAAAATTGACAAGCTATATTGAAAGAGATATAATATAAGTTGTTGGTTTAGAATATGTTATTACTTAGTTTTAAAGTATAGGAAGGAGAGTATTTGTAATGACTCGGAGTCAAAAGAGAACATTTAAATTAATCGGAATAGTAGTTTTACTTGCAGCAGCGGTCTACTTCTTATTTCCGATTAATCAGAGCATTAATTTAGGTTTAGATTTACAAGGGGGAACCCATGTAGTTTTAGAAGCCCAGGAAACGCCAGAAAGTCCTGTAACTAACGATGCTATGCGTAGAGTAACTAGTGTTATTAGTCGGAGAGTAAATCAGATGGGATTAACAGAACCGGTAATTCAAAGGCAGGGAGATAAGAGAATTATTGTAGAACTACCGGGGATTAAGAATCCAAATCAAGCAATCAATACTATAGGTAAGACTGCACAATTAAAGTTTAAGAATCCGGCGGGAGAGGTTGTTATGACCGGAGAAACTTTAATTGATGCTCAAGCAGATTATGGTGGACAGTTTGGAAGACCGGTGATTAGATTTAGGTTGAATGATGAAGGTGCAGATAAATTTGCTAAACTAACTAAAAAGTATGTAGGGCAGCGAATTGCTATTTACTTAGATAATGACTTATTGACTAATCCAATGGTGCAGAACCCAATTACTGGTGGTCAAGGTATAATTACAGGTTATAAGACATTAGAAGAAGCTCAAAAGGATGCACTATTATTAAGAGCAGGTGCATTGCCGGTTCCAGTTAAAGTAATAGAGAATAGAACTGTAGGACCAACATTGGGTAAAATATCAATCAATAAAAGTATTAATGCTGGCGCAATTGGCTTAGTATTAGTGGCTTTATTAATGATTATCTTATATCGTGTTTCAGGTTTAATCGCTACTTTAGCTTTAGGTATCTATGGCATTATTGTTTTAGGAACGTTAGCCGGATTAGGTGCCACCTTAACTCTACCTGGAATTGCAGGTCTTATTCTTTCAGTAGGTATGGCTGTAGATGCTAATATTATCATCTTTGAACGTATCAAGGAAGAGTTAGGACAAGGTAAGACTACACGAGCAGCTATTAGAGCCGGATTTGAACGTGCATTTAAGACTATTTTAGATTCAAATGTAACTACTTTAATTACAGCAGCAATCCTTGCTTACTTTGGCACGGGAACGGTTAGAGGGTTTGCTATTACTTTAAGTATAGGTATTTTAGCTAGTATGTTTACTGCAATTGTAGTAACTAGAACTATTATAGATTTAGCGTTAGATGCTAATTTATTAAAGGGTCAAAGTTCATTTGGCCGAGCAAGGAGGTAATTCTTTTGGATATTATCGGTAAACGTAAGGTTTGGTTTATTATTTCTAGTTTGATAATTATTGCTGGTTTAATTTCGATGGTAGTTCAAGGAATGAACTGGGGTATTGATTTTACTGGTGGAACTTTGATGGAGTTTTCATTTGATAAATCAGTATCGACTAAGCAAGTAAGGGGAGTATTTGATGAGTTTGGTTTAGGAAAGGAAAGTATCATTCAAGAGACTGGCGATAAAGGTATCTTTATCAGAACAGTTAGTCTTAATCAAGATAAGATTACTAATATTCAAGAAAGAATCAAAGAAGAATTCCCATCAGCTAAGATGTTAAGAACAGAGATGGTAGGTCCAACAATTGGGGCAGAATTAAAGAAAAAGGCTTTATTAGCTCTATTAGCAGCGGCTATTGCTATTGTTATCTATATCAGTGTTAGATTTGAATTTAAGTTTGCTATGGCAGCAATCATTGCCTTATTACATGATACGTTAATTGTGGTTGGACTCTTTTCTATTCTAGGACAAGAGATTAATAGTCCATTTATTGCGGCTTTATTAACAATTATCGGTTATTCTATTAATGATACCATAGTTATCTTCGATAGAATCCGAGAAAAGATTAACTATAAGAAGAAAGAGACCTTTGCTGAACTAAATAATAAAGCTATTTTAGATACATTGCCTCGTTCAATCAATACTTCGTTAACTACTTTAGTTTCTGTTGTTGCTATCTTAGTATTTGGAGGAGCCACAATCCAGAACTTTATGTTAGCTCTGTTAATCGGTATTATGGCAGGAACTTATTCTTCTATCTTTGTTGCTAGTCCTGTTTTAGTAGAATGGGATGCTTGGCAAAAAAGAAAGGCTTAAATGCTGTAATAATATAGAGTATTATTAACCACCCTAAGGTAAATTAAGGGTGGTTTTATCTATTTAGGGATAAATAGATGATCAGTTAAGTAGAATAATAATATGTTTAGGACACAAAAATTTATTCTATCACGAAATATGACCTTTTTGTGGTTAAACCATAATATGATTTGAGAATAAAAAGAATATATTACCTTACCGAATTATAGTCAAGAAAGCCTCACCCTTGAATTAGGGTGGGGATGAATTGGCTATTTTAATTTTTAGTCAATCTGAAAATTAAAATTATTCTTGTACTTCTTGTATAAATCCTTAATAGCTTCGTTAAATAATTTAGTTTCAGGAATAATTAAACATATTATTTATGGGAACAACGTCTATGGGAACAACGTCTATGGGAACAACTTCCAATACCTATGTGTTTGTGATATAATGTAATTAAGTTAAAGGGAGGTGTCAATGATGGATAAAACTTATATACTACCTATTGAACAACAAGATTTAGCACATAGATTATCTAGGTTAAGTGGTCGTATATACTCTAAAACTGTATCAACTACCTTTAAGTTAAAGCAATCTAAAGATATATGGTTATCTAAAAACGATATGGAGAAATTAATTAAATTATATGCTAGCGAGTTTGGAATGCACTCACAATCTAAACAAGGTTCGGTACAACAATACTATACTAATCTTAAATCTTTCTTTAAATCTATGAATAAAGCAGGTAATCCCAAACCACCATATCGGACTAGAAAGTTTAATAAAGTAATCTATAAAAAGTCTGCTATTAAATTAAAAGATAATGGTATATTAAGGTTATCTAATGGTAGAGGTGCAATTCCATTAAAGGTTAAAACTTCTAGTTTAAATCAGAGACCTAAATATGCTGAAATAATCTATCATCATCAAGAAAATAAATACAAACTCCATATTGTAGTTGATGTTGAAAATAAACAAATAGATTATAATACTAATAAAACTTTATCTATTGACCTCGGTCAAATTCATCCTATGGTAACTTTTGATGGAGAACAGAGTTTAATTTATAATGGTGGAAAACTCAACTCTTTTATTAGATTTAGGAATAAAGAGTTAGCTAAATTGCAAACTAAAATCTCTAAGTGTCAAAAATTCTCTAATCGTTGGAAGAGACTCAATCGTGGTAAAAAGAAACTTATGCTTAAAAGTAGAAATAAGATTAATGACCTATTGCAAAAATATAGCAGTCATCTTATTTCATACTGTATTAAGAATAAAGTTTCTATTATTGTGATTGGTGATATTAAAGGTATTAGAGAAAAGATCAATTTTGGCACTAAAACTAATCAAAGCTTGCACCAATGGGTATATAAGCAATTAACAGATATGCTTGAATATAAAGCAAAATCAGTAGGAATAGAAGTTGACTATCAAGAAGAATCTTATACAAGTCAAACCTGCCCTAAATGTAATAAAAGACATAAACCTACTAATAGAAATTATATCTGTCAATGTGGTTTTGAATATCATAGAGATAGCATTGGTGCTATTAACATTTATAAAAAGTATACTAGGGGCAATTTAGATAAGTCCTCTAGGTTAGAAGGCGAATTGACCTCGCCCTATGGAGTAAGATATGATTCTAACTCCATTAGTTGCCAAGTTGAATGGAACTCTAGACCGTTTAGTAGTCAGGGAGTTTCAGCGTAACATCAGTTTGGAAGATGGTCTTGAACTATCAAGAATCCTCGTTCATGAACGTAGTGAATGGGTGGGGAGTAGGTCAAAAAATTAATATTAAGTCATATTTGGCATGAGTTCTTACCTGTGTTATAATTAAAGCTAAGGATTATCTAACTGAGGAGGGATGCTTATGTTTGAATTATTTAAAAAGACACTTGCTACTGGTTTAGGGGCGATGTTATTTACTAAGGAAAAAGCCGAGGAATTAGTGGAGGAATTAGTTGAACAGGGCAGACTTAACCGCGAAGAAGCTGAAGTAATAATTGATGATCTAATGGAAATGTTTGAAAAAGAAAGAGATGAAACTAAAGATAAGGTAAAGAAAGAATTTGAAGAATTATTAGAAAAAGCTGGTCTTAAAAGAGATAATGAGATAGATAACTTAAAAGATAAAGTTAGAAATTTAGAATTAGAAATTGTAGCTTTACGAGAAGAGATTGAAGGTTTGAAAGAAGGAGAAAATGAAGATTCTGAATTAATCTCAGAAGTTAATGATTAAAGCCATAATTCTTATTATGGCTTTAATCGGAGTAATTGGGACTTTATTGCCTGGTTTGCCAGGAACTCCTGTTATAGTCATAGGAGCACTTATTTATGGTTTATTAGAAGGGTTTCATTTGGTATCTATAAAATTTCTTTTAATACTAACCGGATTAAGTATAGTAGCAGAAGTGTTAGAATACATAGTTAGTGGAATTGGTGCTAAAAAGTTTGGTGGTAGTAAGTATGGGATAATAGGTGCAATAGTAGGTGGCTTGATTGGTATTATATTTGGTGGCCCATTAGGAGTTTTAGTGGGGATGTTAAGTGGAAGCATAATTGTAGAATTGATTACAGGAAAAGATTTAATTGCAGCAGGCAAGATAGGGGTAGGTGCTTTATTAGGAGCACTAGGAGGTTCTATATTCTCATTTTTAATAGCATTATTAATGACTGGTTTACTATTAAGTAGAGTTTTTTAATCTAGGATGGTGACTTAAATGGCTTTTTGGAGTTTAAACCGACATTATCGTCATATCCAACGTTATCGAAGGATAGCAGAAGTCTTAATTAAGAATGGCTTTGGTTATTTGATTGATAGTTTGGATTTATATCAGTTTTTACCTTTAAGAAAGAGATTTAATATAGAACCTCAGGAGTCTAATGAACTATCTAGAGCTAAGAGATTACGTTTAGTTTTAGAAGAATTAGGGCCTACATTTATTAAATTAGGCCAACTATTGAGTACTAGACCCGATTTGATTCCGCAGAATTATATTGAAGAATTAACTAAACTGCAAGATGAGGTCCCTTCTTTTGAGTTCGAATCAGTAATTGAACAAGTAGAAAAGGAGTTAGACTGTAGTTATCGTGAATTATTTACAGAGATAGAAAAAGAACCTTTAGCAGCAGCATCGATTGGTCAAGTTCATAAAGCATATCTAAAAGGTGGTCAGAAAGTAGTAATTAAGGTTCAACGACCTAATATTAGAAATATGATTCAGACTGACCTGGATATTATATTTAATTTAGCTAAAGTATTAAAACAAAGAGTATTTACAGATGAATTTTTAAATCCAGTAGAGATTGCAAAAGAATTTGATCGGCTGATTAAGAAAGAATTAAATTATGAGATTGAAGGTAAGAATACAGATAAATTTCGAGAGAATTTTGCAGATGATAAAAAAGTAAAGATTCCAAAAGTACATTGGGATTTTAGTACTAAGAAGTTGTTAGTATTAGAATATATTGATGGAGTTAAGTTAAGTAAAGTTTGTAAGGGAGAGACTAAGTTTAACCGTAAAAAGTTAGCTAAAATTGGTGCTGAATCATTTATGAAGCAGATATTAATAGATGGTTACTTTCATGGTGACCCACATCCAGGGAATATGTTAGTAACTGATAAAGAACAATTGGCATATTTAGACTTTGGTATTGTAGGTCGTATAGATCAAAAAACAATGGAAGAGATCGCTAATATATTTTTAGCTGTTATTAGACAAGATGAAGATAAGATGCTTGATGGGTTACTGAATTTAGGAGTCCTAACTCAACAGATTGATGAAAGGTCACTAAAGAGAGATATAAATGAACTATTAGATGAATACTATGGGGTTAGTCTTCAAGATGTTGAATTGAGTAGAATAATTAATCAAATGTTGCAATTAGCATATGAATATCGTGTGGAACTTCCATCTGATTTTATCTTGCTTGGGAAATCTTTGATTACTCTTGAAGGAGTAGGGACAGATTTAGATCCTGAGTTTAACGCAATTAAAACTGCTAAACCTTTTGCTTATAAGTTATTAAGAGAACGTTTAGAGCCTAAACGTCTGATTAAAGATTTATTTGATGATATTAGAGAGTTTTATGATTTTATAATTAATTTTCCTGAAAAGTTGGACAAGGTGTTAAGGTTATTGGAAAACAGGAATTTAAGAATAGAATTGAAGCATTTAGGTTTAGATGAGTTGATTTCTAAATTAGATATAGTTACTAATCGTTTATCAATCTCAGTAATTATTGCAGCATTAATTGTCGGGTCATCCTTGGTTATGCAGATAGATAAGGGGCCTTCATTTTTAGGTCTACCAATGATTGGGTTAAGCGGTTATTTGATAGCAGGCTTTTTTGGAATCTTATTAATTATTTCTATTATTAAATCTGGTAGATTTTAATGGGAGAAGAATCAAATAAGCAGGAAGATTGATATAAATCTAGAATAATAAAAGTGTTTGAGCAAGAATATTTTTAAAGCTTGTAGAATTTGGAGGCTATAAAAGGTGATATTGGATAAAAAATGGCAACTACCTAAACAAAAAGAAGAACTTAGTAAAAATTTAAGTGAAAGACTTAATTTATCGAAGGTTATGGCAGAAATTTTAGTAAATCGTGGCTTGCAAACTGAGGAAGAGATTGAAGAGTTCTTGCATGTTGATTTAAATGACCTTCATTCTCCTTTTTTATTTAGAGGGATGAAAGAGGCGGTAGAAAGAATTTTACAGGCTATCTCTTTTGAAGAAACGATTGCTATTTATGGAGATTATGATGTAGATGGAATTACTAGTACTAGTTTGTTGATTAACTTCTTTAGGAGATTAAATGCTGAACCTAAGCACCATATTCCTAATCGGATAGAAGAAGGTTATGGTCTCAATAAAGGGGCAATTAAAGAGCTAGCAGACCAAGGGGTAGAACTTTTAATTACTGTTGACTGTGGAATTAGTGATTATGATGAAGTTGAATATGCTAACGAATTAGGAATTGATGTGATTATTACTGATCATCATGAAGTACCCGATCAAGTTCCTAATGCCAAAGCAGTAATTAATGCTAAGCAGGATGACTGTAACTATCCGTTTCCTGAATTATGTGGGGTAGGAGTTGCTTTTAAGTTAATTCATGGACTAGCTATTATGGAGCATACTCTACAAGTAGATGAAGTTATTAATGAATATCTAGATTTGGTTACTTTAGGAACTATAGCAGATATTGTGCCTTTACAAGGAGAGAATAGAATTATTGTTAAGCATGGCTTAGATTTATTAAGAAACCCTAATAATCTAGGAGTAGAAGCGTTAATTGAAGTTTCAGATTTAGAAGGCAAAGAAATTAGTACTGGACGTGTTGGCTATATCTTAGCGCCTAAGATTAATGCTGCTGGCCGGATTGGGGACCCTGATTTAGCCTTGAGTTTATTGATAACAGAAAGACCTTCGGAGGCTAGAGAAGTTGCTCAGAAGTTAGATGAATTGAATCGTGAGCGAAAAGATATTCAAGATAAGATTTTGCATGAAGCGGAATTGATGGTTGAAGGAATTGATTTAGATAAAACTAAAGTATTAGTCTTAGCATCTGAAGGATGGCATTCAGGAATTGTAGGGATAGTTGCTTCTGAAATTGTTGAAAAGTATTACCGACCGACAATTATGATTGCTATTGAAGAAGATGGGATTGGGAAAGGTTCTGCTCGCAGTATAAAAGGATTAAATATTTACCAGGCAATAAAGAATTCAAAAGATCTATTACCTAATTATGGCGGGCATGAACAGGCAGCTGGATTAAGTATTGCTCAAGAAGATATTGTTCAATTTAGAAAAGAAATTAATCAATATGCTGAAGAAGCTCTAACTGAAGAAGACTTAGTACCGAAACTTAGACTAGATGCAGAGGTAGAATTATCAGATTTAGATATGGATTTAGTTGAAGAAATAAACTCCTTAGCTCCATTTGGTCTAAAGAATCCGCGACCTAAACTAGCAATTAAGGATGTGAATGTAGCTAACTTTAGAATAGTAGGCAATTCTAAAAAGCATCTAAAGTTAATGGTTAGTGATGATAAGGATAATAAGTTAGACTGCATAGGTTTTAATTTAGCTGACTTTCGTGAGAAATTGATTACCCAAAGAGAAGGAATAGCTATCGCAGGCTCTTTAGAGATTAATGAATGGAAAGGTAATAAAAAAATACAACTAAATTTGCGGGATATAAATCTTCCAGAGGTATCTTTTGTCGATAGACTATTTGCTAGATCTGATGAGATTATTGCTAATGATTATTATCGTGGTATTGGAGATGCTGATAAATTTTATACTAAAGTAGTAGGAGTAACCTTTGAAAATCGGCAAGAGATAATTACAGAACTAAGGGCTGGTGAAAAATTAAAGTTAGTTAGAGAGCCAGATAATGAATATGATGAATCGGCAATAAAAGTAGAGAATAATGCTGGAAAGCAGATTGGTTATTTAAATGCTAATTTAGCCCAGTATTTAGCGCCATATTTAGATTTAGGATTCTATTATCAAGTAAACGTTTCTGAAGTTACCGGTGGAGGAGAACAGAACTTAGGAGTCAATATCTTTATTCGCAAAGAAGGATGTGAAGCCGGAGAGGTTGAAGTTAACACTAGAGCCCAAAGAGCTAGATTGCAAAGTTTAAGTCAAGCCGAAATATTAGAGGAGATACGGAGTTCGTTAATTGGAGAATACGACTTTAGACCTAAACAGCAAGAAGCTCTAAATAGCCTATTTAATAAGAAGAATACATTGGCTATCTTTGGTACAGGACGAGGCAAATCAGCTATTTTTCAAAGTTTTGCAGCCTTGAAAGCCTTAGATCAAGGTGAAATAACTATTGTATTATATCCATTACGAGCCTTGGTCAATGATCAGTTTGAAATTTTACAGAACAAATTAAATCCTTTAGGTTTGCAAGTTTATAAAGCAAATGGCTCATTAAGTGTTAGTGAGAGAGAAGAGTTAATGACTGCTCTACAACAAGGAGATTTAGATATCTTATTAACAACTCCCGAATTTCTTGAATATCATTTAGATAAATTTCTAAACTTAAGAGAAGAGATAGGGTTTTTAGTTGTTGATGAAAGCCATCATATTGGTTTAGCTACTAATTCTTTTCGGTCAACTTATAAGCGTTTAGGAAGATTGATTACAAAATTAGATGATCCGTTAACATTAGCAGTTACAGCAACTGCTAATGATCAAGTTGCACAAGAGATTAGTCAAACTTTATCTATTGATCAAATTATAGTTGATCCTCATATCCGTAGTAACTTAAAGATAGTCGATCAAAGAAATTGTAATGACAAAGATAGTTATCTGCGGAACTTATTAAAAAGTGGTGAAAAGAGCATTATATATGTAAATAGTAGAGAAAAGAGTGTGGAAATTGCTAGTAAATTAAGAGAAGAAATACCGGCATTAGCTGACAAAATAGCCTTTTATAATGCTGGTTTAACCAATAAAGAGCGTAATACAGTAGAAAATATGTTTAGAAATGGAGAATTAAAGATAATAGTTTCGACTAGTGCTTTTGGTGAAGGAATAAATATTCCTGATATTCGTAATGTTATCTTATATCATCTTAATTTCAACCTTACTGAATTTAATCAACAGAGTGGTCGAGTTGGTAGAGATGGTGAAGAAGCTAAAGTTCATCTTTTGTTTGAAGATAGAGATGTAAGAATTAATGAATTTATCTTAGATAGTATGGCACCTGAACGAGATATATTAGCTGAACTTTATCGAGTATTAAAGATGGTAGAAGATGATGATCAAGAGGTTAGACTAACTAATCAGCAATTAGCTGATGAGGTAAGTAAATTAGTTAAACATAAAGTTAGAGATAATACTATTTCTGCCGGTTTAGGGATTTTAGAAGAACTAAACCTATTAACTAGGATTCAGGAGGTAGGAAAGAGAATAATTCAATTAGAACAAGCTCCTGCTGATAAATTAGATTTAAATGATTCATTAAGATATCAAGAAGGGCAGGAAGATAAAGATGCTTTCAAGAAATTTAAAAAGATGGCCCTCAATGAATCGGCTGAAAAGTTATTATCATTAATTAATAAACCTATTTATCCAACAAAATTAGTAAAAATTAAGGAGGAAGATTAAAAGTGGATTTAAATGAAAAGATAAGAGTGATTAAGGACTTTCCAGAGGAAGGAATTGAATTTAAGGATATTACTACCTTATTAAAGGACCCTGAGGCTTATCAATATGCAATTCAACAATTTGTAGAACAGTATAAAGATATGGAAATAGATGTAATTGTCGGTATTGAGGCAAGAGGATTCTTGGTAGGGGCGCCTTTAGCTTTAGAATTAGACAAGAGCTTTGTGCCAGCAAGAAAAGAGGGCAAGTTACCGGCAGAAGTAGCTAGAGCTGAATATGATTTAGAGTATGGAAGTAATGTGCTTGAGATTCATAGGGATGCCGTTGAAGAAGGGCAGAAGGTGTTGATTATAGATGATCTGTTAGCTACAGGAGGTACTGTAAAGGCAACTGCTGAGTTAATTGAAGAAATCGGTGGTGAAGTAGTAGGATTAGGTTTTTTATTAGAATTATCTTTCTTAAAGGGAAGAGAAAAATTGCAGGATTATGATTTATATACTATAATTAGAGAATAAGTTTGATCTTAACTAAGAAATTAATGCTAATTGGAGTAAAGGGGCAAAAATAATGGCTATTAAGGAATTAACAGACAAGATAAAATCTTATACAAGTGATCCTAACTTAGAATTAGTTCATCAAGCTTACGAATTTGCTAAAGAAGCCCATAAGGGTCAGTATCGTGTTTCTGGAGAGCCTTTTGTTAAACATCCTTTAGGGGTAGCATTAATTATGGCCGAATTAGAGTTAGATGTTATTTCAATTGCTGGAGCTTTATTACATGATGTAGTTGAGGATACTGAGGTGTCTTTCGCTCAATTAAGAAATGAATTTGGTGAAGAGATTACTCTGCTAGTTAACGGGGTTACTAAGCTAAGTAAAATTGCTTTTAAATCTCGAGAAGAGCAACAAGCAGAGAGCCTAAGGAAGATGTTCTTAGCTATGGCTAAGGATATTCGAGTAATCTTAATTAAATTATCTGATCGTTTACATAATATGCGTACCTTAGAATATTTACCTAAGGAGAAACAAAAGCGGAAAGCTACCGAAACAATAGAAATTTATGCTCCTTTAGCTCATAGATTAGGTATTTCCAGACTGAAATGGGAATTAGAAGATTTAAGTTTTAAACATTTAGAACCTAATAAATATCATGAACTGACTAATTCAGTAGCAAAGAATCGAGACGAAAGAGAAGAATATATAGATAGCTGTATTGATAAAATAGAAGAGAGATTAGAGCGTTCAGGAGTTAATGCTCATATTTATGGGCGTCCTAAACACTTATATAGCATCTATCAAAAGATGGTGCGACAGGATAAAGACTTCACTGAGATTTATGATTTAATTGCATTAAGGGTAATTGTTAATACAATTAAAGAATGCTATCAAGTCTTAGGAATTATTCACGAAATATGGAGTCCAATGCCAGGGCGAATTAAAGATTATGTAGCTATGCCAAAGTCTAATATGTATCAGTCACTCCATACCACAGTAATTGGCCCTAAGGGAGAGCCGTTAGAGATTCAAATTAGAACTTGGGAGATGCATAGAACTGCTGAATACGGTATTGCTGCTCACTGGCGTTATAAAGAGGGAAATCAGAATAATGAAGAGTTTGAAAAGAAGATTTCATGGTTAAGGCAGTTATTAGAATGGCAGAAGGATTTACAAGATGCTACTGAATTTATGGAGACGCTTAAAATTGATCTCTTTGAAGATGAAGTCTTTGTTTTTACACCTAAAGGCGATGTAGTATCACTACCTCGTGATGCAACACCGGTAGACTTTGCTTATAATATTCATACTGATGTTGGACATACGTGTGTAGGAGCTAAAGTTAACGGCAAGATAGTACCATTAGAGTATAAGTTAGAGAATGGTGATATAATTGAAGTCTTAACCTCTAAGAATAGTAATGGTCCTAGCCGTGATTGGCTAAATTTCGTTAAGACATCTAAAGCTAAAAGCAAGATAAAGCGTTGGTTTAAGAAGCAGAGACAAGAAGAAGCTATAGATAAAGGAAAGGATAGTTTAGAGCGTAAGATACGGAAGTATAATATTAATTTAAAAGAAGGAGAAAAAGAAGCTAAGTTAGAAGAAATAGCACGTAAGTTAGGTCGCTCTAGTGCTCAGGATTTGTATGCGGCTATAGGATATAATAAGATTACTACTTCTCAGGTGATTAAGAAATTACGACCAGAAGAAGAAAAACAGAAGGATAAGTCGCCAGAAAAAATATTAAAGAAATTAAAAGAGAAGACTAAATCCCGAAGAAAGAGTAGTGCTGATAAAGGTGTTAGAGTTAAAGGAATGGAAGGTCTATTAGTGCGAATTGCTAAGTGTTGTAATCCAGTACCCGGAGATAGAATTATCGGTTATATCACTAGAGGACGAGGGGTTTCAGTCCATCGCCATGATTGTGTCAATATTAATAACTTATTAGAAAAGGATGCTGATCGTAGAATTGATGTAGAATGGAATGTCAAACAAGAAGCATCTTATGAAGTAGCTCTAGAGATTGAAGCATTGAATCAACATTCTCTACTAAACGATTTAACAACAGTCATCTCTGATGCTCAACTAAATATTACAGCTATCAATGCCCAGACGACTGATGATGGATTAGCTTATATTCGGATCGTCTTACAGATTAGTAGTTTAGAGCATATGACCGATATTATGAATAAATTAGAAAGAATCCAAGGAGTATTGGATGTTCAGAGAGCTACACCTAATTAGAGTAAAGTATAATTTAGAATGAACGAAAGGAGTCTGTTATGAGAGTAATAATTCAGCGTGTTAAGGAAGCTTCGGTAAGAGTAGATGGAGAAGTTATAGGTGAGATTAATAAAGGGCTACTTGTCTTATTAGGCGTAGGTGAAGGTGATAATGAAACTGATATAAATTATTTAGCTGATAAGACAGTTCATCTTAGAATTTTTGCTAATGAAGAAGGAAAGATGGATTTAGCGGCTAGAGACTTAGATTTAGACATTCTAATTGTGCCGCAATTTACTCTATACGGTGATTGTCACGAAGGCAAAAGACCAAACTTCACCTCAGCAGCACCACCTAAAGAGGCTAAGGATTTATACCAGCGTTATGTGAAGGCTGTTAAAGAATATCCTTTAAAAGTTGAAACCGGTGAATTTGGAGCGATGATGGAGGTTAATCTAATTAATGATGGACCAGTAACGATTATGTTAGACAGTAATAAGGAGTTTTAATAGCAATAAAGAATTTAAATAAAAGCAAAGATGAAGAAGGTGGGGATAGCATGATCTTAAGAGAATTAAAAGTTAGCTCATTAGACACGAACTGTTATATCTTAGGTGACGAAGAAGTTGGAGAAGCCATTGTAATTGATCCTGGTGATGATGGAGAGGAGATTATGAATTTATTAGATGAATTAAATCTAGACCTAAAGTACATACTTGATACCCATGGGCATCATGACCATATAAGTGCTAATCGGTATTTGGCAGAGAATAGTGATGCAGAGTTATTGATTCATGAAGCTGATGCTGAGTATCTAACTAATCCACGCTATAATTTAAGTTTTTTCCATAAAAGTGATGCTATAGAAGGGCCAGCAGCCGATAGGCTATTAGTTGAAGGTGATAGAGTTAAATGTGGAGAATGGGATTTAGAAGTAATCCATACTCCTGGACATACTCCGGGCGGAATTGTATTATTAGGAAATGGGAAGCTATTTAGCGGCGATACTTTATTTTCGATGGGTGTTGGTAGGACTGATCTACCAAATGGTTCGCGAGAAGATTTGATGGCTTCGATAGAAGAAAAACTTATGTCCTTAGATGATGATTTAGAAGTATATCCCGGTCACGGTCCAAGTGGCAAGTTAGGTGAAATTAAAGCAGTTAATCCATTTCTTTAGTGAGGGATAAGTTAATGAAAGTTAAAAAAGAGGGGTTGCAAATAAAGCTTGAATTGACCAGAGAAGATTATTACTCATCAGTTAAAAGAATGCTAAATATCTTAATACCGGATATAGAAGTGGTTAATGATGATTCAGCTGAAGTAGTGATTACAAGCAATTTAAAAGTAGATACTGATAAGATTAAATTAAAGACTAAATTAGTTAGTTCAGATACGGAATTAATGAAAAAAGATATAGATACAGAGATTAGAGATGCTAGATATACAGATGGAGATATCGAGCGAAGGTGTAGGAGTAAAGTTAAATTTCATATTTATCAGCTACTAGTTAAGTTTTTAGACCTTACACCTAGTCCCTGGGGGATTTTAATTGGGGTTCGTCCAACTAAGATTGGACATTTTTTAATGGATAAAGGCTTTAATTATAACGAAATCAAGAATAATTTGCAGTCAACATATGGAGTTAGTAATGAAAAGGCTGACCTATTATTACGGGTAGTTAAAAAAGAGAGAATATATCTCCCAACAAAAGAAGAAGTTAAGGATAGAGTAAGTATTTATATAGGAATACCTTTTTGTCCATCGAGATGTGGTTACTGTTCATTTCCAGCTTATGGTCTGAAGGATGCTGCAAAGTATATTTCTCCTTTTTTGAAGAGCCTTCATTATGAAATTCGAGAAGTAGGTAGTTGGCTAGCTAAGAATGGAATTACTGTGGATACTATTTATTTAGGTGGTGGTACACCTACTACCTTAAATGAAGAACAATTAAAAGAACTACTAGCAATAATTAAAGAAAGTTTCTACCATTTAGAAGTAAGAGAATTTAATGTAGAAGCCGGAAGACCAGACACAATTACTAAGAAGAAATTAGAACTATTGAAAGAATACAATGTTAATCGAATTAGTATTAATCCTCAGACTATGAATCAAGGTACTTTAAAAGCCATAGGAAGAGACCATACTATTAGGGAAGTTAAAGATGCTTTTAAATTAGCACGCCAGGTTGGATTTAATAATATTAATATGGATTTGATTATTGGATTACCAGGAGAAGATGAAGAATCTTTTACTAAAACGGTTCAAGATATAGAAGAATTAAATCCAGATAATTTAACAGTACATACAATGGCGATGAAGAGAGCATCAAGGTGGAAGCAAAACTCTAATAAATTAGATTTTCCGCAAAGCGAAGAAGTAAGAAGAATGTTAGCACTTTCAAAGCAGCTAGCAATAAACTTAGGGGTGGAGCCTTATTACATGTATCGGCAGAAGTATATGTTAGGCAATCTTGAAAATATAGGTTATGCGAAACCAGGTTTAGAGTCGATATATAATATAATAATGATGGAAGAACGTGAAACAGTAATTGGCTTAGGAGGAGGGGCAATAACTAAGTTAGTCAATCCAGAAGATTGGACGATAGCTAGATTAAATAATCCTAAACAGCCTCAAGATTATATTAGAGAAGTAGAAGAGAGGACCACTAGCAAATTACAAAGGTTGACATCTTTATTCAGATAAGTTACAATGTGAAAGTAAAGTTGACTTAATAGTTTTATTCTATTATTAGAGGGAGGATAAAGTGATGATTTTTGATAGTTTACGGGATAACTCAAAGATACTGATCTATATAGTAGTTATTGCTTTTGCAGCTGGTGGTCTATTGGTAGGAGTTAGCGGTCTATTTACTAATTCTAAAACTCAACGCCAACCGGCATCGTATAATCAGGTAACGGAAAGAAATATCGCAGTAGTCAATGGGAAAGGCATCTCTTATCAGGAGTATTTGCAAGTATTACAAGGTATGAGTCAACAATATTTAGGACAGATTGGGAGCACTCAGCTCTTAGCGTTAAAAAGTAAGGTCTTAGATGAGATGATTAATCAAGAATTACTATTACAAAAAGCAAAGGAAAAAGACTTTAATGTAGAAGTATCTAATGAAGAGGTTCAGACTCAGATTGATAAATTAATTAATAATTATGCTAATTCTAAAGCTGATTTTGAAAAAATACTAGAATCTAGAGGGTTAACACTAGCTGATGTTAAGGCAGATTTAAAAGAAAGAATTAAACAACAGAAGATGTTACAGAAGTTAGCAACTGAATTAAAGTCAGGTATTAAAGTAACTGACCAAGAAATAAAGACAGCATACAAGAAGCAGACAAACAAAGAAGAGTTAGATGATAACTTTGCTAAACAGAAGTCCGAAATTAAGAAGCAATTAATGCAACAGAAGACAAACCAAGCATTAACAAAATTAATAGAAGACTATAAAGCAAAGGCAGAGATTAAGATTAATTCTCCAGAGCTAAGAGGTTTTAAAGCAGCACAGAACAAAAAGTTTGATAAAGCGATTAAGAATTATAAGGAAGCTTTAAAACAGAGTGGTGGAAGAATTTATTTATATATGAATTTAGCTGATGTATATCAGAAACAGGGTAATAACGACTTAGCTTTAGAGACCTATCAAAAGGCTTTGGATAAGGCACCAGAAAACGCTGAATTGAGGTTTGCACTTGGTAACTTCTATTATCAAACTGGTGCTAAGAAGAAAGCAGTTAAGCAATTTGATAAAGCTTCTAAATTAGCCGGTGATGATCTTTTGATGCATTATAGATTATTATCAATTTATCAAAAGATGGGTTATAAAGAAAAATCTCAAGCAGAACTAAGTAAGATTGAAGCTATTCAAAAGAAAGCAGCTAAAGAAAGACAAAAAGCTATTCAAAAAGAAGCTAAGACTAAAACAGGTGGTAAGAAGAAGGCAGAGAATAATAGTCAACAAAAAGATAATTAAGTAGTAATTAAACATGCATAATCAATTGATAATGCCTAAAAGTTATCTTTGAAGTTGTGCTATCAATTGATTATGCTTGAAATTTAATTGTAGAATAAGATAAGCTTATTCTTAGTAAAATTGTGGATTAGTTTTAATATTAGGAGGTTTAAAGATGGGAATTACAGGACCAAGAGGAACGAATGATATTCTACCTGAGGAGAGTCTAAAATGGCAATATGTTGAGGAGACTGCTCAGGATATCTTTAAAAGATATAATTATCAAGAAATTCGAACGCCAATCTTTGAAGATACCAATCTATTTCAAAGAGGAATTGGCGAAACTACAGATATTGTAGAAAAAGAGATGTATACCTTTGATGATAAAGGGGGACGGAGTATTACTCTTCGACCGGAAGGTACAGCTTCTGTAGTAAGATCATTTTTAGAACATAAGGTTTATGGACAGGCTCAACCGACTAAGTATTACTACTTTGGGCCGATGTTTAGGTATGAAAGACCCCAATCAGGGCGTTATCGTCAATTTCATCAGCTAGGTGTTGAGGTGTTGGGTGCAGATAATCCGGCTATTGATGCTGAGGTTATAGCTTTAGGTCTGCAGATCTTAACTGAATTAGGTCTATCTGATTTAGAGGTGCACTTAAATAGTGTTGGTTGTCCCGATTGTAGAGATGAATATCGCGAAGCATTAATGGATTACTTTGCCCCTAATTTAGATGATTTATGTTCTGATTGTCAATCTAGATATGAACGTAACCCATTAAGAATTCTTGATTGCAAGAATGAAAATTGTAAAGAATATACTGATGATGCACCAGAAATCTATGATTCATTGTGTGATGAATGTGCAGATCACTTTGATATGGTTGAAAAGTACTTAGAAGAGTTAGAAATAGACTATATTTTAGATCCGAGGTTAGTTAGAGGTTTGGATTACTATACGAAAACAGCATTTGAGATTATTTATACAGGCTTAGGAGCTCAAGACACTATCTTTGGTGGAGGGCGTTATGATGGTTTAGCAGAAGAAGTAGGTGGTCGTGAAATTCCTGGTATTGGTTTTGCAATGGGAATGGAGCGAATTATCCTTGCTTTAGAAGAACAAGAAGTTGATTTGCCATTAACAACAGATTTAGATCTATTTATAACGACTATCGGACAACCAGCTCAAGAAGCAGCATTTAAATATCTATATCAATTAAGAAAAGCTGGTTTGAGAGTAGAGATGGATCATTTAGATAGAAGTGTAAAAGGGCAGATGAAGTGTGCTGACCGAAATAATGCACAATATAGTATCATTTTAGGTGGCAACGAATTAGAAAAAGGCGTAGCTACTATAAGAGAGATGAAGACTGGAGAGCAAGAAGAGATTGAATTAGACAACTTAATTACAGTAATGAAAGAAAAGGTAGAATAGGTTAGGAGGTAATTTGACGAATGGCAACTATGAAAGAGTTAAAGAGAAATTATTATTGTGGAGCATTAGGTGAAGACCAAGTAGGAGAAGAAGTGACCTTAATGGGCTGGGTACAACGTCGTCGTGATCATGGAGGGTTAATCTTTGCAGATCTAAGAGATCGTTTTGGCATGGTACAGGTGGTATTTAATCCAGAAGATTCTGAGGCTGCATTTGAAAAAGCCGAAGAATTACGAAAAGAGTATGTAATTGCTGTTGTGGGTGAAGTAGTAGCAAGACCAGAAGGAACAGTTAATCCTGATTTGGCAACGGGAAAGGTAGAAGTTCATGTTAAAAAATTAGAGATTTTAGATGCTGCTGAAACGCCACCACTACAGATTGCTGAAGAGTCAGAAGTAGGAGAAGATTTAAGGTTAAGATATAGATATTTAGACCTGCGACGGCCAACTATGCAGCAGAATTTAATCTTAAGACATAAAGTAAAGAAGTTAGTTCGAAATTACTTAGATAAACATGATTTCTTAGAGATTGAAACACCAATGCTGACTAAGAGTACTCCTGAGGGGGCTAGAGATTATTTAGTAGCTAGCCGAGTTAATCCTGGTAAGTTTTATGCGTTACCACAGTCACCTCAATTGTTTAAACAGTTATTAATGGTTTCTGGTATGGAAAGGTACTATCAGATTGTAAGATGTTTTAGAGATGAAGATTTACGGGCCGATAGACAGCCAGAATTTACTCAGATAGATTTAGAGATGTCCTTTATAAGTCAAAAAGATATTATGTCATTAATGGAAGGTATGATGCAGGAAATCTTTGCTCTTGCTGATGTTGAAGTTGTTGATGAATTTCCAAGGATGAGTTATCAAGAAGCCATAGAGAAGTATGGTAGTGATCGACCAGACTTGCGATTTGACTTGGAATTGATCGATATTTCTGGTATAGTAGCAGATGCAGAATTTAAAGTCTTTAGCGGAACCGTTGCTAATGGTGGTCAAGTAAAAGGAATTAATGCTAAAGGTTGTGCAGACTTTTCTCGTAAAGACCTAGATGATTTAACTGACTATGTAGGTATCTATGGAGCTAAAGGACTGGCTTGGATTGCACTTAAAGAAGATGGCATTAATTCTCCAATTACTAAATTCTTAAGTGAAGGGGAATTAGAAAAGATCTTAGATAAGATGGGAGCAGAAGAAGGAGACTTATTATTATTTGTAGCTGACAAGCCAAAAGTTGTAGCAGCTGCTTTAGGTAACTTAAGACAGAGATTAGCACGAAAATTAGATTTGATTGATAAAGATGAGTTTAACTTTGTCTGGATTACTGACTTCCCATTATTAGAAGAGGATGAAGATGAAGGCAGATTAATATCTTTACATCATCCATTTACAGCGCCACAAGATGAGGATATCGATCTATTAGATGATCAGCCTACGGAAGTTAGGGCTAAAGCTTATGACTTAGTCTTAAATGGAGTAGAAATTGGCGGAGGTAGTGTGAGAATTCATAATCGCGATTTACAAGAGAAGATATTTAAAATTCTTGACTTAGATGAAGAAGAGATTGATGAAAAGTTTGGGTTCTTATTAGAAGCTTTTGAATATGGTACTCCACCGCATGGCGGAATTGCTTTTGGATTAGACAGATTAGTGATGTTATTAGGAGGATTAGAATCTATTCGTGATGTAATTGCTTTTCCTAAAACGCAGAATGCAACTTGTCTACTAACTGAAGCCCCTTCTAATGTAGAAGAGAGACAGTTAGAAGAGCTACACTTAGAGATTGAAGAAGAGGATGAAATCGAACTTGAATAATTTATTTCTTTTGAAGATGATTCTTTAATCCAGATGAGATATCATGAATAGCATGAGAACCACGAGAAATAATAATCCCAGTGATAATATAATCGATAACATCATAATAGATATCGACATCTAATTTATGCAAGATGCCAATTTGAGTACTAATACAGACTGTTATACCAATCATTACGGCAATCATTTTGCTACGACTACCTTTAATAGAAAAGATTGATTTGAATGTATTAGTAACCATTTCTACTAAGATAGCAAGTAAAAGAACTGTAGATAGCGATTCTAAAACCATAGTAGTCACCTCTCATTTATTAGTCTTTCAATACATAATATGTGAGGGGGCAGGAATATATGCTATACGATATAATGAAATTACATTTTTTGGTGTTTGCAATTTAGGTTGGGTTATGATATTATTTAATTAAGTTAAAAAACAGCAAAAACCAATCTTGTTCTGCCGTGTACGTGGGGATATTATATTTTGCCCAACACCAACACACAGGGAGCCTGGACTCCATCTGTGGCGTATATGCCTCCATAGAGTGGACATACAAATCAGGTGGGAGGGCACCCACTTTGTAGACAGGGAGCAAAATCATAAGTCCATACGGCATGGTGGGACATTCTATTTTTAAAACTGGTTCTAAAATGAGAACCAGTTTTTTTATTGACAACTACTTTTAAAATTTGATATGATAAATGTAGATTGACTTCCAAATTAAGCCAACAAGGAGTGGTATGATGTCTGATAAGAAGGTACAAGAAGCAAAAGCAGAACAGAGAGAGAAGGTATTAAATTATCGACAAAGATTAACTGATAGAGAGTTATTGGGTAAAAGTATGGAGATCAAAAAGAAGCTATTTGAATTAAAAGAGTTTCAGGAAGCAGAAGTAATTATGTTTTACATAGATTTTAGAAATGAAGTGAAGACTGAGTTTATGATTAAAGAAGCATTAAAGTTGGGTAAGAGAGTACTTGTACCCATTAGCCAAGTAGAAGATAGGTCATTATTATTATCTGAACTAAAAGACTATGACCAAGAATTAGAATTAGGTACATATGACATTTTAGAACCGAAAAAAGAGTATATTAGACCAGTAAAATACAAGAAACTTGACTTTGTTGTAGTTCCTGGGGTTGCCTTTGATGAAGAATGTAACCGTTTAGGCTACGGTGGAGGCTACTATGATCGATTTTCAGCTAAGCTAGATGATAATGTAATGAGAGCGGCATTAGCTTTTGAAATCCAAATTGTAGATGAAGTTATTACTGGTGAATATGACTTACCAGTTGATAAAGTCTTAACAGAAGAAAGAGTTATAGGGTGACTATAATGGATCTATTTACTCATAGTGCACAAGATGAAATAGCAGCTACATCTCCTTTGGCCGATAGGATGCGACCACGAAGTTTAGATGAATTTATTGGTCAAAGTAAGATTGTGGGTGAAGGCAAGTTATTACGGAGGGCTATTCAAGCTGATCGTTTGCAGTCTTTAATCTTCTATGGTCCACCGGGCACAGGAAAAACTACCTTAGCTATGATTATTGCTAATACTACTAGTTCTGAATTTGAAAAACTGAATGCTGTTACTTCCGGGGTTAAAGATATTAGACGAGTAATTAAACAAGCTAGAGAGAGGAAAGGTATGTATCAGCAACAGACGATCCTCTTTATCGATGAGATTCACCGATTCAATAAATCACAACAAGATGCTCTTTTGCCAGCAGTTGAAAAAGGGACGATTATCTTAATTGGAGCTACTACTGAGAATCCTTATTTTGAAGTTAATTCACCTTTAGTTTCTAGGTCAAGGATATTTCAATTAGAACTACTTAAAAGAGAAGACTTGAAGCAAATTTTATTAAATGCACTAAAAGATGAAACTAGAGGTCTAGGTGAATATAAAGTTCATTTAAAAGAAGAAGCATTAGAACATATTATAGATGTAGCCGGAGGGGATGCCAGATCGGCTCTAAATGCCTTAGAATTAGCAGTCTTAACTACACCAACTAAGAAAGATGGAGTTAAAGATATTACAATAGAAGTAGCAGAAGAATCTATTCAGCAACGATCTTTAGATTATGACCAAGCAGGAGATAATCATTATGATACAGTCTCAGCTTTTATCAAAAGCATGCGTGGTTCAGATCCTGATGCTACATTATATTGGTTAGCCAAAATGTTAGAAGCCGGTGAAGACCCTAGATTTATTGCTCGGCGAATGATTGTACACGCTGCTGAAGATGTAGGTATAGCAGACCCGCAAGCATTAGTAATTGCTAATGCTGCCGCTGACGCTGTAGAGTATGTGGGGCTACCAGAAGCTCGTATTCCCTTAGCCGAGGCAGCAGTCTACATTGCGACTGCTCCGAAGAGTAATGCTATTATCAGAGGAATAGATAAAGCGATAAGTACTGTTCGCAATCAGAATTCCTCAGGAATACCTGACCACCTTCGTGATGCTCATTATAAAGGTGCTAAGAAATTAGGTCATGGTAAAGGATATAAGTATCCTTATCATTATCAGGATAATTATGTAGAACAGCAGTACTTACCAGATGAATTAGTTAAAGAAGAATTTTATCATCCTGGAGACCAGGGCTACGAAGAAGAGATTAAGCAATTTTGGCTAAAGGTAGGGAATAAGAAAAAAGATTAGGTAACGACAGTATGTAACTAAACTTCAATAATTTACAGGCATTATCCTATGATTGAGGTGAATCAACATGAGCGATAATTATAAAACAATAGCTAAGGATTACAGAATACAACGGACTATCAAAAAATGCAAATTTATAACTTCAGCAGCTAATGTTAAAAGCGTAAAAGAAGCTGAAGATTTTATAAATAAAGTTTCAGAGGAATTTGCTGATGCTACTCATAATGTTTATGCATTTAAGATTGGTTTAGGAGATCAAGCAATTAAAAGAGCAAATGACGATGGAGAACCGGCGGGATCATCGGGCCCTCCGGTTTTGAAGGCAATTGAGGGAGAAGAAGTGATTAATATAGTAATTGTAGTCACTCGTTACTTTGGCGGAGTTAAACATGGGATTGGAGGTTTGATTCGTGCCTATGGGCAAAGCGGACGCGAGGTAATTAGAGAAGCGGGAATAATAGAAAAAGAACGTTATTTAACTATCGGTATTTCTGTATCATATGATGCTATGGGACAGGTGATTAATGACTTATCAGGAAAGCAAGGCAAAGTTAAAGATACTAATTATACTAACGATGGAGTAGAGATTATAGCGGCAATGAAACCAAGCTATTTAGAGGCATTTAAAGATAGAATGGTAGAAGCTACTAGAGGTCAAGCTAGATTTCGTACTATAGGAGAGGAGTTTAGATAATGCAAAAGATAAAGAAGTGGTCTATATTTGTAATTGGCTTATTTATAGTTAGTATTGGGATTGTATTAACTATTAAAGCAGATTTAGGAGTATCTCCGTGGGATGTATTTCATATTGGTTTAACAAAATATTTTGATGTATTGACGGTAGGTAGGGCGAGTCAGTTAACTGGTTTAATAGTCATTACTCTTAGTTATATACTAGGACAGATCAAACCCAATATAGGTACTGTAATTAATATGCTTTTAGTTGGTTTTATGATTGATTTTGTAATGACAGTTATTCCTGAACCAACAATTTTAGGTTATCGGTATATTTATTTAATAGCAGGAACGATTCTTTTTGGTTTAGGTGCCGGGATTTATATATCATCCCATTGTGGAACTGGACCACGAGATAGTTTGATGATGGCTTTAGATAGAAAATTAGATATAAACATTCAATGGGTAAGAAGTGGAATGGAATTAGCAATTTTGATTCTAGGCTACTTTTTAGGAGGTCCAGTTGGAATCGGAACTGTCTGTATTGCGATAGGAATTGGACCAGTAGTTGGTTTTTCATTAGACTTAATGGAGAATCTCTCTAGAAAGTCAGCTATCCGGGCTAATTTATAATGAAAATAAATTTTTTGAAAATAGTAAATAATATAGATGTAGTTTAACTAAATTAGAAGTTAATGCTTTATTGCAAATAAAGCATTAACTTTTTTATAATTTTATTTTAAGTTATTGACAAACTATAATTCTTATGTTAATATTATGCTAGAAAACCAACAAAAATAGTCGGGATTAAAAGGAGGAATTAAATGAAGCTATCTACTAAAGGGCGTTATGGGGTGCGAGCGATGTTTGATTTGGCTCTACATTATGGCGAAGGAACTACTCCATTGCGTAGTATAGCTGAAAGACAGAATATTTCTGAACATTACTTAGAACAGTTAATAGCTGTGCTTCGTAAATCAGGTTTAGTGAATAGTGTCCGTGGTGCTCATGGTGGATACTTGTTAGCTAAGGAACCACCAGAGATTACTATTGGGGATATTATTAGAGCATTAGAAGGGCCTATTGCACCATCTGATTGTGTAGCTGAAGATGTAGAAAAGGATTGTGAAAATATAGAAGAGTGCATAACTCGTTTGATCTGGAAACAACTGCAAGAGAGTATTAATGAAGTTCTAGATTCAATTAGTTTAGAAGATTTGCGTCAAGAAGCTATTAATGCTAAACAGAAGGATGGACATCACGGTTATTTATACCATATTTAAAACTAATCAAGGGGGAATTGCAAAGATGAAGCGGGTCTATTTAGATAATGCTGCTACAACTCCTACTGCATCTGAAGTTGTAGAGGCAATGGAACCATATTTCAATGAAAATTTCGGAAATCCTTCTAGTATCTATTCATTCGGTAGAGAAGCTAAGAATACTGTTGAGGATGCTAGAGAAAAGGTTGCTCAATTAATTGGAGCTGATGATGCAGCAGAGATTGTGTTTACTAGTGGAGGTACAGAAGCTGATAATTTAGCTATTAAAGGAGTAGCAATGAAGAACAAAGAACAAGGGAACCACATTATTACCTCAGCTGTAGAACACCATGCTGTACTACATACTTGTGAATATTTAGAGGAGTATCATGATTTTGAAGTAACATATCTACCAGTTGATGAAAATGGTTTAGTTAACCCAATTGATGTAGCAGAAGCAATTACTGATGATACGATATTAATTAGTATTATGTTAGCAAATAATGAAGTAGGAAGTATTCAACCGATTGCAGAAATAGGACAAATTGCTCAGAAAAATGATATTTATTTTCATACTGATGCTGTTCAGGCAGTGGGCTCAATTCCTGTGGATGTCAATGAACTGAATGCGGACTTACTTGCTTTGTCAGGCCATAAATTTAATGGGCCAAAAGGCATAGGAGCACTTTATATCAGAAAGGGCACTCAACTTACTTCCTTTATGCATGGGGGTGCGCAAGAAAGGGGTAGGAGAGCTAGTACTGAAAATGTACCGGCTATTGTCGGTTTAGGTAAAGCAGCCGAGATAGCATTAGAAGAGTTAGATGAAAAGAGAGAAAAGATGATTAAGTTGCGGGATAAGTTAATTAACGGGATTAAAGCAGAGATTGATGAAGTAATTTTGAATGGACATCCAACTAAGCGTTTACCGAATAATGTTAACTTTAGTATTCGTTACATTGAGGGAGAATCATTATTACTTAATTTAGATTTAGAAGATATAGCCGCTTCAAGTGGTTCAGCTTGCACTTCAGGCTCATTAGACCCATCCCATGTATTATTAGCTATGGGATTATCTCACGAAGTGGCACATGGGTCATTGCGCCTAAGTTTAGGTAAGTATAATACAGAAGAAGACGTTGATTATGTCTTGGAGAAGTTACCAGCAATAGTTGATAAGTTAAGAGCTATGTCTCCAATCTATAATCAGAAGTAATAAGAATAATAAATTAATTGTGTGAAAGACTAAAGAGGAGTTGATAGATATGTATTCTGATAAGGTTATGGATCATTTTCAAAATCCGCGCAATGTAGGAGAGATTGAAGCAGCTGATGGTATAGGGGAAGTAGGTAATCCTACTTGTGGAGATATAATGAAAATTTATATTAAAGTAAATGAAAATGAAGAGATTAAAGATATAAAATTTAAGACCTTTGGATGTGGTGCAGCGGTAGCTACTAGTAGTATTACGACAGAAATTGTTAAAGGAAAATCGATTGAAGAAGCAAGAGAATTAACTAATAAAAGAGTAGCAGAAGCTCTAGATGGTTTACCACCAGAAAAGATGCACTGTTCTAACTTAGCTGCTGATGCATTACAAAAAGCAATTGATAATTACTTAGGAATAGAAGAAAATAATGTTTGTGATGATTGTGAGGACATGCCAGGTTAAAATTTATAGATAGTGTTGAAATAGAAAAGGTGATTTAAAGATGGCAACACAAAAGAGAGTAGTAGTGGCAATGAGTGGTGGTGTAGATAGTTCTTTAACTGCTGCTTTGTTAAAAGATAGAGGATATGATGTAATAGGAATTACGATGCAGATATGGCCTTCAGATCAACCATCTCCAGATGATGGAGGTTGTTGTTCGTTATCGGCTGTAGAGGATGCTAGAAGAGTAGCATATAAATTAGATATTCCATTTTATGTAGTTAATTTTGAAGATGTATTTGCTAATAAGGTAATTGACTACTTTGTTGATGAATATGCTAAAGCTAGAACACCTAATCCTTGTATTATGTGTAACCAAGAGATTAAATCAGAAGTTTTTTTAAAAAAAGCTTTAGAATTAGATGCAGATTATATGGCAACGGGTCATTATGCTCGAATAGAACATAATCCTGAGGGAAGGCATTTGATTAAAAAAGCACAAGATGAACATAAAGATCAAACTTATGCTTTATATGGAATGACTCAAAACCAATTAGCACATACTTTAATGCCCTTAGGAGATTTTAAGAAGACTAAAACCAGAGAGATGGCTAAAGAATTCAACTTAGATGTATATGATAAGCCTGATAGTCAAGAGATTTGTTTCATTCCAGATGATGATTATCAAGGGTATATTAAAGAAAAGCATTCAGAAATAGCTAGCCCAGGGCCTATCCTTGATTTAGAAGGGAACAAATTAGGAGAGCATGAAGGACTTCCTTTCTATACTATAGGACAGAGAAAAGGGTTGGGACTTGCTTATCATAAGCCATTATATGTAGTAGCTTTAGATTCAGAAAGGAATGCGGTTATTGTTGGTGATAATGAAGATGTATTTGGTGATACACTAGTTGCTGATCAACTTAATTGGGTTTCTATTTCGCAGCTAAAGGAACCTATGGAAGTAGAAGCTAAAATTAGATATAATGTCACACCATCACCAGCCACAATTTATCCACTGACTGATGGTAAAATTAAAGTTAAGTTTGTAGAGCAAGAACGAGCAATTACTCCTGGTCAAGCAGTAGTATTCTATCAAGATGATATCTTAGTTGGTGGAGGAATAATAGAAAAGGAATTAAAATAACATTATAGTTAATATATAGAATTCAAGTAAGTACTATGGGGAAGAGTATTCCTCTAGTGCTTACTTTTTGTTTATATATAAGCATATTTTATAACTAAATTTCAAGTATAATTAATCTATTCTTTAAATTTCATAATTTCATCATAATTGTTTAATATAATATAATTGTCTTTTGTTCATAAAATGGTCAAAGTGAAAGATGTAACTTAAAGAAGGGTTTTAGGGGTGAGGGGTAGAATATTTTTAATGATGAAAGAAAATACCTTCTTTAGACTAAAGGAAGGGGGTGAATGATTTGTCAAGAAGACAAAAGTGTTTAATATTATTAGTGTTAATTGTTTCTCTTTTTGTTATTAATGTTGTTGCAACAGCTACAACAGTTAGCGAGGTAGAGAAAGGGTTAATGTGTTATTGTGGGTGTAACATGACTTTATATAGTTGCGAATGTGCTGATGCAGCACAAATGCGTAGTGATATCCAAAAGATGATAGACCAAGGCATGACTAAAGATGAAATTATAAAGAACTATGTCAAGAAGTATGGGAACACTATATTAGCTTCTCCTCCCAAAAAAGGCTTTGATTTAATTGCTTGGGTTATACCTGGAATTATCATATTAATTAGCGGTTTTTTAGTATGGATGTTCATTAAAAAAGGAGTTTTATCATCTAAGTCCAAATCGAAAAAATCGTTAGACAATAGTGAAGTAGAAGAATATGATGAGCAGATTGAGGAAGAAATTAAAAAGTACTTATAACTACTTTAAAGAGTGACTAAAATAGTCACTCTTTTTTAATTCAGAGAATTTTAAATATAGATTAACATATACTAAAATAAATTTAACTAAAATGATATTCTTTTGATTAAAATTCTTCTTGACATGTTTTAATAGTTTTGCTATACTGTTAAACGTCGTTTGAAGAAAGTCTGTGGCGATAAGGAAAGAAAAGTATTTAATTTTTCTCTTGACACTTTTCAAAGAATTTGTTACACTATTTCTTGTCGCTTGAGCAATTGACAGTTGACGATTGACTATTGACAATTTTAAAATCAAAAGATTAAAGATAGTTGTCAAAGGTTGTTGTTAATTATAAATTGTTAGCGTGAGCAAGAGAAAACATTTTAAAGTTTCTCTTGACAAGTTCCGAAAGTTTTGTTACACTGTTAATTGTCGCTTGAAGAAATGCGACAGATTATAACTTGTCTAGCAAAATTATTTTTAAAATTATCTTGACAAGTTTTGATGAGTGTGATAAAATTTTAAATGTCGCTGAAAAAGTGACAGCAAAATTTAAAATTCATTTTAACAAGTCAAATCATTAAATCTTCATTATATATTAATGATTTTGATTAACAAAAAAGTTGGTCTTTGAAAACTAAACATTGTCTGTA
>NZ_FOTT01000015.1 GCF_900114655.1 Candidatus Frackibacter sp. WG13
AACTAACCTAGTAGTATAGATTGAAATTTAATCTATATGAAGTAGTTAGAAGCTCCATCTAAATCTTATTTTTGATTTAGATGGAGAGGTTCACAACTGGAGCTCAATATGTGATCGATGGAGGTATGACAGTCTAATAGATATAAAGGCACTTCTCTAATTAGGGAAGTGTCTTATTGTAGTATATTAACCCGGCATGATCGTCTGTTCTATGGTGAAAATTTGAAAGGTGAATAAAACTATGCGTGCAGTTTGATAAATAATTACAGATAAAGTATAATAAAAAATAAAGTATTTGTTTTGAAAGGAAGATACGGAGATGTCAGAAGTTAAAGTAAGTATCTTAGATGGATATTTAGATGAGCCATCTTGTTTAGGAGTGCCTCCATATATCGCTCCACATATTAGATATACTTATGGAGCATTAAAAGATGCTGGGTTAAAAAATAAAGACATTAATTATTTAACAATTGATCAATTTCGTGATAATGAGGAGCGATTAATTAGTCAATTACATAATTCGGAGTTTGTAATTATAATTGCAGGAACGACAGTACCAGGTAGGTATTTAGGTGGACAACCTATTTCCTTACAAGAAATAGAGGAGATTGCTAAAAGATTAGACCAAGCTCAAGTTATTTTGAGTGGACCAATAATCAACTGCAGTTTGGAAGTGAAGTTTATTGACCAGTTAGCAAAAGAGGTTCCCGGTTTAACTATATATCAAGAATTAACTAATACTAATCTACATAATAAATTAGAGTCATCAGAATTAATAGATAGATGGGCAGTATTAGGCGCAGAAGTGACCAATGAACATCCCAATTTTCCTCATTTAGTCTGTGAATTAGAGACATTTAGAGGTTGTCCTAGGGAGAGCCATTGTTCTTTTTGTAGTGAAGGATTTAAGGAAGTTATATATCAACGGAGTGTCGAGGGGGTCATTAAAGAAGTAAAGAATTTAGCTAAGTTAGGTAATCAATACTTTAGATTAGGTTGTCAGACTGATTTATTACTCTATCAGGCTAAGCAAGTGGGTGATAAGCTAGTTCCTAATCCGACAGCAATTGAAAAACTTTATTCGGGAATTAGAGAGGTAGCTCCTAATTTAAAAGTCTTACATATGGACAACGTTAATCCAGCTACGATTGCTGATTTTACTGATGAAGCTGCTCAGATTTTGGAGACGATTGCTAAATATAATACTGCTGGGGATGTGGCTGCTTTTGGGTTAGAATCAGCTGACCCTAAGGTATTAAAAGCTAATAATATCGGTACTAATAAAAAGAAGACTATGCAAGCAATAAAAATGATGAATGAAGCGAGTGGTTATCGAGAAGACGGAGTACCTAAACTGTTACCAGGAATTAATCTCTTACATGGGTTACAGGGTGAGAGTAAGAAGACTATGGAATTGAACTTTAATTTTTTAAAAAAAATCTTAGATTCAGATCTTTTAGTACGAAGAATTAATATTCGCCAGGTAAACCCTTTAAAAGATTATGAAGCAGTTCATGGATATAGTAAGCATGATTTTAAAGAATATAAAGAGAAAGTTAATGAAGAGATTAATAAACCGATGTTAAAACGATTATTTCCAGTGGAAACTATATTAAAAGAGGTAATTATTGAAGAAGTTAAAGGAAAGCTATCTTTTGGTAGACAGTTAGGAACTTATCCTATCTTAGTAGGAGTTCCTGGTCAGCGGGAGATAGGTGAAATTTTGGATGTGAAGGTTATTGATCATGGATATCGTTCAATAACTGGCTTGCCGTGGCCGTTTAATATTAATCAAGCAGGAGTAGCAGAATTAGAAGCACTGCCGGGAATTGGTAAGAAGCGTGCTATGCGTATCTTTATGAAGAAGGATATTAAGGATTTGGAACATCTTAATGAGATTCTAGATTATAGTTATGATATAGAGAAGTTAAAAGAGTTAGTAGTCTTTGATTAATTATACTTAGTGTTTAATTATTTATTATAACACAGGAGGTAAATAAAATGGCAATTGTAGAAGTGACGGTAGTTCCTTTAGGAACCGGTGATACTAGTCTTAGTCGATATGTAGCTGAATGTCAGAAGGTTTTAAGAAATGAAGATGCAATTGAATATCAGTTAACACCGATGGGAACTATTATTGAAGGGGAATTAGATGTGATTTTTGAAGTGATTAAAAAATTACATGAAGTCCCATTTCAAAATGGTGCTATGCGAGTTTCTACTTCAATTAAGATTGATGACCGGAGAGATAAAGAAGCTAGTATGGGACAGAAATTAGCATCGGTTGACCATAAATTAGATTAGGTAGAGTCATATTCTGCTTTTCTTGCTTAAATTAAGCAGTTGTGGTACAATATTATACTGGATTACTAAAAGAATAGACATATTTTGAAGAAATCTCTTTCATAATAAAATTAAAATGATTACTAATTAAGAAAAGAGGATGATGCTATGAAAGAAGTATATTTAGATAATAGTGCAACTACTAAACCCAGAAAAGAAGTTGTGGAGGCGATGATGGAGCCTTTAACTAATAATTATGGCAACCCTTCATCACTTCATCAAAAGGGCATAGACGCAGAAAAACTGCTTAAGGAAGCAAGAAGAAAAGTGGCAAAGGTTATTAGAGCTAATGAAGAAGAGATTATTTTTACTTCTGGAGGAACGGAATCTAATAATCTAGCTATCAAAGGAACGGTCGATACATTAAAGAGATATGGTAACCATCTGATTACTACTAAGGTTGAACATTCTTCTGTCTTACATCCATTTCAGGATTTAGAGCAAGAAGGTTGGAAGGTTACTTATCTTGATGTAGATGAAAATGGTATCTTAGATTTAGACCATTTACGTGAAGAGATCTCTGAAGATACAATTTTAGTTAGTATTATGTACGTCAATAGTGAAGTAGGAGCGATTCAACCGATTGATGAGGTTGAAAAGATAGTTAGAGAGTATAAGGATAGTAAACTTTATTTACATGTAGATGCCGTTCAGGCTTTAGATAAGATAGAAATTGATCTATCTAACTCTATAATTGATTTACTTTCTATGAGTGGCCACAAAATTCATGGTCCTAAAGGGAGCGGTGGATTATATGTAGCAAAAGATACGAGATTAAAGTCACTAATAACTGGTGGTGGACAAGAGAACGGTTATCGTGCTGGAACAGAGAATGTACCTGGTTTCGTAGGTTTTGGTGAAGCAGTTAAATTAGCTACTGAGGATGTGGAGAAAAATGTGGCACAGATGCAGGAATTAAAGACGCGATTAGCTGATGGTGTTATCTCTAGTTTAGATGAAGTTCAGATTAATGGCCCTGAACTAAAGAATGGTGCCCCTCATATTTTAAACCTTTCATTCCGGGGTTTAAAAGGTGAAGTCTTAGTTCATGCTTTAGAAGAAGAGAATATTTATGTTTCTACTGGTTCAGCCTGTTCTTCAAAAGATTCTGCACCAAGTCATGTTTTAACAGCTATGGGAGTAGACGAAGATGCTATGGAAGGGACATTACGATTTAGTTTATCTACTTTTAATAATGAAGAAGAAATAGATTACACTATTGAAAAGTTAATAAAAAGCGTACCACAGTTACGTAAAATTAGTGGTTAAGTTGTGATTAATAGAAGGTCAGTAGTTGAGTTATGACTAAGGGAGGAACTGTTGGGAGGGAGAATTAATGAAAGATTTAATTTTAGTTCGCTATGGGGAGATTGGAACTAAAGGTGGCAATCGTCACCTTTTTGAAGATAAGTTAATAAGCAATATTGAACAGAGTTTAACAGAGATAGCTAAAGCAGATGTTTATAAGACAGATGGGCGGATCTTCGTTGAAACAGAAATGAATGATGTAGATGTAGTGACTGATAGACTACAGAAAGTTTTTGGGATAGTTGGCGTCTGCCCAGCGAAAGAGACTGCCTTAGATTTTGAGGAGATTAAGGAAGCGGGTTTAGAATTAGTAGAAAAGGAGTTATCTGATAAAGCTAAAACATTTAAAGTCGAAACTAGACGCATTAATAAAGGCTTTGAGTATGACTCTATGGAAATTAATCGTGAATTAGGTGCTCATGTCTTGCGTAACACTGAAGATTTAACAGTAGATGTGCATAATCCAGACTTTAAATTAAATGTAGAGATTAGATATAGACAGGCTTATGTCTATGCAAATGATCTACCGGGGGTAGGTGGATTGCCGGTAGGTAGTAGTGACAAAGCAGGCTTGTTACTTTCGGGAGGAATAGATAGTCCTGTAGCCGGTTGGATGGCTATGAAACGAGGGGTAGAACTGATTCCTATTTATTTTCATAGTCCTCCGTTTACTAGCGAACGAGCTAAGGAGAAAGTGATCGATCTTTGTCGTGTGTTAGCTAGCTATGCTGGTGGGAGTATTAATTTGAGAGTAGTACCATTTACTGAAATCCAAACGGCGATTAAGGATGAATGCCCTAAAAAGTTGTTAACAATCATTATGCGACGGTTAATGATGAAGATTGCAGAAGAGATTACTGAAAATGAAGATGGTAAGGCTTTAATCACTGGAGAAAGTATTGGTCAGGTAGCTAGTCAGACTTTAGATAGTATGTACGTAACCAATGCTATGACTAAGATGCCTGTCTTTAGACCACTGATCGGTTTAGATAAGAATGAAATAAAGAGAAGAGCAAAGGATATAGGTACTTATGAAATATCAATCCAACCGTATGATGATTGTTGTACACTTTTTGTTCCAGATAATCCAGAAACTAAACCTAAATTAAGGTTTGTTGAGTATGCTGAGGAAGATTTAGCAGTTGAAGAATTAGTATCAGAAGCAATTACACAGACAGAGATTATTAAAATCGAAAATGATTAAGTAAGAAGGTGGAGCTAATAGCTCCACCTTTTTAAATATCTATTTATTTGCTGGCTTGAAAGTGACACATTGGGTTTCACCAGATGTATTAGAAGTCACCTGTTCACTGAAAGACCCAACTTCCATTCCTGCTTTTGTATTAGTATTAGCTGAAAAGTTAGTATCACTAACACTAATTTTATCTGCTTCGCAGACATTACCACTTCCATAATAAGCGCAGTTGCTAACATTACATGCTATTTTAGACATTATGCCTTCACCTCCTTATTCCCCGGGAATATAACTTTATAATTCCCAGTTGCAAAATTTATATTCATCAAATGGTTTTTGAAACATAGTATATAAGTGGGAATATTTAATTAGTTAAAATTAATTTACAGAATAAGGAGGAATACTGAGTCTTTTATTTAATAATATAAAAGGCTTTAAATTATCAACAAACAATAAGGAGTGATAATTAAAGTGGAATCATCAGAAAATATCGATGAATCATGGGATTGTACTCCCGAAGAATGGAACGATTGGCAATGGCAATTAGAAAACAGTATTACTAATGTTGAAGAGTTACAGGAACACTTTGACCTTTCAGACCAACAAGCTCAAGAGATTGAGGAAGCAACTAATATCTTTCCTATGTCAATAACCCCTTATTATGCTTCGCTAATTGATTTTGATTCTGAATACTGTCCAATTCGTCTGCAATCAATACCACAGAAATCAGAACTAGAAGAATCTGCTTATGAAATGAGTGACCCTCTACATGAAGAAGAAGATTCACCAGTACCAGGTTTAACACATCGCTATCCTGACCGAGTATTATTATTAGTAACCAATAAGTGTTCGATGTTTTGTCGACACTGCACTCGCAAAAGAAAAGTAGGGGACAGCCAGCAAAAGGTTGATTTAGAACAGATTAAAACTGGGATTGAATATATTAAGGATAATCCTCAAATTAGAGATGTACTCTTATCTGGTGGAGACCCATTATTATTAGATTTAGATGTATTAGAAGAAATTATTGTTGAGTTAAAAGAAATCTCTCATGTAGATGTAGTAAGAATAGGTAGTAGAGTTCCAGTCGTTTTACCACAAAGAATAGATGATGAATTAATTAGTATGCTAAAAAAGTATTCTCCTATTTGGATTAACACCCATTTTAATCATAAAAAAGAGTTAACAACGACTGCTAAAAAAGCTTTAGATAGATTAGCAGATAATGGTTTCCCATTAGGGAATCAGACTGTTTTATTAAGGAATGTTAATGATTGTCCATTAGTAATGAAAGAATTGATGCATGAGCTAGTTAAGAATAGAATTAGACCATATTACTTATATCAATGTGACCTTTCACGAGGAATTGAGCATTTCCGTACTTCGATTTCAGCAGGAATCGAAATTATGGAGTCATTAATTGGTCATACTTCTGGATTTGCAGTACCACGTTATGTAGTCGATGCACCAGGAGGAGGCGGTAAGATTCCAGTTACTCCTAACTATGTAGTTTCTTCATCAAGACAGAAGACAGTGCTTAGAAATTATGAAGGAAATATTGTAGTTTACACTGAACCAGAAATTAAGAGTGATGAATGTCCAGAAGAGTGTAATGTTTGTACGGAGATTGAAGAGAAAGCTGATAATGGCGAAACAGTAGAACCCCAGGGAGTGCAGAAGTTACTTTCTGAGGAGAATGACGAGATAAGTTTGTAGAAGTTAAGACTGAGATAGCTACTGCATCTAGTTTAATAACTTTTTAGTGGGCTTTACTGACACTGATTACTCATTAACAGAATAGGAGGGATTGTCATATGTCAATTTCTCAATTGAAATCTGAAACTAAGTATAAGAAGACAAAGATTATTCGGGGACGTGATTATGAAGCTAAAGCTAAATATTCTGATTTAAATCAACGTATTGTAGTTGAGTCATACAGTGGCACTGGTTTAAATAATTTAGGAAATCGTTTGAAAGGAGAAGCTAAATCAAACGAATATGGTAAGATTTGGGTTAAAGTTAGGTTTAGTGACCATCAACAGTTTTCTAATATTGGATTTATAGCTGAAGGATTAATTGAAGATTACTATTTAGATGAAGCTGCAATTATTATGGCTTTCTATCCTGATTCGGAGCGAAGTCGCCAACAGAATAGAGAGAAGAAAGATCAGATTGTAGCAGACTTGCTGCAAGAAGAAAGTGATCAAGGTCTAGTAGAGTTAGATGATGATTGTGAATTTAAAATAGCAGAGCCTAGCGATATAACAGCAATGACAGAGCTATATAAAGAAGTCTTTACTTCCTATCCAACTCCTATCTTTAAGAAGGAGTATATTGAAGAGAGTATGAATTCTGATGTTATTTATGGTTTGCTTTATGATGGGGAAGACTTAGTAGCTGCTGCGTCTGCGGAGACTAATCCTGAATTTAAGAATGCAGAGATGACTGATTTTGCTACTTTACCTAGCGCACGAGGCAACGGATATGCTAGTTATATTTTAAATAAGCTAGAATCTGAATTGAAAGCTAGAAGATATCATTCTCTTTATAGTATTGCTCGCTCAACTTCTTACGGGATGAATAAGGTATTTAAAGAAGCAGAATATGAGTATAATGGCCGTTTAATACAGAACTGTCATATCGCTGGTGGTTTTGAGGATATGAACCTTTGGTGTAAGGTATTAAATAATAATTAAGATATAATGATTAAGATACTCCTGATCTATTTTATAGGTTAGGAGTATCTTTGTTAAAGAGAATAATTGGGGAAACATCTCCAATAAATATTTCCTGGAAAATAATTGAAAACAATTTAAAAGTTTAATTAAAATATAAAAAGAAGCCAACAATGATCTGCGCTCCGGCTACTGCAGACCCTCAGGAACCCACAGCAATCTTTCGACTACTATAGATCCGTTCCGAGCCTACAATAACCTTTGCTCGAAGATGATAGAACCAATCTCGAAACCAAGAGCAGTCTCTCGACCACAAAACAGGATCCCTCCAGATCCTATCATCTTCTTAGGTCGACCAGCATAGATCCCTGACGAACCCGGAACAATAACCTCTTCGGCTAAATTGCAGGCCCTTTCAGAACCTATACTGATCTTCGCTCTAACCATTATAGACCGAAAATAAATTCGGCCTATAATAATCTTTGCTCGACCAACCTAAATCCCAAATAGAATTTGGAACCTAAATCAATCTTACCTCGACCATTGCTGACCTCTTACACTAATTATCATATCCTTTTCAGTAGTTTTTATACATGAAAATTTAATTTTCACATATTATCAGCACTTGTATTATTATCTTCGTCAATAACAATAATTCCTTCCTTATCTATATTAGAGGAATAATTGGCTGATGGAGAACCAGAATTATCATTAATAATATAGTAGGCATTATTATTTTTGGGTTCAAATTTTAAAAAAATTTCACTCATATTTAATTACCTCCTTCAAATAATTTTATATATGATTAGAACACAAAAAGGTCATATTGACCAAAAAATGTATTCTGCCGCGAAAGGTAACCTTTTTGTGGTTGTACCATATGCTATTATCTAAAAGATGAAACCCATTTTTGTTGAATAATATTGACCTCTGGTTCTTGCATCATTTCATCCTGTTGTACCTTTCCCTTAAACATAAATGAATCTAATGAATTCTGACTCTCAATGTAACCGCCACAAACTTCAAATTCATTACTATGTCTATTTGTATAATCTAAAGGTTGGAATGGTTTCTTTAATTCTAAGTCCTTTTCATATATTTCATAGAGACGCCAAAGTAAGCCTTCTAATTCTGGTTCAGCTAGCTTAACTGGTAATTTAACATCTGATGCTTCTTTACGAGAGATCATGTAATTGTGAGCATAAAGTTTTTCTGTCAAATAATTTATAATATTTTCTACTACTACTTCATCTTCACCTAAAGAGTGTAAAGATAATAATTTTTTGGCTGTGGATCTAATTAGTAAGTAGTTACGACGTACATTTCCTAAAGCTAAAGGGTGTACCTTATTTACTAAATATGAGAATACTTTAATTAGATTCTCTTCACTCTTTAAATTAAATTTCTGCTGAGCTAAATCAAAGTAAGAGCTAACATCCTCAACACTGATAGGAATTTTTGCTTCAGGGTTATTCGGATCTTGTGGATTAAAAGCATTAGCTACAGTAGGGTCAATAGGACCTAACTCCCCCATTTTGCCCATCACAATCTCATTAGCTCCAAGACAGATTAATGTCCCGGCACTATAAGCCCTAAATGGTACTAAAACAGAGAAAAAATTACAATATTCACGGATTAAATTTACTAACCGCCAAGGTGTTAGTACATCTCCTCCGCGGGTATAGATAAATAAATCGACTTTTTCTTTAGGTTCTAACCTTTCTAAATGCTGATAAATAATCTTAATTGCATCGGGTGCAATCCTAGTGCTTATATTCTTTCTATCCCCTGTAAAATAACAGATGACATTTGAATTCCGTCTGTTACTTATTTCATTTATAATCTCTAACCTATTATCTCTACCCACCAAACTCCTCCTTTATTATCTTTTAATTAACTGAATTCATAACAAAATTTCGAGCATAATTATTAATATTATTTAATTTGTAGTTTTTATTATTCATTTAAATTAAAAATTAATTAAAACTTCTAATAATTAATTATTAAAATCTAAATAATATATTAGAAAGCATTTATTAAGGAGGAGATTTTGTGGATAATAATTTTCATGTACAAAATGCCCAAGGAAGTTCTTCTACTGGAAGTTCAAAATATAATAACCAAACATACTTTACACCGCAAGTAGATGTTGTAGAAGATAGTTCTACAATCCATTATATTTATGAACTTCCAGGAGTTAATCCGAAAGAGATGAACGTTGAGCTTTCAGATGAAAGTGTTTATGTTGAAGGGAATATAGGTTCAATTAATCAACAACCGATTAAATTTTTGCACCAAGAGCGCAGGAAAGGTTCCTTTTTCCGTAAACTTAAGCTGCCTGTAAATGTTGATATTGATGCTGCAAAAGCTGATTTTTCACATGGTTTACTAAAAGTTTCTTTTCCTAAAACCAGAAATTACTAGTATTATTTATCTTACAAAAGTCCATTATAAGGTTGGATAAAGAACATAAACTGGTAAAAATTATAGGAGGTTGATGAGAATTTTACAGACACAACAGAGCCCATTTTTAGCGAGAAGTTCGTTTAGTATTCCGCAACAACAAGCATTTACAAATCAAGCACTACAGAGTGGGGTAATGAATACTGGTTATATCCCTCAGCAGCAAGCATTTGCTGGTCAAGGTTTACAGAGTGGAATGATTAATACTGGTTATGCTCCAATTTCTCAAGCTTGGTCTTATCGTCTTCAGCCTGTTTCTAATGCTGCAGCTTCTAATGCAATGAGTACAGGTATATCACAACAACAAATGGGAGGACAGCAGTATACTCAGACTACTGCTACGCCTATGACTTCTACTGCAATGATGCAGCAACAGTCTACAGGAATTGTTGATCCTAGCATCGATATTTCAGAAACTAAGAATGATTTAATTGTTGCTTGCAATATTCCGAATGCAAATCTTAATAATATGAATTTAACTGCAACTGAAAATTCCTTATCGATTTCTGCACAAGCATTTGTTGGTAATCAAGTAAGTAGTGTTCATAGAACAATACCTTTATCAACAACAGTAAGAGCAGAAGCAGTTGATGCTAACTATTCTAATGGTATTTTACAAGTGAGAATGCCAAAGAAAGAAGCAGGTACTAGAAAGCAATTGCAAGTAAACGTTACTGAGTAATTATTAACAGTTAATTGAGTTTTAAAAACCGGTTTATGTTCACTAATAAAATAATAATTAATGAAAACCTCTAATCTCAAGATTAGAGGTTTTCATTTATCTTGCAATTAATAATAAAGAATGTTATATTAATATATAGTTATGCTAATTTTATAGTAAACTAACAATTTTAGCTATATAAGGTGCATAATTAATTGCTGGTGCCAGAAATTCTGTATTAATTATGTTTGAAATTTAATTATGAAATTAGCTTATACAAGAATAGGATTAGTCTAAACAAAACTTATTAAAATCTTAATAATTTATTGTGAATTGGGAAATTTTATTATTAAAGAGGATTATTAAATGTTATCTAGAATTATTTAGTGCAAGGTTGTTAATTGAAAGGATTAAGAAGAGGTGGAGTAATAATGATTAGAAGCATGACCGGTTATGGAAGAGCACAATTAGAAGATGATACTGAACAATTAATAGTGGAGGTTAAGTCTGTTAATTATAAGTATCGAAAGATTTATTTACATATGTCAGAACAATTATCAGGATTAGAGCCTAAGATTAATGAAATTTTAAAAGGCGAGGTAAGTCGAGGACGAATCGATTACTCTTTAAGAATCAAGAGTGATGATGATCAGGATGTGAAGGTTCGAGCTAATAAAAAAGCAGTTAAAGAGTATATTGATTCTTTACAAAAACTTCAGGATGAATTTGGTTTAACAGGAGAAATAGATATTAATTTACTAACTCAATTCTCTGATGTATTAAGTGTAGAAGAAGTAGAGAAGGATATCGAAGAACTATGGCCGAAGGTGAAGGAAGTTACTAAGAAGGCTTTAGGTAATTTAATGGAGATGAGAAGTAAAGAAGGGGAACAGCTTTTTTCTGATTTTATACATAGATTAGAGAGAATTGAACACCTTATTAGTAAAGTAGAAACTAGAGTTCCAGAGATAGTAGAGGAATATCAGTCTAAATTAGAGAATAGAGTCAATGACTTATTAAATAATGTAGAAATAGAAGAAGATAGATTAGCCAGTGAGGTAGCTATAATTGCTGACAAAAGTAACGTTACTGAGGAGATAGTTAGGGTTAAGAGTCACTTAGAGCAGTTTAGAGAGACTTTAGGTGAAGACATAGCAGAACCGGTAGGAAGAAAATTAGACTTTATTGCTCAGGAGATGCATAGAGAAATTAATACTATTGGTTCTAAGGTAAGTGACTCAGAAACTAGTAATTATATTATAGATTTAAAGAGTGAAGTAGATAAAATTAGAGAACAGGTGCAAAATATAGAGTAAAAATATAATAAGTATTTTATTTATAGGTATATAAGGGGGACATTAAAGATGAAAGTAGAACTAATTAATATCGGATTTGGGAATATTGTGGCTGCAAATCGGATTATAGCGATTGTGAGTCCAGAATCTGCACCAATTAAGAGAATAATTCAAGAAGCAAGAGATAGAGGTATGTTAATTGATGCTACATATGGCCGAAGAACAAGAGCAGTAGTAATAACCGATAGTGACCATATTATCTTATCAGCAGTTCAGCCAGAAACAGTCTCGCAGCGATTAGGTGATGATGAATAAAGGGAGCAAAAGGAGAGGAAGCTAATGTCGGAAAAAGGAAAATTGATTATATTATCAGGCCCTTCGGCTGTAGGAAAGGGAACAGTAATTGAAGCACTAATGGCTGAGTACCAAGATATAGCTTATTCTATTTCTGCAACTACTCGCAAACCTCGTTCTGGTGAAAAGGATGGGGTTGATTACTTTTTTCTTTCAGAAAAAGAGTTTAAGCAGAAGATAAAAGAAGATGAATTTATAGAATGGGCTGAGGTTCATGGTAATTATTATGGTACTCCTAAGGACTATGTAGAAGATACTATGGCCAAAGGTCAAGATGTAATCTTAGAAATAGATATTCAAGGAGCTGCTCAAGTTAAAGACAAATATGCAGAAGAAGTATTTATCTTTTTGGCACCTCCTTCTTTGAAAGAATTAGAATCACGAATTCATAAACGAGGAACTGATAGCAAAGAAGCAATCGAAGTTAGAATGGAAAATGCAACGGAAGAGATGGAGAAAGCAGAGAACTATGATTATATGATAGTAAATGATAAAGTAGAAAAGGCTGTAGAGCAATTAAAGGCAATCATTATTGCTGAAAGGTGTAAGATAGACTAAAAATTTAAGGGGGAATGATAAAATGTTAGCATATCCACCAATGGATAAATTATTAGAAAAGACGGGAGACGAGTATACTTTAGTTATTCAAGCTGCTAGACGTGGACGAAAGTTAAATCAAGGTGAAGAGCCAGTAGTAGAATGTAAGACATCAAAGCCAGTTTCAAATGCTTTAGAAGAAATCTTAGCTGGCAAATTACAATATATCCCTGTAGAAAAACAAAAAGAGTAATGGAGCGTTAATATGAAGAATAATAATCTGTTAAGCAGCTTAAAAAAGAAGAATATTTTATTAGGGGTTACCGGAGGTATTGCTGCTTATAAATCATTAGAAATAGTTAGTAGGTTAAAGAAGGCAGGTGCTGAGGTAGATGTAATTATGACTGAGGCTGCCACGAAGTTTGTACAACCGCTTAGCTTCCGCTCTTTAAGTCATAATCCGGTAGTGATTGATATGTTTTCTGAACCTAAACAATGGGATGTTAAACATATTGCCTTGGCAGAAAAAGCTGATCTTTTTCTAGTTGCACCTGCAACCGCTAATATTATTGGTAAGATTACTAATGGAATAGCTGATGATATGTTATCAACAACGATAATGGCTACGACTGCGCCAAAAGTCTTAGCACCAGCTATGAATCATAATATGTATATGAATTCGGTAGTACAGCGTAATCTAAATGACTTAAATGAATTAGGTTATAAAATAATCGAAGCAGATTCTGGATATTTAGCCTGTGGAGTAGAAGGTAAAGGAAGGTTACCTGACCCAGAGGTAATAGTAAATTATATAGCTGAAGAATTAAGGGAAGAGCCAAAAGATGATTTAGTAGGAAAGAATATATTAGTAACTGCTGGAGGAACACAAGAGCCATTAGATCCAGTTCGTTACTTAGGAAATTATTCATCAGGGAAGATGGGCTATGCCATTGCTAGACAAGCAGTTAATCGAGGAGCTAATGTCACATTAATTAGTGCCCCTACCAATTTAAAGGCTCCCACTGAGGTTAAAGTGGTTTCGGTAAAAACAGCAAAAGAGATGTATGAAGCAGTAATGGAGATTCAGAGTGAACAGGATATCATTATAAAAGCAGCTGCAGTAGCCGATTATCGTCCAGAAATTAAAGCTAAGAATAAATTAAAGAAAGATGGTTCTGATTTGCAGATTAAGTTAAAGCGTAATCCGGATATTTTAGCTGAATTAGGAGAAGTAAAAGAAGATAAGGTTTTAGTAGGCTTTGCTGCTGAATCAGAAGAGTTAGTAGCTAATGCTAAAAAAAAGCTAGAGAATAAGAATTTAGATTTAATTATTGCTAATGATATCACGGCAGAAGACGCCGGTTTTGGTACAGACACTAACCGGGTGATTATGATTAGTAAAGATGAAGAGCTAGAAATCCCTAAGACTTCTAAAGATAAAGTGGCACAGAAATTATTAGATAAGGTAAGTAAACTTTTAAAGATCAGTTAAAAAAGTGATGTATTTGAAAAAGGAGTGAAGCGCAGAATGGATATCAAAGTAGAAAGCTTTCAGTTAGACCATACAAAAGTTAATGCTCCGTATGTAAGAAAAGCAGGTAAGATTGAGACTCCAAAAGGAGATATTATCCAAAAGTATGATTTGAGATTACTACAACCTAATGAAGGGGCAGTATCTACCGCAGCCTTACATTCTTTAGAACATCTATTAGCTGGTTATATGCGCGAAAGGATTGAGAATATAGTTGATATTTCGCCGATGGGATGTAGAACTGGATTCTATCTTATTGTAGTAGGGGAGCCTGCAGTTGATGAAGTTAAAGCAGCATTAATTGATTCATTAAAAGTTATATTAGAGACCGATGAAGTAGAAGCAACTACAGCTAAAGAATGTGGCAACTATCGTGATCATTCATTATTTGGTGCTAAAGAATATTCTAAGGAAGTCCTAGCTAACTTTAAAAACAAGTAATTATGATTGACTTTTAATAAAAAATTAGTTATAATTTGTAGTGTAGAGGTTAGGTAGTCTAACATAAGCTAGGATTAGTAGGAAATATTAGTAGGATTAGTAGTTAGATTTAGTAAGTAGTACGTTAATTAAAAAAGGGTAGTTAGGTTTTTACGGTGGGAGATAACTTATATATGCTATCTAAACTTATTATGCTTATTAGGATATTTATACATTAAAAGTATTAGAGTGTTAAATATTCCTAGTAAAGTATTCATAAGGGATAGTATATAATGTAGTTTGCCTATGGATAACTAAGGCACTCCGACTAGGAGTGTCTTTTTTTATTTTAAATTATGAACTTTAAAAGAGGAGTGAGTAGTTAACGATGAACTTAACAAAGAAGAATTTAATTGTAGGACTGTTAGTATTGACTTTGATTTTAACAGTAGTAGGTTGTAGTCAGAAAGCTAGTAATAATGCTGATGGTAAATTGAAAATAGGAGTTGTTCAGATTGTAGAACATCCGGCATTAGATGCTGCGCGGAAAGGTTTTGTTGATTACTTAAATGAAAACGATTATAAAGAAGGTAAAGATGTAGTTTATGACTATCAAAATGCTCAAGGAGATATGTCTAATGCACAAACGATAGCTCAACAGTTTAAGAATGATCAAGTAGATATGATTCTAGCAATAGCAACGCCAACTGCTCAGGCAGCAGCAAATGTTACTTCTGAGATTCCAATTTTAATTACAGCAGTTACTGACCCAAAAGCGGCAGGTTTAGTTAAAGATTTAAAAACGCCAGGAACTAATGTAACAGGAACTAGTGATTTAACTCCAGTTCGGAAGCAGTTAGAACTATTAAAGAAGATTAGCCCAGACGTTAAGGATGTAGGGATTTTATATAATGCAGGAGAAACCAATTCGGTAGTGCAAGCGAAACTTGCTAAGAAAGTAGCTAAGGACTTAGGATTGAACTTAGTAGAAGCAACAGTTAGCACGACTAGCGGGGTTTTGCAGGCAGCCCAGTCATTAGTAGGTAGAGTAGATGCATTCTATGTACCAACAGATAATACGGTAGCATCTTCTATTCAAGCAGTAGCTAAGGTTGCTTACGACGAAGACTTACCTTTAATTGTTGGTGAGAAAGGGATGGTTGAAGGTGGAGCTTTAGCTACTAGAGGAATCGATTATTATAAGTTAGGAAGACAGACAGGAAAGATGGCGACTAAAGTACTTAAAGGTGCTAATCCAGCTAAAATGCCGATTGAGTACTTAGAAAATACTGAATTAATTATTAACCAGGATGCAGCTAAAGAGATGAATATAGATCTACCACAAAAATTAGTAGATGAGGCGGCAGAAATTTTAAAAGTTAATTAAGTTTTATCAGTAAAGAATGGAGTGTTATATATGGCTTTGGATGTAATATTTAGTTCAATGGAACAAGGGTTAGTTTATGGGATTATGGCTTTAGGTGTTTACCTAACTTTTAGAATTTTAGACTTTCCCGACTTAACTGTAGATGGCAGTTTTCCTTTGGGAGCTGCAGTTACGGCTAAATTAATTGTTAGTGGTGTTGACCCAGTTTTAGCAACTCTGGTAGCTATAGTTATCGGAGCTTTAGCAGGAGTAATTACTGGTCTTTTGAATACTAAACTAAAAATCACTGGTCTTTTGTCAGGTATTTTAACAATGACTGCTCTTTATTCTATTAATTTACGGATTATGGGGCGGGCTAATATTCCTTTGCTTAATCAAGAGACGATATTGACAAAGCTAAAAGCAATAGGTCTTAATGGTGAATGGCAGGCTGGTATCTTCTTTTTAGTACTAATCTTAGCCTTAAAGTTTTTAGTTGACTGGTTCTTGCATACAGAATTAGGTTTAGCTTTAAGAGCGACTGGTGACAATAAACAGATGATTAGAAGTTTAGGAGTTAATACTGATTTTATGATTATTTTAGGTTTAGCTTTATCAAATTCGTTAGTAGCTTTATCTGGTTCCTTAGTAGCTCAATATCAAGGATTTGCCGATGTTGGGATGGGAATTGGAATGATTATTATCGGTTTAGCGTCAGTTATTATTGGGGAAGTAGTCTTTAGTGACCGAATTATTACTTTAGCTACTATAAGTGTAATTGGGGGTTCTTTGCTTTATCGATTAGCAATTACTGCTGCTCTAAGACTAGGTTTTGCTCCCACAGATTTAAAGATTGTAACGGCACTTTTAGTAGTGATTGCCTTAGGAGCACCGACTTTAAAGAAAGAGTTAGATTTCAGTTTTTTATCTAAAAGTAGCACGTAATTGAGGAGTGAAGTATAATGTTAAGATTAAAAGGTGTAAGGAAAGTATTTAATCAAGGAACAATTAATGAGAATATTGCATTAAAAGGATTAGATTTAGAATTAGCTACTGGGGATTTTGTGACGATTATTGGCAGCAATGGCGCAGGAAAGTCTACACTTTTAAACTCAATTGCAGGCAGTTTTGGTATAGATGCAGGTAAGATTGTAATAGACGAATTAGATGTGACGGGTAAGCCAGACTATAAGCGAGCCGGCTTAATTGGACGTGTCTTTCAAGACCCGTTACAGGGGACTGCTGCTTCTATGACAATCGAAGAGAATTTAGCCATGGCAGCTGTTAGAGGGAAAAAGCGTGGATTAAAGATAGGAGTCAATAAAGAGCGGCGAGCTGAATTTAAGGAGTATTTAAGTCTGCTAGGACTTGGTTTAGAAGATAGATTAACTGATAAAGTTGGTCTATTATCTGGGGGACAACGTCAGTCTTTAACTTTATTGATGGCTACGATTGCTAAACCCAAAGTCTTATTATTAGATGAGCATACAGCAGCTTTAGACCCTAAAACTGCTGAGCAGGTAATTCAGTTGACTAAGAAGATAGTAGTCAAGAATAATTTAACGGTACTGATGGTAACTCATGATTTAAACCAAGCATTAAATATGGGGAACCGCACGATTATGATGGATAGTGGTGAGATAGTACTTGATATTAAGAATCCGGCTAGAAAGCATATGACTGTAGATGATTTATTAGATAAATTTGCACAGAAAAAAGGAAAAGAGTTAATGAACGATCGGATATTGTTAGCTCAATAAAGTTATATTATTTAATGAAACAGAAGAATATCTCTATTAAGGAAGCTACTTAGCTTCCTTTTTTTTGATTAATTATTTCTAATAATGATAGAATAAGTATAAAGAAGATTATAAGCAAGAAGGTGAAGTAATATGTCTAATAATAATAAAAGTGGCGGGTATGTTCCGATTTACTTTACTCAAGATGAATATGATGCTAAGATAGTAAAATCTTGCTTAGAAGCAGGAGGATTTAAGGCTAGGATTCATCTCGATGCTCGAGTAGGCTATGGGATTATTATTGATCCTTTAGATAATATTAAAGTTTTAGTACCAGTTAATGAAGCGGAAGCTGCAGTAGAGTTTTTGACAGAATCTGAATTAGAAGTCGATTGAGGAGTAGAGATGAAAAAATTAAGATTAAAGGTGAAATTAAGGTTGATTTGGCAAAATATTAATTGACAAGTATTCGTGAATATGTTAATATGTTATTGTGTTTATAAGTACATATGGCATTACATCAAGAGAGGTGGAGGGACAGGCCCTATGAAACCCGGCAACCAGCATGAAAGCGTATGGTGCTAAGTCCTGCAAGGAAGATAACTTGAGGGATGTAGTAATTGTTAGAACATCTCTCCGCTAAGGAGAGAATTTTTTTATTTTAAGAGGTGATAATATGTCTAATAATCGTTATTTATTTACTTCAGAATCAGTAACTGAAGGTCATCCAGATAAAGTTGCTGATCAGATTTCAGATGCAGTTTTAGATGCTATTTTTAGCCAAGATCCAAATTCTAGAGTTGCATGTGAAACATTAGTAACTACGGGGATGATTTTGGTTTCAGGAGAGATATCGACTGATTGTTATGTTGATATTCCAAAGGTTGCTCGGGAAAAAGTTAAAGAGATTGGGTATACGCGAGCAAAGTATGGCTTTGATGCTGAGACTTGTGCAGTTTTAACTTCTATTGATGAACAGTCTCCTGATATTGCTATGGGAGTAGATGAGGCTTTAGAAGCAAAAGAAGGTGAAACAGAAGAAGATGAAGAATTAGGTGCTGGTGATCAAGGGTTAATGTTTGGCTATGCTAGTAATGAAACAAAGGAATTAATGCCTTTGCCGATTACTTTAGCTCATAAGTTGGCACAGAGACTAGCTGAAGTACGTAAGGATGACACATTACCTTACTTACGCCCTGATGGCAAGACTCAGGTTACTGTTGAGTATGAAGATGATAAACCAGTAAGGGTAGATACTGTGGTAGTCTCTACTCAGCATAGAGCGGATGTCTCTTTAGAACAGATTGAACGTGACATTATAGCTAAGGTAATCAAACCAATTGTATCAGAGGATATGTTAGATAAAGAGACTAGATACTTAGTAAATCCAACTGGTCGTTTTGTAATTGGAGGACCAAAAGGTGATGTTGGTTTAACTGGAAGAAAGATTATTGTTGACACTTATGGTGGAACTGCTCGCCATGGAGGAGGAGCTTTTTCCGGCAAAGATCCAACTAAGGTAGATAGGTCAGCAGCTTATGCAAGTCGTTATGTGGCTAAAAATGTAGTAGCAGCCGGTTTAGCAGATAAGTGCGAGGTACAATTGGCTTATGCGATTGGTGTTGCTTCACCAGTATCAATTATGGTAGATACTTTTGGCACAGCTAAGGTTGAAGAAGAAGTTGTTGAAGAACTAATTCGCAAGCATTTTGATTTGCGTCCAGCGAAGATTATTGAAGAATTAGAGTTAAGACAGCCAATTTATCAGCAAGTTGCAGCTTACGGTCATTTTGGACGTGATGAAATAGATTTACCATGGGAACGAACTGACAAAGCTGAGGTTCTGCGTGCCGAGGGACTAGACAATTAACTTTCAAACTAGAAAGCATAGTATAACGTAGGTTCACAGCCAGCTTTGGTTTTTAAGCTGGATGAGGACTAGACAATTAAACTTTCAAACTAGAAAGCATAGTATAACAATAAAAAATTGAGAATAAAAAGCTAGGCATAATATTATGCCTAGCTTTTTGTCATAGTAATTGGCAGTTGACAATTCTTTAATTATACTTGATCAATATTAGGTTTATCAACATATAAATCTTTTTTAAAGGAATATTGGTGTGGGTCTTGAATAATAATATTGGTGAGAATTAATGGTTTAAATAGAAGGTGGGCAATAATATGCAATTTAAATATGCGAAAGTAGTTGTGGATGTACCAGTTAGTGATGTAGATAAACCATTTACATATCTAGTGCCAATGGAGTTGAGGGACCAAATAGAGATTGGCTACGAAGTGGAAGTACCTTTCGGGCATCGTAATTTAACTGGTTATGTAGTGGGTATAAAAGAAGAATTAGACATAGAAATAGATAATTTAAAAGAAATAGTAAAGCTTAAAAGTTCTTTGCCGTTATTTAATAATGAGATACTAGCTTTAGCTAAATGGATATCGGAATATTATCAATCTCATTTAATTACTGTTTTGAAAGCGGTAATTCCGTCAGGACATAGGAATGAGAAGGAGAAACGAATAGTAAGGTTGAGTCATTCATTAGATAAAGTAGAAGAAAAACTAGAAAAACTTAATAATAGAGCTTACAAACAGAAAGAAGTTTTACGTTATTTACTAGAGAATCAGCATCAGAATTTAAATACAACAGCTTTAGCAAAAGCAGTAGACACTAGCTCAGGAACCATAAGGAGATTACATGAGAAAGGATTAATTACATATGAAAGAATGACAGTTAAACGGACTCCGTATTCAGAAGTTGATTTTGAGTCTACAGAACATTTAGAGTTGACCTCTGAACAACAGATTGCTTTAGATAAGATAGAAGGCCTATTAAAGGAATCTAATGCTAATACTATGTTATTAAAAGGAGTAACTGGTAGTGGTAAGACAGAAATTTACCTACAAGCTATTGATAAAACTTTACATTCTGGACAAGAGGCAATAGTTTTAGTGCCGGAGATATCATTAACTCCACAGACTGTAGAACGATTTAAAAGTAGATTTGGGTCTAAAGTAGCAATTTATCATAGTCGGCTTTCTGAAGGGGAGAGATATGATGAATGGTTAAGGATGAAAAAAGGGAAAGCTAGTATAGTAGTGGGAGCTAGATCAGCTATCTTTGCACCATTTAATAATCTAGGTTTAATAATTATTGATGAAGAACATGAGACTTCTTATAAACAAAGTACCCATCCTAAGTACCAAACTCGTGATGTTGCTAATAAAAGAGCAGAATTAAATGATGCACTAACTGTTTTAGGAACAGCAACTCCATCCTTAGAGAGTTACTATCAAGTTCAAGTTGGTAATTATAAGTTTGCTAATTTAGATAAACGAGTTGATGATAAGCCATTACCGCCGGTTGAAGTTATTGATATGCGGGAGGAGTTAAAAGTAGGGAATAAAAGTATGTTTAGTAATAAGTTAGCGGAAGCAATTGAGGATAGATTAGTTAAGAATGAACAGATAATCATATTCTTAAATCGTCGTGGCTTTTCTACTTTTGTTCTTTGTCGTGAATGTGGATTTGTTTTGGAATGTCCTAATTGTGATGTTTCATTAACATACCATGCTGACCAAACATTACTTCGCTGTCATTATTGTGACTATCAACGTGAAGTTCCTGACATATGTCCTGAATGTGAAAGTCGTTATATTAAGTATTTTGGTGTAGGGACGCAAAAAGTAGAAAAAGCAATTAGAGATGAATTTCCTACGGCACGTCTTTTGCGAATGGATGTCGATACTACTACTCGTAAAGGTGCTCACCAAAGAATGATAGATAGATTCAAAAATGAAGAAGTAGATATTCTACTAGGGACACAAATGATTGCTAAAGGTCATGACTTTCCTAAGGTTACGTTGGTAGGAGTAATTACTGCTGATACAGCTTTGAATTTTCCTGATTTTAGAGCAGCAGAGCATACATTTCAATTATTAACGCAGGTTGCTGGTAGAACTGGACGAGGGGAGGTTACTGGAGAAGTAATTATTCAAACTTATACTCCTGAACATTACAGTATTCAGCTAGCAAAAGAACATGATTATGAGGCGTTTTATGAGCTAGAAATAAATTTTAGAAGAGAATTAAGGTATCCTCCACTTTCTCATTTAATTAATTTAATTATTAAAGGTGAAGAAGAGGTGGCAGTTAGTAAGATAGCTAATCAATTAGGAGTGGTTTTAGAACAAAAGATTAAAGAGGATAATTTTAAAATAGATGTTTTAGGGCCAGTACCGGCACCTTTATCTAAGTTAAGAGGAGAATATAGGTGGCAAATTATTTTAAAAGGTGATAATATTAAACAAATGAGAAGGGTAAATCAACGCAGTATAGAAATAATAAATGATAATAGTAATTTAGGAAGTGTGACAATTAACGTTGATGTTGACCCTATAGGAATGTTATAATAAGTAAATAATATAATTTTGAAGAGGATAGTTAAGGAGGAATAGAAATGGCTGTTTTACCAATTAGAAAGGTTGGCGACCCAGTATTAAGAACGGATACTAAGCCTGTAAAAGAGATTACTGATAAGACAAAGAGATTACTTAAGGATATGGCTGATACTATGTATGATGCTGATGGTGTTGGCTTAGCAGCACCACAGATTGGTGTATCAAAAAAGATGTTTGTCGTTGATATAGGAGAGGGTTTAATATCATTAGTTAATCCTGAAATTATAGAAAGCTCAGGGGAAGATATTGATGAAGAAGGTTGTTTAAGCATACCTGGTGAAGCAGGAGATGTACTACGCGCAGAAAAAATAGTAATCAAAGGTTTAAATCCAGAGGGTGAAGAAGTTAAGATTGAGGCTAATGGCTTATTAGCTAGAGCTTTACAACATGAATTTGATCATTTAAACGGGGTTTTATTTATAGATAAGATGAAGTAGTTATTGTAATTTATAAAAGGAGGATTTAACTTTATGAAAGTTATATTTATGGGCACTCCTGATTTTTCGGTACCAACTCTTGATAGTTTAGTGGAAGCAGATTTTACTAATGTATTAGGAGTTGTTACACAACCGGACCGTCCTAGAGGTAGAGGGCAGAAATTACAGCCTTCGCCAGTAAAGAAGAGAGCATTAGAGAATGATATATCTGTATTTCAACCAGAGGATATTAATAAGGTAGAGTCTATTAATAGATTAAAAGAGTTATCACCGGATGTAATAGTGGTTGTTGCTTATGGTCAAATCTTATCTAAAGAAATTCTAGATATGCCACCATTCGGATGTATAAATGTTCATGCTTCATTACTGCCAAAATATCGGGGTTCTGGTCCATTACATCGAGTTATTATTAATGGAGAAGATAAAACAGGAATTACTACGATGTATATGGGAGAAGGACTAGATACAGGAGACATAATCTTAAAAGAAGAGATTGGCATTACAGAGGATGAAACTGTAGGGACTTTACATAATGAGTTAGCAGAATTAGGAGCTGAAGTTTTGATTAAGACTTTAAATTTAATCAATAAAGATAAAGCACCTAGAACTCCTCAAGATGATCGTAAAGCTACTTATGCCCAAAAGATAGAGAAAGCAGAAGGGCTGATTGATTGGACAGCTAGTGCTGAGGAAATCAAAGATTTGATTAGAGGGATGAATCCTTGGCCGGGGGCATATACTTATCATAAAGGAAAACGGTTAAAAGTTTGGATGAGTGAAATCTATGATTCTAAAACTAAGCCGTCAGTAATTCCAGGTACAGTAGTAGATATAGAAACGGAATCTGGTTTTATAGTGCAGAGTGGAGAGGGACAGTTATTGATTACTGAAGTTCAGCCAGAGAATAAACAACGGATGTCAGCTAATGATTACTTAAGAGGATATGAATTAGAAGAAGGTAATCTATTAGCAACTGACAAAAGTGTGAGTGAATAATGCCATTAAGTAACCAAGATAAACAGGATACGAACAAAAGATTATTTTTGATTTTATTAGGATTAACTTTATCATTAATAGGAGTTGTAGTAGTTGGCATCTGGTATTTAAATTTAGTAGGTCTTAATACTATTAGTCAAGCGATTCTATTAGTTCTTGGTTTAATTATTAGTTTGGCATCTATAATTATAATTATAGGTGTTTTAGGAATTATTATTACTATTAAGAGAGATGAACCTATCCCCTTACTCTTTATTCCGATGCGGATAGTAATTTCTTATCTATTTCCGCTAATTATCTATTTAGGTAAGCTATTAGGTTTTGATAAGTTAGAAGTACAGAATTCATTTATTCAAGTCAGCAATCAATTAGTTAAACCAGAAAATCTAGCAGTAAAACCTAAAGATGTACTTATGTTGCTACCACATTGTATACAGCAGGCTGAATGTCAGTATAAGGTTACAAATAATTTAGATAATTGTCGTCGTTGTGGGAGATGTCAGATAGAAGATATTTTAGAAATAAGAGATCAGTATGGAATTAATGTAGCGGTTGCTACTGGAGGAACTTTAGCTCGTAAAATAATTAAGGAATTAAGGCCTAAGGCTATATTGGCGGTAGCCTGTGAACGAGATTTAACTAGTGGGATTCAGGATATCTATCCAATGCCGGTAATAGGTGTAGTCAATATTAGACCTGAAGGACCATGTATTAATACTTTGGTTGATTTAGAAAAGATTGAAACAGCTTTAAATAAAATTATAAGGAGGGATTAAATATGTTTCCATTCTTTTATGATCCAACTTTTATTATTATAATTCCAGTTTTGATATTTAGTGCTTATGCACAATTTAAAGTTAAATCTACATTTAACAAATATTTAGAGGTTGCAGCTAGTCAGGGCTATACCGGTGCTGAAGTAGCTCGAGATATTTTACGGCGTAAAGGTCTTGATGATGTAACAGTTGAACAGACTAGGGGGAAGTTAAGTGATCACTATGATCCTAAGGCTAAGAAATTAAGACTATCATCAGAAGTTTATCAAGGAAGGTCTTTAGCTTCCTTAGGAGTAGCCGCCCATGAAACTGGGCATGCTATACAAGATGCGGTTGATTATGTGCCATTAAATTTTAGGAATAGCCTATTTCCAGTAGCTAGTTTTGGCTCGCAGTTAGGGCTTCCGTTGGCGGTATTTGGTTTTATCTTCTTTAAGTCACAACTTTTAGTTCAAATAGGAATAGTCGTCTTTAGTGCAGCAGTTTTATTTCAAGTTGTAACTTTACCTGTCGAGTTTAATGCTAGTTCTAGAGCAATTGATTTATTAAAAACCGGAGGTTACGTAACTAATGAAGAAGTGAAGCCTGCCAAGAAAGTTTTAAACGCAGCAGCTTTAACTTATGTAGCAGCGGCATTAGTTTCTGTTGCTCATTTAATAAGATTATTAATTATGTCAAGTATGTTGGATGATGAATAATTATGTTCTTTTTAATAGTATTAATTCTAATGTTCTTTCTGTTTCCTCCTCTTATATTACCGTTTCTTTTTTTTATATTTTTGATGATTCTATTTATTCCTTATAAATTTACTTTTGATTTGTTCTCAAAAGTTATTTGTAAAGACTAGTAATTTACAGGTTTACTGATTGGAGGCTATAAGATATTGCAGAAAAATGCTCGTCAATTAGCTGTAGAAGTTATTTATAGAGTTAATGAAGAAGGAGGATATTCAAACTTAACTCTGAATCAATTAATAAGAAAGTATGATATTACTGACCGTGATAAGGCTTTAGCAACTCAATTAGTTTATGGTAGCTTACGGATGCGTAATAGTTTAGATTGGCTAATTAATCAAGTTGCCAATCGCAAGGTAAAGAAGATGGATGGGTGGACTAGAAATATTTTGCGTTTAGGACTGTATCAGATTCAGTTTTTAGACGGGATTCCTGATGCGGTAGCCTGTAATGAGACGGTTGAGTTAGCTAAAGAATATAAACATCCAGGAGTAGCTAAGTTTGTTAATGGTGTCTTAAGAAATATATTACGCAGATTAGATTCATTACAGATGCCTAGTATTGAGGATGATCCTGTTCAACATATTAGGTATAAGTATTCATTTCCGCAGTGGCTGGTAGAAAGATGGGTTAAAAGGTATGGAGTTAAAGCAACAATAGAAATCTGTCAAGCTTTCAACCAGATTCCAAATACTGTGATTAGGAGGAATCAGTTAAAGGTAAGTAAGCCTGATTTAGTAGACAGTTTAAGTAAGAATGATATTGAAGTAGAGGAGATTAATAATATTCCGCAAGCATTTAAGATTGCTAATTATTCTTCATTATCCGATTTAGATACCTTTCAATCTGGATGCTTTCAAATTCAAGGCTTAGCATCAATACTGACTGGACACATTGTAGCGCCTAAGCCTGGGGAAAGAGTATTAGACCTGTGTAGTGCCCCAGGGGGCAAGACTACTCACCTAGCAGAGTTGATGGATAATCAAGGTAAGATAATAGCCAATGAGTTACATGAACATAAGCTTTCGTTAATTGAAGAGAACTGTAAGCGATTAGGTATTGAGATTGTTAATGTTAAAATTGGTGATGGTCGAAAAGTAGAGTTTGCAGATTCTTTTGACCGAATATTAATTGATGCTCCTTGTTCTGGTTTAGGAATGATTGCTAAAAAACCGGAAATTAAGTGGCAGAAGAAACCTCAGGATATTAAGCAATTAAAGGATATACAATTAGAATTATTAACGGCTGGAAGCGGGTTTTTAAAAGAAGGTGGGGAGTTAGTTTATAGTACCTGTACAATTACTGAGGCAGAAAATATAGAAGTCGTCAAAGAATTTGTGAGTAATAACTCAAACTTTGAATTGGTTAATCTAAAATCACAAGTTAAAGAGTTTGGTATTGATTCAGAATTTATTAATGAAGGTACTATTCAGTTATTACCTACTTGGCAAGAGAATGAAGGTTATTTTGTAGCTAAATTAAGAAGAATAAGCTAGATTGTACTTTAATAGTATATCTTATTTATAAGCGTGGAATAATAGTATCTAACTTAGATAAATTATTATTTTAAGGGACTATATGAATATGAGCAATTAATTATGTAAGAGTCTTAATTATATAAATGCTTTGTGTTAAAGAAAGGAAGATAGAATGAGTAACAAGGTCGATATTACATCTTTAAATTTTGATGAACTAGAAGACTTAGTAACTGATTTAGGTGAAGCTTCTTTTAGAGCTAAGCAGATTGCTAATTGGACTTATAAAAAGGGAGCTATCGATTTTGATGGGATGACTAATTTAAATCAAGAGCTACAAGATAAGTTGAACGAGGTGGCTTATATTAGTCAATTAAAGGAAATAACTAGAGCTGAGTCAAAAGATGGCACTATTAAATTTTTATTTGAATTAATAGATGGGAAACGGATTGAGACTGTTTTGATGCCTTATAAAGACGGCAGAAATAGTGTCTGTGTTTCTACCCAAGTTGGCTGTGGAATGGGATGTAATTTTTTTGCTACTGGCCTACAAGGTTTAGAGAGAAATCTAACTACTGGTGAAATAGTAGGTCAGGTTTTAACGGTACAACGCCTAATTAGTAAAGGTGAATTTGGTACTCCGCCGGTAACTAATATTGTTTTTATGGGAATGGGAGAACCTTTAGCAAATTATGATAATCTATTATCAGCAATAAATCTTTTAAATGATGAAAAAGGATTAAATATTTCTATGCGGAGAATGACTATTTCAACCTGTGGATTAGTTCCAAAGATTGAGAAACTAGCTGATGAGCAGTTACAAGTAGTATTAGCAATCTCTTTACATGCTGCCAATGATAGATTAAGAAGTGATATGATGCCGATTAATGAAGAGTATCCACTATCGGAGTTAGTTGGTGCTTGTCAATATTATATTGAAAAGACGAATCGAAGGGTGACCTTCGAATATGCTTTAATAGATGGGGTTAATAATAAGCCAAAGGATGCTAAATCTTTAGCTAATTTATTATCAGGATTACTATGTCATGTTAATCTAATTCCTATTAATCCTGTTGATGAATTAGAATTAGTTCGTCCTGATAGAAGGGATATTAAGAGGTTTAAAGATGTGCTTTCTAAATCTGGAATTGAAGCTACTGTAAGGGTTGAAAGAGGGAAGGATATAGATGCTGCTTGTGGTCAATTAAGAGCTAAGCAAGATAATTAAGCTTATAATTGTTAAGTGTTAAATGAGGTGAACTGTATGGAGTATGGACTTGAATCTAGTTGTGGTCAAGTTAGAGATTCAAATGAAGATAATTATTTACAATTAATAAGACCTTCCTTTGCTCTATTTGCTGTAGCAGATGGAATGGGAGGCCATAATGCTGGGGAAGTAGCCAGTTCAATAGCTGTTGAGGTTTTAAGAGAATATGACTTTGAATTGGATAATATAGTGCCAAGTGTCTATGAAGTAATTGAATCAATTAATAGAAGAATTTTAGAAGAAGCTAAAACTAATGCTGAGTATCAAGGTATGGGAACTACTTTGACTATGACAATCTTAATTGATGATAAATTGTATATTGGACATGTGGGAGATAGTAGGGCTTACTTATTACGTGACAAAGAGTTTAAACAATTAACCGAGGATCATTCATTAGTGAATCAATTAGTAAAAAGAGGAGAGATTACTCGGCAGGAGGCTAGAAATCATCCGCAAAACAATATATTATTGCAGGCTTTAGGTACAGATACAGAAGTGGATATTGATATACTTGAAATTGATATAAGAGAGAATGACCTTTTTTTATTGTGTACTGATGGCTTAAACTGTATGTTAGAAGACCGGAAGATTAAAAGTGTATTATTAGAATCAGGTGAGTTAGAAGAAAAAGCAGAGAAACTAGTACAATTGGCTAATAAATATGGTGGTCATGATAATATAACGGTGGTTCTCTTTAATAGTTAAGAGTTAAATATAGAGGTGACTTTAATGATTGGTGAATATTTAAATAATCGCTATCAAATAAAAAAGAAGATTGGTGAAGGAGGAATGGCCTTAGTTTATGAAGCTAAGGATAAGCTACTTAATAGAAAAGTAGCTATTAAGGTGTTGCGTTCCCAATTTGCTAATGATACAGAATTTGTGGAGCGTTTCAGACAGGAAGCACAGGCGGTAGCTAGCTTCTCACATCCTAATATTGTTAATATCTTTGATATTGGTAAAGATAACGGGACTCATTATATTGTAATGGAGAATGTAAAAGGAGAAACTTTAAAGGAACGAATTGAACAAGAAGATAGATTAGATGTTGTTATGGCTCTAGAGATTACTAAACAGATTTCTGAGGCTTTGGTGGTAGCTCATCGTAAACAGATCGTTCACTGTGATATCAAGCCAGCTAATATCTTATTAACACCAGAAGGTAGAGCAAAATTGACTGATTTTGGGATTGCTAGAGCTTTAACTTCAGCAACTTTAAAGCAAACAGAGACAGTAATCGGTTCTGCTCACTATTTTTCTCCTGAACAGGCTAAAGGAGATAAGATTGATGACCGTTCTGACATTTATTCATTAGGAGTTGTTTTATATGAAATGGTTACAGGAGAGGTGCCTTTTAAAGGTGAAACACCTGTTTCGGTAGCTTTAAAACATATTAAAGACAAACCTACGTTACCCACTAAAATTAATCCAAATTTATCGTTAGAAGTTGAGTCCATCATTTTAAAAGCTCTTAATAAAGAATCACGGAAGCGTTATAGTAGTATAGTAGAAATGTTAGAAGCGATTAAGATAGTTATTAATAATAAGAATTTTACTAGTCAAGCTCTTAATTCAAATGATAAGATGGATTTAAACCAAAAGACAATAGTAGTTGATAAGAATGACTATCCAACAGATATCCTAGATAAAGAAGAGTTACAAGAAGAGATAGAAAAAGATGAGTCCCAAAAAGAATCAACAATAGAGAACAATAAACAAGATGATGGTATGGTAGAAAAAAGAAATAATGCAAAGAAGAAAAGGACAAAAAAGGCTCCTTTTTTGAAAAGGAATTGGAAGAAAGTAATTGGAGCCTTAATCTTAATTTTAATTATCGGCAGTTCAGTATGGGGTTATTATCAAGTTATGGACTTTTTAAATGTACCTATAGTTAAAGTTCCTGATTTAATAGGTAAAGATTTAAAAAGTGCTCGGGAAGAATTAGCAAAAGAAGGATTAAAGTTAGAAATTTATAATCGTAATTATAATAATCAAATTCCTGAGGGCCATATCATATCACAGTATCCTAAGCAAGGTAAAGAAGTAAAAAGCAATCGGGATATCAGTGTGGTTGTTAGTAAAGGGGCTAGACTTACGGAAGTACCAAAAGTAGTTGAGAAGACTTTAAGAGAAGCAAAAATCTCTTTAGATGAGGCCGATTTAAAATTAGGTAAAGTTACTTTTGTCTTTAATGATCAGATAGAAAAAGGTTTAGTTATTAATCAAGATCCTAGTTCACAAGCGAAAGCTAAGATTAATAGCAAAGTAAATCTAATTGTTAGCAAAGGTAAGAAGGCTAAACCGGTAGTAGTACCAAATTTAGTTGGTTTAAATGAAGAGAATGCTAAACAGAGATTGAGGAATTTAAATCTAATTATTGGCGAAGTAAAATATCAAGAAAGCTTAAATTATTTTAAAGGTCAAGTAATGGCACAAGAACCTAAGGCAAGCACAAAGCTTTCGGCAGGTTCTCCGGTTAACCTAACAATTAGTAGTGGCATTAGAAATCTTTATGGTTCTGAAGTGCATCAATTTAGAGTTAGGATTAATATTAATCCTGGACAGGAAGACCAACGGGTAAAGATTGTTGTTAATGATGATAATGGTAGACGAATCATCTATAATAAATTACATCATCCAGGAGACTTAGTAAATAAGAAAGTAATTAGTGTTGGCTCAACAGTAGTTCAAGTCTTTATTAATAATTCATTAGTTAGAGAACAAAGGTTATAATGGAGGATGATTAATGAAAGAAGGAAGGATAATTAAAGCATACGCTGGATTTTACTATGTTCTGGGGTTTAATGATCACAAACTATATGAAACCTCATTACGTGGACGGTTTAAAAAATCAGATGTAGAATTTTATGTGGGAGATAAAGTAAGGTTTTCAGTTCTTAATGAAGAAGAAAGAGTTGGTGTAGTAGAAGAATTAATACCAAGGACAATAAAGCTAGAAAGACCAGCAGTGGCTAATGTAGAACAGGTTGTATTGGTATTTGCTACTAAACATCCAGAATTAGATTATAAGTTATTGGACCGATTCTTGCTATTAGCAGAGGCATATGATTTAGAAGTACTTTTATCTTTGAACAAAGTAGATTTAATCGGTTTAGAAAGAGCCAAAGACTTAATGGCGCATTATGAAGAAATCGGTTATCGAGTAGCCTATACAAATGCCAAGAGTAAAGAAGGTATAGATGATTTAAAACAGATGTTAGCAGGGAAATTATCTGTATTTGCAGGTCCTTCTGGAGTAGGAAAGTCAACTTTATTAAACTTGTTAAATCCAGAGGCCGATTTAAAAACCGGAGAAATTAGCGAGAAGTTGAAGCGAGGGAAGCATACTACTAGACATGTGGAACTAATTAAGCTTGATAATGATGGTTTAGTAGCTGATACCCCAGGGTTTACTGCTTTAGATATTAATTTTATATCTCCTCGACAGTTACCTTATTTATTTAGGGAGATGTGGGACTATATTCCTAATTGCAAATTTAATAACTGTATTCATCAACATGAGCCTAAATGCAGGGTTAAGGAAGCGGTAGAAGAAGGAGATATTTCTCAATTAAGATATGATAATTATTTGAGTTTTTTAACTGAAGTACAAGGAGGAAATTAGTAATGATTAAGATTGCACCATCAATTTTATCAGCGGATTTTAGTAATTTGGAGGAAGAGATTAAGCGAGTTAGTAATGCAGAGTATCTGCATATAGATGTAATGGATGGTCATTTTGTACCTAATATTACGATGGGGCCGATAGTTGTTGATGCTATTAAGGATAAGACAGATAACTTATTAGATGTTCATTTGATGATCGAAAATCCTGATAATTATATTGAAGGCTTTGCTAATGCGGGTGCAGAGTTGATTACAGTCCATGCTGAAGCTTGTCCTCATTTACATCGTACTGTTCAGAATATTAAAGAACAGGGAGTACAAGCAGGAGTAGCTTTAAATCCGGCTACGCCATTGGCTTTATTAGAAGATATACTTCTGGATATCGATTTAGCATTATTAATGACTGTTAATCCTGGTTTTGGAGGGCAGAAGTTTATTCAGAATATGGTTCCAAAGATTAAAAGGTTACGAAGACAGATTGAAGAAGCAGATTTAGCTTTAGATATTCAGGTTGATGGCGGGATTAAACCCCATAATATAAAGCGAGTAGTAGAGGCAGGAGCTAATGTGATTGTAGCCGGCTCGGCGGTCTTTGGTGCTAATAATCCTGGACAAGCTGTTGAAGAATTAAAAGAGAGTGCAAAATAATAACAGCTATTAAATAAAAAAAGATGGAGAAAAGAAGGATTTATGCGTTAATTATAGAATAATTAGAGTGATAGTTATAATTAAATATTAAATATTTCGGGATTAGGTGCAATTCCTAACCGGCGGTGATGTCTTTTATTGATTAAGTCCGCGAGCCATTAAGTGGTTGATTTGGTGAGAATCCAAAACCGACAGTAGAGTCTGGATGTGAGAGGTATATTTATAGGTGTGTTATGCCTGTGTAATTTTTTTAATTCCCGGAATTATTTCGGGAATTTTTAATTTTTACAGAAGAAATTAGGTATAGATTAAAATAATATAGAAACTTTGCAAGAAATGAGGTGTTAAAGTGAAAGAGCGTGATTATATGGAGTTAGCATTAGAATTAGCAGCAAAAGCTAAAGGACGAACTACACCGAATCCTATGGTAGGAGCGGTAATAGTGAAGGATGGTCAGATAATAGGTCAGGGCTATCATAAGCAAGCTGGAAGTCCCCATGCAGAAGTTAATGCTTTGCAAGATGCTGGAGATATGGCAGAAGGGGCTACAGTTTATGTTACTTTAGAGCCTTGCTCTCATTATGGTAAGACTCCTCCGTGTACTAAGGCTTTGATTGAAGCGGGAGTAGGTAGAGTAGTAACTGCTATGGAAGACCCTAACCCTTTAGTAGCTGGCAGTGGTTTAGAAGAGTTAGCAGCAGCAGGGATAGAAGTGGAAAGTGGATTATTAGAAACGGAAGCCCAAAAATTAAATGAGGCCTTTATTAAGTATATTACTGAGGAGAAACCATTTGTGATTTTAAAGAATGCTATGACTCTTGATGGTAAGATTGCTACTAGAACAGGTGATGCTAAATGGATTAGTAGTCCTGATTCACGACAGTATGTACATCGGTTAAGGGATGAAGTAGATGGTATCTTAGTTGGGATTGGTACTGTATTAGCTGATAATCCAAGATTAACAACAAGGCTACCTAATAAAGAGGGTGAAGACCCAATTAGGATAGTATTAGATAGCAGATTAAGAATTCCTTTGAACTATAACCTTATAACTCAAGAATCTGAAGCGGAAACGATAATAGCTACTACTGAATTAGCAGATAAAGAGAAGATTAAGCAATTAAAAGAGCTAGGTGTTAGAGTTTTAATCTTACCGTCTGAAGATAATAGAGTGGATCTTGATTCATTATTGTTAGAACTGGGTAAATTAGAAATAGTTAGTCTGTTAGTAGAAGGGGGAAGTCAGATTAGTGCTTCTTTCTTATTTTCTGGATTAGTAGATAAGATTCTTTACTTTATTGCACCAAAGATCATTGGTGGTGAAAAAGCAGCTAGTGTAGTAGGTGGGAAAGGTGTTGCTAAGGTAGCAGATGGAATTGTGATTAAAGAACGTCAGATTTCAAATGTTGGAGATGATCTATTAATAACTGGTTATCCTGTCAATAGGAGGTGACTTAGTTTTGTTTACTGGTATTGTTGAAGAGTTAGGAGAAGTAAATTCGATTCAAAGAGGGAGTCAATCGGTTGTTTTGGAAATTAAAGCTACGGAAGTATTAAGTGATGTTCAGGTTGGTGATAGTATTGCTACTAATGGTGTCTGTCTGACTGTTACTAGTTTTAGTGAGGATAGATTTACAGTTGATGTTATGCCTGAGACTATGCGAAAATCGAGCTTAGGTGAATTAAAGATAGGCGATATAGTTAACTTAGAGCGAGCATTACGATTACAGGATAGATTAGGAGGTCACTTAGTTTCTGGACATATAGATAGTATAGGAACAATTAAGAAGAAAGAGAGAGAGGATAATGCTGTTTTAATTACTATTTCTTTACCACAGGAATTAAAAAGACTGTTGGTTCCTAAGGGTTCGATTGCAATTGATGGAATTAGTCTAACTATTGCTGAATTAACTGATGATGCATTTACTGTTTCTTTAATTCCTCACACAGCAGAAGTAACTACTTTAGGCGCAAAAGGAGTAGGAGATATAGTTAATTTAGAAGCAGATTTAATTGGGAAGTATGTAGAACGAATGTTAAACTTTAAAGATGATGATAATAATTCTAAGTCTGAGGTCGATTTTGATTTACTGCAGCAGAATGGATTCTTATAGAAATTCAGATTTAGGTTAAGGTTGAGTTTAATAATAGTTGACAATTGACAGTTGATAGTTAAGACCAGTGAAGCTTGATATAAAGTCTTTGAATTGAAATTAGAAAGTGAAGGAGTTAGCAGATTTTAAGTGATAATACTTTCAACTAATAAAGGAGTGGGAAAGATGGAGTTTGAATTTAATGATATTGATGAAGCAATAGAAGATATCAAAGAAGGTAAGATGGTTATTGTAGTTGATGATGAGGATAGAGAGAATGAAGGTGATATAATTATAGCAGCTGAAAAGGCTACTCCGGAGAATATTAATTTTATGGCTGTTCATGCGCGGGGATTAATCTGTATGCCAATAATTGGTGAGAGGTTAGATGAATTAGAATTGCCACAGATGGTGAGTCGCAATTCTGATTCTCATGAAACAGCTTTTACTGTTTCTATTGACCATAAGAGTACAACAACCGGTATTTCTGCTTATGAAAGGTGCAAGACGATTCTAGAAGTATTGAATGAAGATGCGCAGCCGGAAGATTTTTCGCGACCAGGACATATCTTTCCTTTACGAGCTAAAGAAGGTGGAGTCCTGAGAAGAGCGGGACATACAGAAGCGGCAGTAGATTTAGCTAAGTTAGCTGGGTTATATCCAGCCGGAGTCATCTGTGAGATTATGCATGAAGATGGTACTATGGCTCGGGTGCCGGAATTAATGGATTTTGCTGAAGAGCATGATTTGAAGATAATTACTATTGAAGACTTAATTAAATATCGAGTAAGAAGAGATAAACTGATTAAAAGAGTAGCAGAGGTAGATATGCCTACTAAGTATGGAGAGTTTAAAGCATATGGCTATGAAGCAGAGAATAGTGATGACTGTCATATGGCGTTAGTTAAAGGTGATGTTACTAATAAAGAAGATGTTTTGGTGAGGGTACATTCAGAATGTTTAACTGGTGATGTTTTAGGTTCATTGCGTTGTGATTGTGGAGATCAGTTAGGAAGAGCACTTTCTCAAATAGAAGAAGAGGGAGAAGGTGTCTTATTATATATGCGTCAAGAAGGAAGAGGAATTGGTTTGAGTAATAAATTACGGGCATATGAATTACAAGACCAAGGTAAAGATACAGTAGAAGCCAACGAGTTGTTAGGTTTTGATGCTGATTTACGTGATTATGGAATTGGCGCTCAGATTTTAACTGATTTAGAATTGAGTAGTATTCGTTTAATGACTAATAATCCGCGAAAGATAGTTGGGCTTGAAGGTTATGGTCTTGAAATCAGTAAAAGAGTACCATTAGAGATAGAGCCTAATTGTAATAATGAAAGATATTTAAAGACTAAGAAAGAAAAATTAGGTCATATGTTAGTTAATGGTCATAAGTCTTAAGTTAAATTGATATTTATCTTCAAAATATACTTATTAATATATTTACGAGAGGGGAATTATAATGAACAAAGTATTTGAAGGAAAGTTAGTTGGTAAAGGGCTTAAGTTTGGAATCATAGTTGGGAGATTTAATGAGTTTATTTCAAATAAGTTATTATCTGGAGCTTTAGATGCCTTGAAGCGACATGATGTAGCAGAGGAAGACGTTGAAGTAGCATGGGTTCCTGGTGCTTTTGAAATTCCTCTAATAGCTAAAAAGATGGCTAAGAGTAATAAATATGATGCAGTAATCTGTTTAGGAGCTGTAATTAGAGGTGCAACACCCCATTTTGATTATGTATGTAATGAGGTTTCAAAAGGGATTGGGAAAGTTGGTTTACAAGAAGAGGTTCCGGTTATGTTTGGAGTAATTACTACGGATACTATTGAACAAGCTATAGAAAGAGCAGGTACAAAAGCAGGGAATAAAGGTTGGGAAGCAGCTGTTGGTGCTTTAGAGATGGCTAATTTAATAAAAGATATTGAAGAATAAGTATTAACCCCTAGAGATATGAGTAATTCTCTAGGGGTTATTTTTCATATCCTCTTAAATTAAAGAATATAAATTTAATAACTTTAAGTTAGGAGGAATAGTTTATGTCTAAACTAGAAACAAGGAGTAAACGATTTCAAATTGGTGATTTAGTAGTGAAACTATCAGAAACTAAAGAACTATATTTTCGTGTAGTTGATATAAAGGAAGACATAATTAAAATTAATGCTATTAACTTACCAATAAGTACATATGTGAAGTCTAATCAGATTAGTAAAGCTAATCAGAATAGAGTTAAATAGTTAATAATCACCTAAAAAGTTACAAAAAATTGTGAAATAATTATTTAACTTAGAAAAAGAAGGGATTTTACATATAGAATAGAAAATAATATATATAGCGAGTTATCTAGCATACAGAATATACATTACAGTACAAAAGTACAGCAAAAAACGAGATAAAATTTAAAATTTTTATAATAATCATAAGGGGGCTGACCTGTGAAAAAAACTCTTTTCATTGCTGGTTATGCTAAATTGCCTTCAAACATAACAGCCAATAATTTATATGATGTGTTAGCATGTGCAGTCGAGGTAGAAAAAGAGACAGGGGTAATAGTTGATGCCGATTGTACTTTAGCAACAGAGCTATCTAGAGATTTTATTAAAAGGTTACTTAAAGGTTATGATTTGCTTAATGACTTTGATACTATTATTTCTCAAATAGAAGAAAGATACCATGGAAATGCTAATAAAGCATTAATTACTGCTATAAAAAAGATTAAGGATAAGTATCATTCACATACTAATAATTAAACTATTTATGAAATGAACACAAATTAGAGTGTTAGATTAAATTTATTTTAATTGAATATTATGGAACATCGTGTAAAATTACCAAAAAATATGTGAAATAATTATTTAATTTAGAAAAAGAAGGACTTTTGATTTTAAAGTAGAATAATATATTATAGATAATAAATAATACAGCATATTTAGCATATTTCCTAATATTAAAAACGACAGATTAAAGGATTTTGTTGAATTATGATGTACTAATCATTCCAGGAGGACTAACTATATGAAGAGGACAATTTTCTTTACTAGTTATGCTAAACTACCTTCAAATACTACTGCTAATAATTTATATGATGTATTAGCATGTGTAGTAGAGGTAGAAAAAGAGACAGGAGTAATAGTTGATGCTGATTGCACTTTAGCAACAGAGCTATCTAGGGATTTTGTTAAAAGATTACTTAAGGGGTATAATTTATTAAATGATTTTCCCGAAGTAATTAATGAGATAGAGGAAAGATACTGTGGTAACGCAGATAAAGCGTTAATTACAGCTGTTAAAAAGATTAGTGCTCAATATCAATCTTATATTAGTAATTGAGATTGATATTATTCATAAGATTCAGAAAATTTAAAACAGATTGCCATTTTATCTGTGGTGAAGCGGTTTCCAGCCAATTCACATTCAGCAGATAAAGTCTGGTCAGTGTATCCGATTAAATCTTATTTAATCATAGTAAGGATTACTATGTTAAATAGGAAGGGTATGTTGACCAGTTTTTATTTTGAAATAGGATAAATAATGATAGTCGAATTCTTGCACAATTGTTTAAAAAGTCCGAATGTTGCATCAAATATTATTTACCTATAATTTATTAAAATTTTCTGAATATTATTGTTTTCACAATCTTACAAGTTTTATGTGTTTATATTATAGGGAGGTGATAAATGGTTTGATCGGCAATAATTAAAAGTGGTATAGTTCTGAGTAAGATTATAAAGTTTTGTATAATAGTATTGGGTAGCTATTATAAAATTTTATAATTAAAAATTAAAAGGGGGAGTATTATGAGTAGTATAGCAGATAAGTTAAAGACATTTTGGGATTATTTATGGCATTTAAACAAGCAAACAAAGAGTTTGTTGAAGATGGACACATCAGCAATGATGGCTGCAGTTTCAGAATCAGATGCTGCTGATCAGCAGGAAGCTGAAGAGTTATTAGATAAGCAGTCAAATAATGGCGGAGATGGTGGAGATGATCAGTCGCCATTTGATGTTGATGAAAACTATGGAATGAGACAAAAAGTAGGGCTAGTATTAGGACCATTATTCTTCTTAGTAATTATGATGTTACCAACTCCGGAGGGATTATCACCAGAAGGCCAGGCAGTGGCAGGTGTTGCAGCTTGGATGGCATCTTGGTGGATTAGTGAAGCAATACCGATTCCGGCAACTTCATTGTTACCATTAGTGCTTTTCCCATTTGCAGGAGTTATGGATGATTCGCCAGCGGCAGCACCGTATGCTAATCATTTGATCTTCTTATTTATGGGTGGATTCTTACTTGCTGTTGCTATGCAGAGATGGAACTTACACCGTAGAATTGCATTAAAAATTATTAAAATAGTAGGAACTAATGCAAGCAAAATGATCTTAGGGTTTATGATAGCCACTGGCTTCTTGTCAATGTGGATTTCTAATACTGCAACAACTATGATGATGACTCCTATTGCATTGTCAGTAGTAATGCAGGTAGCAGATTTAGCTAAGCGAAAAGGCATAGATGTTGAGCAAGGTAAGTTTAAGTTTGGTACGGCGTTGATGCTCTGTATTGCTTATTCAGCATCCATTGGAGGAGTAGGAACGATTATTGGTACGCCGCCAAATACAGTGTTTGTTGGTGTAGTTAATGAGATGTATGGTATAGATATTGGTTTTGCGCAATGGATGATGTATGGAGTACCTATTGCAGTGATAGGAATCTTCTTTGCTTGGATTTATGTAACTAAATTTGCGGTTAAGATTGAGTTAGATGAACTTCCAGGTGGTTTAAAGGTTATCGATAAAGAGCTTAAGAAGTTAGGTAGGATGACTGGACCAGAGAAGAAAGTGTTGGTAGTCTTTACTTTGGTTGCTTTATCTTGGATCAGTAGAAAGTTTGTTATTAGTAAGTTCTTCCCGTTTGTTCATGATAGTACTCTTGCTATCTTAGGAGCAGTAGTACTATTCTTGATTCCGGTTGACTTAAAGAAAGGTAAGTTCTTACTAGATTGGACTACTGCCGTTAAGATTCCTTGGGGAATTATCTTACTATTCGGTGGAGGTCTATCATTAGCTTCTGGATTTAAGTCTAGTGGTTTAGCTGAATGGATTGGAGGACAGTTAGGTGGTTTAGAAGGAATGCCGATGTTCTGGATTATGTTCGCAGTAGTAACGATGACTATCTTCTTAACTGAGGTTACATCCAATACCGCATCAACTACGATGTTAATGCCGATTATGGCGGCTATGGCTTCAGCAATGAGTGTACATCCTTACGGGATGATGGTTACTGCAGAGACAGCAGCTTCATTTGCATTTATGTTACCAGTAGCAACACCGCCAAACGCTGTTGTATTTGGTAGTGGATATGTAACAATCCCGCAAATGGCTAAGACTGGTTTGGGGCTTAATATATTCGGGATAATTATAATTTCATTACTTGCTTATTTCTGGTTACCAATAACTTGGGGCATTAACCTCTTACAAGTACCAGGTTGGATGTAATAATTAAATAAAAATTCAAAAAAGTAATAATATTAGAAGGAGTTTCTAAATAAATCTATAAATAAGTGTTTAGAAACAAAAATTATAATAAAGATCGCCGCTAAGTTTTTTGCGGGTGATAAGTCACTTTATCTGTGAGAGAATCCGATGAATTAATCGAATTCTTATTTAACAGATGAAATCTGGCTACCGTGCTAAACTCCTAATTAGGGATTAGTGTGGTAGCCTCTTTAAATATATATAGGGGGAGGTGGAGTGATGGAAGAGGAAAAGAGATTAACCCGAAGAAAATTTCTGAAAGGCACACTACTTTCTGGGGCTTCATTAATTTTAGGTGGCTTATTTAACTATGATAACACTGTTTTGGCTAGCACTGTAAAGAAAGGTAAGTTAAATTCTAAACCGAGGCAAGTAATTACAGGAAATTCAGGAATGAGTTATCCTTTTGACTTAGACGTTGATAACCAGGGAAAAATTTATATTTCAGACACAGCTAATTATGAAATTAAAGTATTTAATAATCAGGGCAGGAAAGAAATTGCTTTTGGTAGATTTGGGATTGAAAAGGGAGAATTAAATTATCCTAAAGGTATTGCAGTGGGAGATAATGAAATATTTGTAGTTGAAGCTAATAATAGTAGAGTGCAAAGATTTAATAAGAGTGGCAAGGCAAAAGCAGTTATTGGTGGACTAGGGCCACAAGATGGAGCTTTTTATTATCCTCAGGGAGCAGATTTTGAGGTAGGAACAGGTTACCTTTATGTAGCTGATACTAGAAATCATCGAATTCAGGTCTTTAATAGAAAAGGAAAGCTAATTAATATCTTTGGTAAATTAGGAGATAAGAAAGAAGAATTTAAGCTACCAAGTGATATAACAGTAATTAAAGATAGAATTTATATTGCTGACCGAGGACATCATTTGATTAAAGTCTTTAATAAAGATGGTAAGTATTTAAGTGAATTTGGTGGTAATGGTAGTCAATTAGGTCAATTTAGTTATCCAGAAGGTATAGCTGCTAAAGGAAATAAATTATATGTAGCTGATACTAGAAATCATCGAATCCAAATTTTAAATCTAGAAGGAAAGGTGATTGATAGCTTAGGTAGTAAAGGGCAAGCTCCTGGAAAGTTTAATGACCCGAAAGGAGTTGCAGTTGATAATTCTGGGAAGGTTTATGTAGCTGATACTAAGAATAATCGGATTCAAGTCTTTAGTTAATTAAATTAATTTTTTAATCTTTGAGAGGAGGGTTTTTTAGTGAGAGAAGTAGAGGTAAGTGAAATTACGAAGGAAATTGCAGAGTTATGTCAAGAAGCAAATTTTGAACTTGGTGAAGATGTGATTAATGCTTTTAAAGATGGATTAGAAAATGATGAATCACCTACTGCGAAAGCAATTTTAGAGCAATTATTAGAAAATGCTAAGATTGCAAGAGAAGATAGAGTACCTATGTGTCAGGATACTGGATTTACAGTAATATTTGTTGAATTAGGTCAAGAAGTTAAGTTAGTTGGTGGGGATTTAGAAGAAGCCATTAATGAGGGAGTTAGACAAGGGTATAAAGAGGGTTATTTAAGAAAGTCAATCGTTAGTCATCCACTAAAGCGTGAGAATACAGGCGACAATACTCCAGCGGTAATTCATACTAAGATTGTACCAGGAGATAAAATCAAGATAACTGTGGCTCCTAAAGGTGGCGGAAGTGAGAATATGAGTGAAGTTAGAATGATGAAGCCGGCTGATGGAGTAGAGGGAGTCAAAGATTTTGTCATTGAAAGAGTAAAGGAATCAGGTCCTAATCCTTGTCCACCAATTGTAGTAGGAGTAGGAATCGGTGGTACCTTTGAAAAATGTGCTTATTTAGCTAAGAAAGCATTGTTAAGACCAATTGGTGATGAAAGTCCACATGAGGATATTGCTCAATTAGAAAAAGAACTTTTAGAAGAAGTTAATAAGCTTGGAATTGGGCCACAAGGTTTAGGTGGAAGAACTACTGTTTTAGATGTTAATGTTGAGATTTATGGGGCACATATTGCGTCATTACCAGTAGCGGTTAATATTAATTGTCATGCGGCTCGACATAAAGAAACTATAATATAACTTTGGAGGTGAATATATAATGGCAGAGATTAAGTTAACTACTCCACTTACGGAAGAGAAGGTTAGAGAATTAGAAGTTGGTGATAAGGTTCTATTATCAGGTACAATTTATACTGGTCGAGATGCAGCACATGAAAGGTTAGTCAATTTATTAGAAGAAGGTGAAGACTTACCGATAGATGTTGACGGGCAGGTGATCTACTATGTAGGCCCAGCTCCAGCTAAGCCAGGTAAGCCGATCGGATCTGCTGGTCCAACAACTAGCTACCGTATGGACCCATATACACCAGCGTTATTAAATGAAGGATTAAGAGGAATGATCGGTAAAGGATCTCGGTCACAGGAAGTTAAAGATGTTATGGAAGAAGAAGGTGCAGTCTATTTTGCTGCCGTAGGCGGTGCAGCAGCTTTAATTGCTAAATGTATTAAGAAGGCTGAGGTAGTAGCTTATGAAGATTTAGGTACAGAAGCAATTAGAAAATTAGAAATTGAAGACTTACCATTAATCGTAGTGAATGATGCTGCTAATAACGACTTATATGAAATAGGAGCAGAAGAGTATAGTGAAGTTTAATCAGTGAACGCTGAGGAGATGAGAGTAATGTTTAAGCTTAATTTAATGACAATTACTACTGCCACTTTAATTCTCATCTTTTTAATTGGCGAGATAAAGAAACGACAGAATAAATATATAGGAGAGATAGTTGATATTGACCGGGATATGTTAGGAATTGCAGATGCTTGTTTAGTTAATATCCCGGTTAAAGTAGTACTAACTTCAGGAAGAGTTGTTGAAACAAAGATAAGTGGTTGTATGTTATGTTGTGACCATTCTTTTGAAGTAGGAGATAGAGTGGAGCTTTTAAAACAAGGAAATAATTATTTGATTAAGACTAAAGACTTTAAAAATTGTTGTGATTAAAGAAAATAAAGTGAGGTGAGAGGAACTTGGAATATGTAGGGTTTATAACCTTGGGAATCTTTATCTTAGCAGTTGTTGGAACCCTTTTTAAGAAGATTCCCTTACCATTACAGACGGTAATGATTTTAGTGACGATAGTGAATGTAATAATTGGTGGTGTTGCTCATCTCACTCTCCATGAAGGTGGAGGGTTAGCAGCAGCAAAACTTTTGCCGGCTAAAGTTATGGGTGGGATAATAATTCATCCCTTAACAGCTTTATTGGCAGGCTTATTGATAGCAGGAGCATTATCAGCTTCAGGCGGATTTGATGCAATTAAAGTTATTATTAGTAAGTTGCGCAAATCACCAATCGGAATGGCTGGAACGGTAGCAATAATTGTTCAGTTGCCGTTAATGAGTGCATTGCCTTGTGGTCGAATTTTAGCAGCAGCATTACTACCGGTTATATTCTCATTTGGCCCAGAAGAGATGGGGGTTTTAAATAAACGCCAGTTAATTATTTTAACAGGAGCATATGCTCGAAATGCCTTTGGATCATGTGGACCATCTCCGTTAGGTGGTGTTGGTGCCATAGGTGAAGGATTTTTAGGAAAGATTGGTTACTTAAGAGCACCCCAGGCGTTCTCTTTATTAATTGGAACAGCATTAGTTGCATTATTCTTGAAATTCTTAACGACTAAGTTATACCCAGATGATGTAAAGGTTAAAGATGAGAGTAATACTGCGAGTAGGGATATTAAAGTAACAGCACCTGTAAAAGGGTATATCTCTTTAGGAATCTTTGTTGTGACATTGGTTGTAGCATTATTTGAGGTGCTAGGTAAGGTTCCAGTTCAGACTCCGTTGGTATTAGGAGCAATCTTAATTATGATTGTGGCTAAATTGAACTTAGAAGATTTAATGTCAGGGATTATTTTGATGCCAGCAACAGCTATGGTTTCTGGGTTTTTAGCAGCAGGGAGTTTAGCTGCAACAGGAGGTTTTGATGCTTTAGGTTTAATCTTTAACGGAGTTGCAGGTACTTGGTTAGGAACAGCAGGTATGATAGCAATTTTAGTTCAGGTACAGACAATTTTACCATTGTCTTGTAGTCGAATTTTAACTGCAGCTTTTGTGCCAGTATTATATCTATTAGGACCAGCTGGAACCGGTTTATTAACAGCTACACAGTTAGCAATAGTTATGTCAGCCTATATCATTAATGCTACTACTTCTTGTGGACCATCACCATTAGGCGGTGGCGGTATGATGGCTGAAGGTGCTATTAGAGCAGAGACTGGTTATTTAAGACCAGCTTTCTCCTTTGCAAGTTTAGCTTTTATGCCTATACTAGCAGCAGTAGTTATGAAAGTGATGAAGTTTAATACTTTTCATGAGGCGACGACTAGCTTAGGTGCGTCATTAAATGTTATTCTGATTACAGTAGTATTATTAGCTGTTAATATAGTCTTATTTAAGATTTTAGCTAATATGGTAACAAGCGGTCAGGTAACACCTCGAATTCTCTACTTTATTCTTTTCAGTATAGGTGGAGCGATTTCGGGAGGGATGTTAGCTTACTTAATTGATATGACTAGTATAATTCAGATAGTACAAGGTGCTATTGGTGGTGTAATCGCTGGTAATTTAATGGTACTTATGACACCACGCGGTCAAGAGTATAGCTTAGAATATGAAGACTCTGTAGAAATGAAAGCTTAAAGAGATAGGAGGGAAGGATAAATGTATAATATATTTACTTTCTTAGTTGGCGGAGCTATCTCTGGAGCAGTAACTGCTTACGCTATGGATATGAGTTCTTCAAAGGAGTTAGTTCAAGGAGCGATTGGGGGTATGATTGCTGCGTTAACGATTGTTTTGTTATTGCCGCAATAGAGGTTAAGATTAAGGTTAAGGCTGAGGAATTAAGTAGTTGACAGTTGATAGTTTACAGTTGACAGTTAAAGTCTTAAAGGCACTTTGATTGGCACTGATTGTCTAGCCTAAAAAACAAGGCTGGTCATAAGCCTATGATAACTAATAACTATTGCTTTAGTTTGAAATTTTTTATTAGGTTTTACTGACACAGACTACAGACACAGACTACAGACACAGACTACAGACACAGACTACAGACACTGACCACTGAAGGGGGTGAGTTAATGGCTGACCAGGATAAGCCATTGGTTAACCAGGAAGCATTAGAGGCAGAGAAACCAAAAAGAAATCGTCAAGATGATGAACAGCCATTAGTATTACCAGGAATTCATCGTTATCAGTTCTTTACTAACTTAAAAGATAGAATGTTAACAAAGAACTTAAACCGATTGGCTATGGCAGGAATTGCTACTGCTACAGGTGGATTAGTAGCTAAACCGATTATGAATGGTGTAGGAGAAACGATATACTGTTTGGAAGATAGAGCTTGTTATGCTACTTTAGAACATTGTGCAGTAGGGATTAAGTATCAAGCAGAACTAACTGTAGCAACTAGAGTAGCTGATTATGAAAGATTTATTAGAAATGGTGGTCTAAAATGTATTGGTTGTGGTAATTGTGTTCCATTCTGTACTTTACGGTTAGATCTACCACATGTTTATAAAAGGATGCAAGAGATGACTATGGAGGCTTTAAAGGAAAATAAAGTTCCTAAACAAGTAATAGCTTATGCTTTAAAAGAAGGTTTAATTGGAGCAGAGTATATTGAAACAGTTAGTAATTGGTATCAAGGTAAGAGTTAAGGGAGGGGGGATAAGGAAGTGGAAAGATACTTAACACGACCGGTGAGATTAACGATATTTACTTCTTTATTAGCATTAGTATTTCCAGCAGCTAGACTATTATTAGTTGGATTACTGATTGGTATCGCTTTGTGGAAAGGCATAAAAGAGTTGAAAGCGGGTAATCAAAATAAGAGTTACGCTTATCTCTCAATTGTGATAATCTTTCTTCTATTAACTGGGTATACCTTTTATAGTGCCCATCAAGTTAGAACGGCTTTACAGAATGTAGAATTAGATATCAGTCAAGTTAAAGATGGACAATATCAGGGTCAAGGTGAAGGAAAACGCGGGCTAATCAAAGTTGCTGTTGAAGTAAATGAGGGAGAAGTAACAGAAATAAAGATTTTAGAAGAGAGTGAAACACCATCAATTGGTGGTGTAGCTATGAATAAGTTAAAGAACCAAATTTTAAAGAAACAGGCTGTAGAGGTAGATAGTATTAGTGGTGCTACTTTAAGTAGTAATGGATTTAAAGCAGCAGTGAGTAAAGCACTATGGGAAGGAATGCCTAAGAAGCCAGAAGTGAGCGGTTTAGCTAAGGTGATGTACTTCTTATTAGAGAATAATTTAAATAAGGTGACTTTTAATTCTCTAGCGATACTCTTCATTATCTTAATGATGGTAGATTATACAATACATGCCATTTTGGCAAAAGATACTGGGCAGTCATTGAATTGTATGAACTGTCAGACCTGTGTTGGAGCTTGTCCGGTAAAGATAGCAGATGGAGACCCATTCCCAATGACTATGGTATTAGAAGCACGTTTAGGTAACTATGAACGAGTGGAAGAGTTAGCGCCTTACTGTGTTGGTTGCTCAAAGTGCTCTGGGAAGTGTCCAGCCGGTATTTCAGCTCCTAGTGTAGCCGGAAGTTCAATTAAGCTTCTAAATAAGAAACGACAAGAAGAAGCTGCCAAAGAAAGAGATGTTGTTAAAGACCGAGATATAATTCAAGATGAATCGATAGATCAAACTGTTGTAACTACTGACCAAGGCGTTAGTGTAGAAGGGTAGGTGAAACTTATGGAGCTAGATTTAAAAAAGGTAGTTTTGGCTTCCGGAATTCTACTTATTGTTTTAGCTTTAGGATTAGGTTTTAAGAATTATTCAGAATCTCCAGCTTTCTGTAAGAGTTGTCATGTTATGGAACCAGCTTATCAAAGTTGGGGTAATTCTCCACACAATAAAGTTAAATGTGTAGAATGTCATGCTGATCCTGGCTTTAAAGGGTTTTTAGAGGCAAAGTTAAATGGAGTTAGACAGGCGGCAGTTTACTTTACGAATCCGCCAGAACCAGGTTCTGCTAATTTAAAGGCTGATGTAGAGAATGACCGTTGCATTGAGTGTCACCGAGCAATAGATGGTCTTAATGTAATAGCTAAAGAAAGTTTACCTGATAGTCTAAAAAAATTAGGATTAAGAGTAAATCATGAAGGACATATGGAAGAAGGAGTAAAGTGTTCGACATGTCATAAGCAAGCAATTCATAATAAAGGAAATAAAGAAACGTTAATGCCAGATATGGACTTATGTTTCAGTTGTCATAACAATACCTTCTATAACGGTAAAAAGTTAAAGAAAGATTGTACCGTATGCCATTCAATGTAACGAGTAAAATGGACACCTTATAAATAATAATTATTAAGGTGTTAATTTGAAAGGGATGGTGAAGTTTGTGGAAATTGATGTAAAGAAGTTAATTGTTGGTGGGAGTATTTTGGTCTTGGTTTTAGTATTAAGTTTAGTCTTTAAAGGTTATTCAGAAACTCCAGGTTTTTGTCGGAGTTGTCATCTAATGGAGGAAGGATATCAGGCTTGGAAAAACTCATCGCATTATGAAGTTAAATGTGTAGAATGTCATACTAATCCTGGTTTTAAAGGATATTTAGAAGCAAAGATAGCAGGATTGAGGCAAGCATCAATATACTTTACAAACTCACCAGAGCCTCCAGGGACAGAAGTGTTTCATGCGGAGGTAGGAAACGAACGTTGCATTGAATGTCATAACGCTATTAATCAAATTAATGGGGTAGCTAAGAAGGATTTGCCAGATAGGTTAAAAGAAATAGGTTTAGTAATGGGGCATCGAACACACATAGAAGCGAAAGTAAAATGTGCAACTTGTCATAAGTCAGATGCTCATGATTTTGGAGAAGATAAATTAGAAGGTAAGAGTCAGACTTATAAACTCAGTGACATTAAAGATTTGGATGAATGTCCTAAGGAAGATGAAGTAATCTGTTTTAATTGTCATAATGGGACTTTTTATAATGGAAAGAAACCTAGTCAAGATTGTAGTACATGTCATGAACTGTAAAAGGAGGGATTTAAATAATGGGGACTAGACAGAGGAATACTCTATCCCAAGCTAATATTGAACAGATCAAAGGGGTTTTAAATCAAGTATTAGATGAAAAGAGTCCACCAGTACCTAGATGTCGTTTATTATCTACAGGTTTTGAACCATATCATGGGCTTTATGTAGAGGAAGCTTTAGATGGAACTAAGACCTGCTTAGGTTGTGGATTATGTATAGATTCATGCGCAATTTTAAGAAGAGAGCCGGAGCGAAGAGAGAGAACTGGTCAGCGAACCTCTTTAGCTTTAGAAAGCTTAGTAGGCGATGATTGTGAGAGATGCTTTTCGTGTGCTTTATCTTGTCCGCAGGTTGATACGGTGATTAAAGATTATATTGTGGATGATAAAGTAGAAGAGGAGATTCCACAGTTACAAAGTTTAAAAGAGAACGACAATTATTATATGGCGATTTCTGCCTTAGTATTTGGAGTCTTTTTAGGAATGTTCTTTATGACATAAGATAAGGTTAAGGCTGAGATTAGAGCTAAATGACTTAGATTATTATAATTATTAATAATATCTGATAAATTATAGGAGGGATATAAATGTCAGCGGAATTAATCCCAGTTTATATTATGGGTAAGAAACATTATGTACCGGAAACTGCTACTATTTTGAATGCTTTTGAGTATGCTGGATACCAGGTGATTAGAGGTTGTGGATGTCGAGGTGGTTTCTGTGGTGCTTGTGCTACATTCTATAGATTTAAAGACGACTATAAATTACATGTAGGGTTGGCTTGTCAGAAGGTAGTTGAACCAAATATGTATTTGACACAGCTACCATTCTTCCCAGCTAACAAGTCGTTATACGATATGGATGCTTTAGAGGCTACAGCTCAGCAGATTATTGAATTATATCCAGAGATGATGAAGTGTATGGGCTGTAATACTTGTGCTAAAGTCTGTCCACAGGAGTTAGAGCCGATGGAATATGTAGCAGCAGCAATGAGAGGAGATATTAAAGCAGCAGCTGAGAAATCGTTTGACTGTATTATGTGTGGCTTGTGTGCTTCTCGTTGTCCAGGTGAACTAGTACAGTATAATATTGGAATGTTAGCTAGAAGATTATATAGTCGATATATAGCACCGAATGCACAACATTTAGCAAGTAGAGTTTTAGAAATTAAAGACGGTAAATTCAATGATGACTTAGAAGAGTTAAAGAGTATGCCTAAAGAGAAGTTGCAGAAAGTATACGAAGAGCGGGATATTGAAGAGTAAAAATACTAACTTTAGGAGGGATTTAGAATGGGTTATTTACCATATATGAAAGAGTCGATTAAAAGAGTTGAAGCTACTAGACAACAGAGGGTAAATGAGACTTATCCACGCGCAAGTGCTGAGGAGAAGAAGGATGTATTAGAGAATTTTCATCCTGATTATGCGGATGCTGGGTTTAAAGAAATGAAGTTTGGGCCTAATAAAGGTGAGAGAATGCCAAATAGGTTTGCGGATGTGCTGGAAGCTAAAAGTGTTATTAATCCTGATGAGATAGATTTAGATAATCCGGATTTAGAAACTGATGTATTAGTAATTGGCGGTGGTGGAGCTGGATCAGCTGCAGCTCTATTAGCACAAGAAAATGGTGCTGATGTGTTAATGACAACTAAGCTCCGTCATGGTGATGCTAATACGATGATGGCCCAAGGTGGAATTCAAGCTGCTGATAAAGAGAAGGATTCACCGGCAAGACATTACTTAGATGTAATTGGTGGTGGTCACTTTGATAATATTCCAGAGTTAGTAGAAGCACTAGTGCATGACGCACCGTTAGTAATTAAGTGGTTAGAAGAGTTAGGAGTTATGTTCGATAAGGATGAAGACGGAAGAATGCAGACTCGACATGGTGGAGGTACTTCGCGTAAGCGAATGCATTCAGCTAAAGACTACAGTGGCGCAGCGATTATGAGAACACTCCGTGATGAGGTGCGTAATAAAGGAATCGAAGTAATTGAGTTTGCACCAGCTGTAGAATTAATTTTAGATGATAAAGGTCAATGTGCAGGAGCTGTACTTTATCATCTAGAAACTAAGAAGTATTCAGTTGTAAAGGCTAAGACTACTATTTTAGCTACTGGTGGAATTGGCCGTCTTCATATTGGCGGTTTTGCTACTACTAATCATTATGGAGCAACTGCTGATGGGTTAGTAATGGCTTATCGAGCTGGAGCAGAATTAGCTTTTATGGATTCTCTGCAGTACCATCCAACTGGATCTGTATTCCCTGAACAGACAGTAGGTCTTTTGATTACAGAGAAGGTAAGAGGTTTAGGAGCCCAAGAGATAAATGATGAAGGAGAAGAGTTCGTTAATCCGTTAGAAACTAGAGATGTTAGTGCAGCATCAATCATTAGAGAATGTGAAGGGCGAGGAAAAGGAATTGAAACGCCTTCAGGTCTACAAGGTGTTTGGTTAGATTCTCCACTTATTGATCTTAAGCATGGTGAAGGAACTATAGAAAAAGAGTTACCAGCTATGGTTAGACAGTTTAGAAGGTTCGGTATCGATATTACTAAGGAACCAATGTTAGTTTATCCAACACTTCATTATCAAAATGGCGGTATTTTAATTAATGAAGAAGGCGAAACTGGTATTGAAAACTTATTTGTAGCTGGAGAAGCTGCCGGTGGAATCCATGGTAGAAACCGATTGATGGGTAACTCTTTACTTGATATAGTAGTATTTGGTCGACGGGCTGGTAGAAATGCAGCAGCTAAAGTTGGTAAGGTGAAGCAGGGTGAGTTAAACTTGAATCACGTTAGAAAGTATCACCATGAATTAGAAGAAGCCGGAATTAAAACAGACCGCGTTTCTCCACAGATCTTACCAGACTATACTCCTGAAGAGACTAAGAAGAAAACAGGGTTAGTTAAGACTGCGTTTTAAATAATATACTGTAAACTAATAAGAACGGGGGAGATTAATAATGTCATCAATGAAGGAAAAAGCTTTAAAGATGCATCGTGAAAATGTAGGAAAGTTAAGTGTGGAAAGTAAGGTTAAGGTTGAAGATAGAGAAGACCTTAGTATTGCGTATACACCAGGGGTAGCTGAACCATGTAAAGAGATTGATAAAGATGTTGATAAAGTATATGATTATACAGCTAAGAGTAATCTAGTGGCGGTTGTTTCTGATGGAAGTGCTGTTTTAGGATTAGGTAATATTGGAGCAGAGGCTTCTATGCCTGTAATGGAAGGAAAAGCGGTACTTTTTAAAGAGTTTGCTAATGTAGATGCTTTTCCAATCTGTGTTAGCACTCAAAATGTGGATGAAATTGTAGAAACAGTTAAGAGATTAGAGCCTACTTTTGGTGGTGTTAACTTAGAAGACATTGCAGCTCCTAGATGTATGGAGATTGAAGCTAAGTTAAAAGAAGAGACTAATATACCAATCTTTCATGATGACCAGCATGGAACGGCTATTGTAGTTACTTCGGGTTTAATTAATGCTTTGAAATATGTAGGTAAAGAGATGGAAGATATAACTGTAGTAGTTAATGGTGCTGGCTCAGCAGGGATTGCGATTGCTAAGTTATTGCTAGATGCTGGTGTTGATGATGTGATTATGAGTGATATCTTTGGTATCTTACATCCTGATGAGAAAGAGATGAATTCAATTCAAGCTGAAATGGCTGAAATAACAAATAAGAATAATAAAAAAGGTGACTTAGCCGTAGCTATGGAAGACGCTGATGTCTTTATCGGTGTATCTGCTCCTGACATTGTTTCTAAAGAGATGGTAGCTAGTATGGCGGATGATCCGATCTTATTTGCAATGGCTAATCCGGTTCCAGAAATTCATCCGGATGACGCTAGAGAGGCAGGAGCCAAGGTAGTAGGTACTGGGCGCTCTGATTTTGCTAATCAGGTTAATAATGTTTTGGCATTTCCAGGTGTATTTAGAGGAGCTTTAGATGTTAGAGCTACAGATATTAATGAAGAGATGAAAGTAGCTGCCGCTTATGCTATTGCTAATCTAATTGAAGAAGATGAATTAGCAGCTGATTATGTGATTCCAGATCCGTTTGATGAACGAGTTGTTCCAGAGATTGCTAAGGCGGTAGCTAAGGCAGCTATTGAGAGTGGAGTAGCGCAATTAGATATTACTCCTGAAGAAGTAGCTACCAAGGCAAAAGAGATGCTTAAAAAATAGAGTTAGCCCCTCTTATTAATAAATAATTAAGGGTTCGGATATTATCCGAACCCTTAATTTATATTAAATAAGATTTAGTATGCTCTTTGTACTTTACCTGCTTTTAGACATTTAGTACAAACTTTAATTCGCTTAGTACTACCGTCTACGATAGCCTTTACTTTCTGAAGGTTAGGCTTTTGAGTACGTTTAGAACGTCCAGTTACATTACGTCCTACTCCACCTTCTTTTTTAGCTTTACCTCTTCTGGTTACAGCATTTGATTTATTAGATCCTTTTCCACAAATTTCACAATATCTTGCCATATCTAAACACCCCCTTAAATGAAAGCAAATATTAACTTTAAGTAAATAATCAAACTCACTTAATTATTTTAACACAAATTAATACTAAATGGCAAGACTAAATTAACCATTTTTTCTCTCAGGGAAGGATTTTTTTGCAATTTGTTGAATAATAATTTAAGTAGGAGGGATAGAAGATGGGTATAAATAAGGATATGTCTATTTTAGAAGTTTTGAAGAAGTACCCCGAAGCAAGAAAAGTTTTTATTGATCATGGTCTCGCCTGCAGTAACTGTTTAGGAGCAGTTTCGGAAAAGATTGAAGATGTAGCACAAAGTCATGAGATTGATATAGAGGAATTAGTTACGGATTTAAATAAAATTATAGAATAAGGAGGAATTAATAATGAACCAAGAGTTAAGAAATGAATTAGGTATGATTACAATTTCTCAGGAAGTAATTTCAATAATTGCGGGGTTAGCTACTATGGAATGTTATGGTTTAGTGGGGATGGCTTCGCAGCGAGTGCAGGATGGTATATCTGATCTTTTGGGGAAGGAGAATCTAAATAAAGGGGTAGAGGTTAATATTCAAGATGGAAGAGTAATTGTTGATTTATATATAATAGTAGAGTATGGAATCAATATTTCTGAAGTTTCTAATAATATAATCGATAAGGTTAAATATACTTTGGAAGAGTATACAGGGACTGAAGTGGGTGAAATTAATATAAATGTGCAAGGAGTGAGAGTGGGTGAAGTTGGTTAATAGTAAAGGATGTACTAATAAATATAATAATGAAATTAGCCAAAATATATATGAATTAGATGTATCTATGTGTAAAGAAGCTTTTATTTTTGCTTTAAATTATTTTGCTAATTATAAAGAAGAGATTGATGCATTAAATGTCTTTCCAGTACCAGATGGAGATACAGGAACTAATATGTATCTAACCTTCTCTACAGCTATAGATGAAATTAAAGATTTAGAGACTGATTCGATAGCTATATTATTAGAAGAGATCGCTAATGGTGCTTTAATGGGAGCTAGAGGCAATTCTGGTGTTATCCTTTCTCAACTATTAAGAGGTGTAGCAGAAGTAGCTAATGACCAAAAAAAGATTGGGACAAAAGAGATAGCTGTTGGATTGAAGAATGCAGCTAAGAAGGCCTATCAAGGGGTTATGAAGCCGATAGAAGGGACTATCTTGACTGTAGCTAGAGAGGTTGGGGAAACGGCAGTTACTTTAGCTAAAGAGGAAGAAGATATTATTGAGTTTTTACGTTTAGTTAGTGAGCAGGCATCTACAACTGTTAAGAAGACTCCAGAGTTATTAGAAGTATTAGAGGAAGCAGGGGTTGTTGATGCTGGGGGAAAAGGTTATGCTGTTATCTTGAGAGGTCTTTATAAATATTTTGTTTGCGATGGGGAAGTTGTAGTAGATGAGTCGGAATTGGATTTAGTTTCTATTGAAGATAAGCATAATGAAGGAGAAAGAGATGAGTTATTATATAAATATTGTACTGAATTTTTGATTAATAATACTAATATCAGTGATAAAGAAATTAAGGGCGTACTAAAGGATTATGGTGATTCACTTTTAGTAGTGGCTAATGACCGAGTGACTAAAGTACATGTTCATACTAATAATCCTGGTCTAGTTTTGGAAGCTGGGTTGAAGTTTGGGGAATTAAATAAGATTAAGATTGATAATATGGAAGTAGGAACTTCTTCTAAAAGTCATGGAAAGAGTGATGAGTTAACGATTAAAGAAGAACTTAAAGATAGAATAGGAGTAATAGCTGTTGCATCTGGCCAAGGTATTATAGAAATTTTAGAGAGCTTAGGAGTCGATCTTATTATAGAAGGCGGTCAGTCTATGAATCCTAGTACTCAAGATTTACTATCAGCTATTAAAAAAGTTAATGCTAATAAGATAATAATTTTACCTAATAATAAGAATGTTATTTCTGCAGCAAAACAGGTTATTGAATTAAGTGATAGAGAAGTGATTGTTTTACCGACTACATCTATTCCCCAAGGGATTGTAGCAATGATGGGCTTTAATCCAAGAGGCGAAATAGTTGATGTTAAAGAAATGATGGAAGAAGAGATTAGACAGGTTAAGACAGGTCAGGTTACTTATGCGGTTCGTGATGCAATAGTAAATGGAATTGAAATTAAACAGAATAATATATTAGGGCTAGCAGAGGGCGATATTAAGGTTGTTACTGATGATAAAAAAGAAGCGATTTTAGAGTTATTAGAAGAGATGGTTACTGATAACGATTTATTAATTACTATCTACTATGGTGAAGAAGTTGATAAAGAAGAAGTTGAGGGTTTAAAAGAGTGTGTAGAAGCTAAATTTGTAGATGTAGATATAGAAATTTATGCTGGAGACCAACCAATATATTATTATTTAATCTCTGTCGAATAAAATTATAGTAAAGTAGGAGGAAATATAATGGCATCAATTAAGATTGTTACTGATAGCACTGCTGATTTGTCATTAGAGTTAATAAAAGAATTAGGAATAGAGATGATACCCTTAACTGTTAATTTTAATAATGAATTCTTTGCTGATAAGATAGATATTTCTCCTAATGAATTCTTTACAAGATTAGAGAAAGTAGATGAATTGCCTAAAACTTCTCAACCAGCAATAGGTAAATTTAAAGAAAAGTATTTTGAATTAGCGAGTGAGTGCGAGACAATTATTTCACTTCATTTGGCTGGAAAATTGAGTGGCACCTATAGGGCAGCAAGATTAGCAGCAGATATGGTAGAAAAAGAAGCAGATATTAATATTGAAGTTATAAATTCTAAAAGTGTTTCTTTAGGTTTAGGATTTTTAGTTCTTTATGCTGTACAAGCTAATAATAATGGCTTGGCTTTACAAGAGATAATTGAGGGAATTAAAGAAAGAATAGAGGCATCAATGGTATTATTTACAGTTGATACTTTAGATTATTTAGAGAAAGGTGGAAGAATCGGTAAAGCCAGTGCTTTTGTAGGTAGCTTATTGAATATCAAACCAATCCTAAAGGTAAATGAAGAAGGAGAAGTCGACCTTCATTCTAAAGCAAGAGGTAAACGGAGGCTTTTTCGCAAACTTAAGAGTCAAGTTGAAAAAGAATTAGCAGTAAGAGAAGGTTCTTTTAATCCGAGATTAGGTTTGGTACACGGGAATGCACTAAGAGATGTAGAAAAGTTGAAAGAAGAATTAAGTGGCTTAGCAGAATGGGATGAGATAGTAGTATCTGAGATTAGTCCAGTAATCGGAACTCATGTTGGGCCGGGTGCTTTAGGTGTTATAGTAGTATGAAGATTTGGTAATAATAAATAATATATTATTGTTTATGTTATTTGGCTGAGGTGGAATTAATGAAGCAAAAGAAAGAAGTTTTAAGCAAATTATTGAAGCCTTTAAAGACGGAAAAGAAGTTAGGTTACAATAATTCTTCTGTCTTTGGAGGTTTTGATGCTTATATTCTAAAATGGCTTAATGAATTAGCTAATATGACAGATAAAAAAGAAAGTTTAGAAGCAATAGATGAGCTAAGGACTATCTTTACTGATTATGCTGAAGTTAGACCACAAATTAGAGAAAAGAAGCTATTAAATAGTAAACAATTATTTAATCAATTGGTTAATTTAATTAAAGAGGGAGATGCTAAGAAAAAAAGAGTACCTAAAAAAGAGTTAAAGAACGAAAGAGAAAAGAAGCAAAAAATTGAGGGTAAAGTTAATAAAGATAAAAGAGGAAGTAAGAGGACTAAGGAGACTATTATAGATACTGATGATGCAAAAACCACTGATACTAGCTTGCCCGAAATCTGGCAAAAATCAGTTCGTTATGTAAAAGGAGTGGGTAAAAAGAGGGCTAAACAGTTGGCTCGATTAGGTATTCATACTATTTATGATATGTTATTCTATTTTCCTCGTGACTATCGGGATTGGAGTACTAATTCTAAAATAAGAGAGTTAAACTCAGGGAGTCAGGTAACCGTTCAGGGTCAAGTTATTAATATTGAAGAGATTCGTCCACGTAAGGGATTAGTAATTACTAAGATAGTAATTAATGATGGGACAGGAAGTTTAGCTGGAGTTTGGTTTAATCAACCATATATTAAACAGAAATTTTCTCGAGGTATACCAGTAGCTTTTAGTGGTAAGGTTAAAAGAGAGTACGGGCAGTTACAGATGAGTAATCCTAATTATGAATTAATAAATAAAAGCAATAATTTATATGTTGGTAGGGTATTGCCTATTTATCCAACGACTGAGGGGCTTAGTCAAAACTTTTTAAGAAAGATAGTTAAGAGAATTCTTGATAAATATTTGAGTGAATTTCCAGAGTTTATTTCCAAGAAATTAAGAGAGCAACATAATTTCTTAGAAATTAAGCAGGCATTAAAGAAGATTCATTTTCCTGATAAGATTGAAGAAGCTAAAATGGCTCGAAAAAGATTGGCTTTTGACGAATTATTTATTTTGCAATTGGGTATAGTTTTAAGAAAGGTAGATTCATTAACTGAGGAAGAAGGAGTAGTACATAATGGAGATGAAAGTTTAATTGATGATTATCTAGTTGATTTACCATTTGAACTGACTTCAGCTCAGGCTAAAGTATGGGATGAGATTAAAGAAGATATGAAAGAACCGATACCTATGAATCGTTTAATTCAGGGGGACGTAGGCTCTGGAAAGACGGTAGTTGCTACTTTAGCACTTTTAAAAGCGGTCAGAAGTGGTTATCAAGGAGCAATGATGGCTCCAACAGAGATTTTAGCTGAACAACACTATTTAAGTCTGAAAGAATCTTTAAGCTGTTATGGCATAGAAGTAGCTCTGTTAGTCGGGAGTTTGACTAAACAAGAGAGAGAGACGGTATTAGAAAAGTTAGTAGAAGGGGATATTGATATCGTAATCGGGACTCATGCCTTAATTCAAGAAGGGATTAATTTTGCTAATTTAGGTTTAGTTATTACTGATGAACAACATAGATTTGGGGTAAGGCAGCGAGCAACATTTAAAGAAAAAGGTGAGAATCCTGATGTTTTGGTAATGACGGCTACGCCTATCCCGCGTACTTTGGCTCTAACTCTATATGGAGATTTAGATCTATCAGTTATTGATGAATTACCTCCAGGGAGGAAACCGGTAGTTACGGAATGGAGGTCAGAGAAGGCTTATCCTAAAATCTATTCTTTTATTCGACAAGAGCTAAGTGCCGGAAGACAAGCATACTTTGTCTGTCCTTTAGTAGAAGAGTCTGAAAAGATAGATGTCAGTTCTGCTGTTGAGATGGCAGCAGAGCTACAAAATGACATCTTTACTGATTTTAGTATCGGTTTATTACACGGACAATTAAAGTCTGATAAAAAAGAAGCGATTATGCGTGATTTTCGTGAACAAAAAATTGATATTCTGGTATCTACTACGGTAATTGAGGTAGGGGTTAATGTTCCTAATGCTACTTTGATGGTTATTATTGATGCCCAAAGATTTGGTTTGGCTCAACTGCATCAGTTACGCGGCAGAGTTGGACGAGGCAAATATCAGTCATACTGTATTTTAATTGCTAATCCTAAGACAGAGACAGGACGAGATAGGATGAAGATTATGACTCAGTCTACCGATGGTTTTGTAATTGCAGAAGAAGACTTAAAATTAAGGGGACCTGGTGAATTCTTTGGTACTCGCCAACATGGTCTACCGGATTTAAAGATAGCAAATCTTTTACGGGATAGTGAGCTATTAGAAATAGCTAGAGAACAAGCTTTAGGTGTGGTTGAAAAGGACCCTGAGCTTAATGAATTGAGGCATCGATTATTAAAAGCATTTATTCAGTTAAAATTTGGGGCTGATTTCGAATTAATAGATATTAGTTAAGTGGGGAAAATTAATAATAAGATTATGGGAATAATTCATTGGTAGTGTCGATTAATTATATAAAAATTGCAAACAAATTTATTAGAAGTTGGTGTTAATAACACCAACTTCTTTTGGGAGAGGAGAAATTGGAGGAAGAATTAATGGGGAGGACTCTTATTTTTTCTTCTTTATTACTCCAATATTTCTTAAAAACTTAAAGTAATTTGTCACCTCCTTTAAGTAGTAGTAATATTTTTTCAGATAGTCGATATTTCTATTCACATTTCGAAGAGAAATCATGAGGTAAATATTTCTGTATAGGAGGCTTATCGATGCGAGTAATTGCAGGTCAGGTTAAAGGCCAAAAATTAAAATCAAAGACGGGAAGAAAAGCACGACCAACAACAGATCGAGTTAAGGAAGCTTTATTTAATATGTTTGGTTCTGAAATTGTAGATATAGATGTATTGGATCTTTATGCTGGGTTCGGTGGTTTAGGAATTGAAGCTTTAAGTAGAGGAGCTAGAAGTGTTACTTTTATAGAAAAAGTAGGTAGTCATATTGAAATTATTAAAGAAAATTTAGAAAATACTGGGTTAGATGAAAGGTCTGAAGTTGTTCAAGGTGACGTTTTAAAGGAAATAGGACGATTTAATCCTAAGAGTTTTGATATTATCCTAATGGACCCTCCTTATTGGGAAGGATTAATTGTGCCAACTATCAACAAAATTTTAAAGTCTAAACTATTAAAACGAGCAGGTATTATTGCTGTAGAACATCATAAGAATGACGAGATAAAAGTAGAATTTTCTGATTTAAATTTGATTAGAAGAAGGGATTATGGCAATACAAGACTAAATTTATATATGAAAGTGGAGAAAGGGGAAGTATAATGACAAAAATTGCTGTTTATCCGGGAAGTTTTGACCCGATTACTAATGGACATTTAGATATAATAGAAAGAACTACTAAGATATTTGATAACGTGATTGTAGCTGTTTTTCATAATCCAAATAAGAAACCATTATTCTCAATGGAAGAAAGAGTAGAAATAATTACTGAAGCAGTGGCTGATTTTGAAAATGTAGAAGTTGATTCTTTTGAAGGATTATTAACTGATTATATCAAACAGCAAAAAGCTCAGGTAATTGTTCGTGGTTTACGGGCTGTTTCTGATTTTGAGACAGAGTTTCAAATGGCATCTATGAATAAGAAGTTAGAGCCAGAGGTTGAGACTATCTTTATGATGACTAATAATAAGTATGCCTATCTCAGTTCTAGTATCATTAAAGAAGTATCTAATTTTGGTGGGTGTATAGAAGATTTAGTTCCTGAGCATGTCATTTCCAGACTAAAGAAGAAAATAGGAGGGAATCAGGGATGAAGGTAAGTGAAATTATAGACGAATTAAGGTTTATGGTCGAGAATGGAGATAAGATTCCTCTGACTAAAAAGGTCTTGATTGATTCAGATTATGTATTAAATTTAATAGCAGAATTAGAAGAAGAATTACCGGTAGCAATTGGAGAAGCTGAAGAATTATTGAGTAAGCGGCAAGAAATTTTAGATGACGCGAAGAATCGAGCTGATGAAGAAATTAAAAAGATTATTGCGGAGGTTGATGTTGTTAAGGAAGCCCAAGAAGTAGCTAATGAAATTAGAGTTGGTGTTAATGAATATGCTGATGAAGTATTAGCAGAAATAGAGAGTGGTTTAGAGAAAAAGTTAAATGAGATTAGAAAAAATAGAACTGAATTGCAACCAAAAGAACATTTAGAGGAGATTTCCTAAGACTAGGCTTTTAAAGCTTGGTCTTTTTTGTTATTTTAAAATAAATAATTAATTTTGAAGGGGCAAACTTGTTGTGAAGCAGGGGCGCAAAGCTATGGGTCTTAAATATAAAGACTGCCAGGCTGCCAAATTAATTAGTCTTAGTTTAAAGCAGGTTTAACAACAGCAAGCAAAGTTGAAGCATATGTCTAAAGATGTCGAAAAAAATATTTTTTTCATATAAAAAGAAGGGAAATGTTTTTATATGTAGAACTATGACATATATCATAAGCAATAAGTGGTAGTTAATTTCATTAGAAATTGACTGGGTAGCATATAAAAGCTGATTTAGCAAAATAGGTTAAAAGTTAAAATTATAGTTTTTGTTAAGGGGGAGAAGTAGATGACTAGCCAATTTAATGAAGGACTGTGGAAGCGGAGACTACATGTATTGAATAAATTAAAAGATATGATGTTGTCGAATAAAGATAGTATTATTCATACTAGAAAAATCAGTAGTTTTCTAACTTCTTTAAGCGAATATGATGATTATCACTCTAACGAGTTTTTTGATCAATGCTGGTCGTTGTTAGAGAATAACGTTCAAAATAATGAAAGCTTATGGAAGGAGATTCTTTTCGATTTTAATCGACTTTTTGTTGGTCCAGATAAGTTACAAGCTCCACCATATGAATCTGTTTATCGAGATGAAGGTTTAATTATGGGACCTTCTACTTTGGAAGTGCGTAATTTTTATCAATCTGAAGGCCTTAAACTTGAAAATCAAGGAAAAGAACCAGATGATCATATTGGTATAGAATTAGAGTTTTTAAGTTATATAACTAGGTTAATAATTATGTCTCAAGAGAAACAGGCTGAAGAAGAAGTAAATTACTATCAAGAATTATACGAGAAGTTTTTAAATGAACATTTATTACAATGGGGGTTAGAGTTTGCTGATTTAATAATAGATAAGGCTGAAACTAAGTTTATGAAAGGGGTTGGTCTATATTTAAAGGGGTTTTTAAAAGAAGAGGAGTTACAGGTTAATAGTTAAAGTAGTTGTATGTCGGTCAAAGTAAAATAATATAGGAGGTGACTTTAAATGACCGATAAAAATTCTAAAGGATTTAGTAAAGCGTTTTCAAGAAGAAACTTTTTAAAAGGAGCTATAGGTGTAGGAGCAGTTGCTGGTCTTAGTTCTTTAATGCCTATTGATTTAGGGAAGAAAACTGTTAAAGCAGGTACAGATTATAATTTGGGTTATGATGTTTTTCGTAATGCCTGTCCTCGTAATTGTTATGATACTTGTGGTATTTTGAGTTATGTAAAAGATGGTGTTCTAGAAAAAGTTGATGGTGATCCGAAGCATGGCTTTACTCAAGGAAAACTTTGTGTTAAAGGCTATACTTATGCCCATCGAGTTTATAGTCCTGATCGTATAAAATACCCAATGATTCAAGAGCCTAGAGGTTCTGGTAATTGGCGAAGAATAAGCTGGGATAAAGCTATGGATATTATAGCGAAGAAGGTTTTAGAGATTAAAGAAGAGTATGGTTCTACACTACCTATAGCAATGGATAAATACTCAGGTAACTTTGGTATTTTACATTATGTTGTAGAGGGTATGATGTCTAGTATTGGATATACCACTCGAAGTTTAGGGACTCCATGTTGGCCAGCGGGTATTGATTCTCAGAATTTTGATATGGGAGCTATATACAATTCAGATCCAGAAGACATGGCTAATTCAGATTTGATTATTATCTGGGGAGCTAACCCTGCTTGGTGTTCAATTCATACGATGCCTTTTATTCAAGAAGCTAAAGAAAATGGAGCAAAAGTAGTTGTTATTGACCCTATCCAAACTCAAACTGCTTCTAAAGCAGATACTTGGTTACAAATAAAGACTGGTACTGATGGAGCTTTAGCATTAGCTATGGCAAAATATATTTTAGATAATGATTATATAGATAAGAAATATATTGAAGAGAATGTGGTCGGTTTTAAAGAATTTGCTGATTATTTACGAAAAGAAGTTTCAATTAGCTGGGCCGCAGAAAAGACTGGCTTACCAGAGAAAGTAATTATTCAGTTAGCTAAAGATTATGCTACTACTGCAAAAGCTAATATTTGGGCTGGTTATGGTTTGCAACGTCATATTAACGGTGGACAAACCGTTCGAGCAATTGATGCTTTAGGAGCTATTACAGGTAAGATTGGTAAGCCTGGAGCTGGAGTTCAGTATGCGCATTTAGAAACTTGGGGTTTTAATTACAATGCTATGGTTCAATCTCCACCTTCAGGTTCAGTAGGTGTAGAGAATCCTGATGGAAGTATGTCAAATCGAACAGTTAATATTAATAATTTTGGTGCTGAAGTACTAGCAGCTGATGACCCACCAATTAAGATGTTATGGATAGCTTGTCGTAATACAATTGATCAGCATCCGGATGTTGAAACTTCCAAAAGGGCCTTCGATGCTATGGACTTAGTGGTAACTGTAGATCAATTTATGAATGAGACTGTAAAACATTCAGATATAGTCTTACCTTGTACAACTCTCTTTGAGCACCCTGATGTAAATGCAAGCTATTGGCATTATTGGGTAAATATTAATGAGCAAGCGATTGATCCTCTCTATGAAGCTAAAAGTGATTTAGAAATTGCTATGGCTCTGTCACGTAAAATGAATGAGTTGGAACCAGGTTCTTGTACTTTCCCAACTGATATAAGTCAAGAAGAATGGTTAGCTAAGGAGTTTAACGATGGAATTTATGATATGTTGGGAATTAAAGATTATAATGAATTGAGAAAAGGACCTAAGAAAGCTAATTTACCAACTCAATCTTGGTCTGATGGTAACTTCCGTACTCCATCAGGTAAGTATGAACTTTATTCTAAGACTGCTACTAAGTATGGTCATCCAGCTATTCCAAGTTATAAGAAAGAAGCAAAAGCATCGGTGAAGTATCCAGTAAGGCTATTAACTCCTCATTGGAAATATGGTCTTCATTCTCAATTCCAGAATCTAGATTGGATGATGAATATGGATTCTGAACCTGAAATAGAGATTCATCCGGATTTAGCTCAGAAGAAGAGAATTAAAGAGGGAGATTTAATTAAACTTTCGAATGAACTAGGGAAGATAAAAGCAAAGGCTAAATTAACCGGTACTGTACCAAAAGATGCAGTTGTTGCTTATGAAGCTTGGTATAAGGATTCAAATTACTCAGTCAATGATATTGTGAAGGCAACACCTTCAGATATGGGTGAACATGCTACTGGTAGTCCAGGATTAGCTTTCCACGATAATTTTGTTAAAGTAGAAAAGGTTTAAAAGGAGGGATAGAAAATGGCTAAAAAACAGTTAGGTTTTTTGATAAATTCTGAAAGATGTGTAGGTTGTCATGGTTGTGAAATGGCTTGTAAAAATGAGTATCAAATAGATGTTAAACCGCGTTGGAGGAGAGTATATCTTCTTGAAGAAAAAGAGTATTCAGCTCCAGAAAGAAATCACATGTCTATAGCTTGTAATCATTGTGCTAATCCTGCATGTCAAAAGGTATGTCCAGTTGATGCTTATAGTAAAAGGGAAGATGGTATTGTTATGCAGGATCAAGAAAAATGTATTGGTTGCAAGTCTTGTATTAAGGCTTGTCCTTATAATGCTCCTCAATTTAATGTAAATCTTAAAAAAGTTGAAAAATGTGAGTTATGTTATGAACGCTTAGCTGCTGGGAAAAAACCAGCTTGTGTAGATAATTGTGTAGTGGGAGCTTTAGATTTGATTGAGTTAAGTGGCTTTCATAAATCAAAAGTTAAAAGGAGTTTGCCAGGGTTCCCAAATCCAAATCTAACTAACCCTTCAGTACGTTTTATCTCTCCTAATATAGGAAGACAGATAAGAAGTGATAGTAAGTAGTGTATATCAGTACCCTCTTGGTCAAGAGGGTACTATAATTAAAAAGTAGTACTTATATAGTTGAGTTTAAATATTAAACTATTAAAAGAAAGTGAGGGGTTTATATGTTTGGATTAGGAGCACCAGAATTAATTTTAATATTAGTAATAACTTTGGTGATTTTTGGCCCAAGTAAATTGCCTGAGATTGGGAAATCAGTTGGTTCAGGGATTAAAGAATTTAAGAAAGCAACTGAAGATGTAACTAGTGAAGTAAAAGAATTAGAGAAAGACGAGTAATTCTCTTAAGGATGGGATGAAAAGATGTTAAATAGAATATTTAATCTCATTGAACAAATAGACATAAAGCCAATTAAACTTGAAGCAAGATATTGTACTAGAGTAATTTCTTCTAAGAGTAGTTGCTCTAGTTGTATTGATATATGCCCTCAAAATGCTATTAGTATAATTAATAAAGAATTGAAAATCGATTTTAATAAGTGTAATAATTGTGGACTTTGTACTACTAGCTGTCCTAATAATGTATTCGAATTAGAGAAAAATTCTGATGCTGCTGTCTTGAATAAAGCTCAAGAAAACTTTAATACAGATCACTCTCTTTTAATTAATTGTCAAGCAGCAATAGAGGAGAAAAATAGTGTTCAGATTGAATGTTTAGGCAGGTTATCAGAAAGAATGCTATTAAAGTTACTTTTTATTGGTGCGGATTTAATTTGGCTGAAGCCTGGACAGTGTGCTAAATGTCAATTAAAGAGTGGAAGAGCATTAATAGAGGAGATAGTACACAATTGTAACCTTTTATTGAAGAGATATTTTGATGAATCTAGGGTTTTTATTTCAACTAAAAGACCTAATTTCACGCCAAATGCTTTTGGATTTAGAAATAGTGAGTTTACTGAAGATGAATTAAATTCTAGTGGAATTGGACGTAGAGAATTTATAAATAAATTAAAGCAAGAAAGTGTTAATGGTATAAAGAGTTTATTAACTTTTGAACAAAAAAAAGAAAAAGAACAAAAGAATTCTATTGCCAAAGCTAAGATTAAAAGACAAGAGCTTTTATCATTAATCAAAAGATTGGAAGAGAACGCTATAGAAGTAAATGAGGATGATTTATCATCTTTATTTTGGAAGCTTGAATTTGATGGTGATTGTGATTTCTGCCAAGTTTGTACTACATTATGTCCTAATGGAGTTTTAAGTACAATTGATGAAGAATCTGAAAAGAAAATTATGGCTAATCATAAATTATGTACGAACTGTGGTCTTTGTAAAGATGTTTGCTATAAGCAGCAAATTAATATTAAAAAAGACTTAAATCATAATTTAAATAATAGTGAACAAGAAGTGATAGTTGGACTAAAGAAGGTTTGTAATGAATGTCAAAAAGAGTTCTATACTGCTAAGCAAGATAAAAAAACATGTGTTTTTTGTGATAATTCAGAAGGGATTTTGTAAAAATAAAGGTATTTTGAATGAAGACAGTCAATTAATATCTTAATAATAGTTTGATTGATTAAAATTTAATTTTAAAGGATTTTGAAGAGGGGGATGATTATGAGTTTAGTGAGTATAAAGAAAGAAACGGAACCGTTAGTAAAACTTATTGAAGATAATCAAGATTTTTTAATTGATAGAATAATTTATTATGCAAAAAAACACGGTTATACTCAATATACTTCAACCCTCCGAGAAGCTTGGCGGATATCAATGAGTGGACTATCTAAAGAGCTTGTAGAATTTTTGAAGATAGATAATGAAGCGTCTGAATTGAATTTTAGAAAAAGAATTAATGATGGAAGAATAGAAGCTTTTACTATTTTGGAAGCGCAAAGACATCTTAAAAGAGGCCTTTCATTAAAAATGTTTCTTAGTTTAATTAAGTATTACAAGCAAAGTTATATCGATCTTATTATGCAATCTAATTTTCAAGAAATTGCTAAAAGTCAATATTATTTAATTATAGAACGTTTTTTTGATTATTTAGAAATTAAAATTATTGAAGAATGGGAAACTATTAATCAAAATGAGGAATTAGTTGAACTTCAAGCTGAAAATCGAAGATTAGTTAATGAAAAAAATAAATATTTAACCATTTTAGAAAGTGTTCCAGAACCGGTGATTTTAGTTAATAATGAAAATAAAATTAATAATGCTAATTCAGAGGCTTTAGATATACTTATAGATTTTCATGTTCCGGGTGAAACTTATTATAGTCAAAAATTGAGGGGAGAATCGCTGCCCTGGTTTGAGGAAGAATTGAATAAATTTGCTGCTAGTAATAGATCAGAAGCTAAATTTAGTAAGAATATTTATACTAAAAATGGTTTGAGATTTTTTGAAGTCAAATTCAAGAAGATGCTTGATGTTAGTGATAAATTTTCAGGAACTATAATCTTTTTTAATGATTTAACCAAAAGAAAAGAGATAGAAGAAAAATTAAACTATCAAAAGGAAAAATTAGAAAAATATCTTGATATTTCAGAAGTAATATTTTTAGTTTTAGATAGATATGGGAAGATAGTATCAGTTAATAAAAAAGGATGTGAAATTTTAAATTATAGCAAAGAAGAATTGATTAATGAAGTCTGGATTAATAATTTTATTGTTTCAGAAGAGAGAGAGGAAGCTAAAGAAAATTTTAAAGCTACAATTAATGAAGGAACGGCATCAAGTAGATATATTAAAAGAAAAATATTAACAAAAAATGGTCAAAAAAAGAAAGTTAATTTTCATATTGCGACATTAAAGGATGGAGAAGGAGATATAGAAGGAGTAATAATCTCTGGGATGGATATTACAGAAAAAGAATTGTTAAAGAGTGAATTAGAAACTAATAAGCTTAGAACACAGTTTATTGCTAATCTATCACATGAATTTAAGACTCCTTTAAATTTAATTTTTTCTGCATTGCAGATGTTAGACTTTTATCAAGAAAAGAAATTAGAATTAGAAGACAGTAGTAAGTTTAAAAAGTATATAAATACTATTCAACAAAATGGTTATAGGCTTTTAAAATTAGTTAATAATTTAGTTGATATTACTAAAATAAATTCTGACTCTTTTAATTTAAATTTAGAAAATTATGATATAGTAAAACTTATTAAAGATATAGTCTCTTCGGTTACGGAATATGCAAGAAATAAAGATAGAAAGTTAGAGTTGATTTTGGATATAAAAGAAAGGGAAATTGCTTGTGATCCCTTTAATATTGAAAGAATTATGTTGAATTTACTATCGAATGCCATAAAGTTTACAGATAAAGGTGATAAAATAATAGTAAGTGTTTATGAAAAAGATAAAAAAGTCTATGTTTCTGTAAAAGATACAGGAATTGGTATCCCAGAAGATAAACAAGAGATAATATTTAAAAGATTTGGTCAAGTTGACAAGTCATTTAAAAGAAATAGTGAAGGTAGTGGTATTGGATTAACTCTTGTTAAGATGCTGATTGAAATGCATAACGGTGAAATTAGTCTTAATAGTGAATATGGAAAGGGAAGTGAATTTATTATTGAACTTCCTATTAAAGTATTATCTAGAACCAATACTAAAAGAAAGAAGAATAGAATGCAACGTGATTTTATAGATAAAATTGATCTAGAGTTTTCTGATATATATTCCTAAATTAAATAAACTTTATGTAAATAATTTTATATTTTCTGGCTGTGAGTCGGCGGCGTTCGTCGACTACTTGTCGGTGAGAATTTAATATATGAGATTATGGGCATACTCTTTAAAAATTCATATTATTTTTTCTAAATATAATATGCTAAAAAGCTTATTACTGACTTTACGTTTGCGTAAAGGTTATGATATAATTATTCATAGTTAAACTAAAACCTTCAGGAACAGCACATGCTGAAGATGATAAAGTATTATTTAAAGTTAAACAAGCAGAGTTTAAGGGATACAAAAGAGAATGTTAGGAGTGCAATAGATTCTCTTAACCAGTGTAAGGATTGTGAAATTAGAAAATTTCCTTCAGAATGTGAACATAGAAAAGCTATGCTTTAAATTAATATATTAGTGAATTTGAGTCATAATAATATTAGAAATGTCAATGATAAGAGTTATACATAGTCAGGTTAAAATATTAAACTAATAATTCTTTAGAAGGAGGATTAAATTATGACGATTGATCCAATTGAAACTACTAAAATCACGATTATACAAGATGAGAGACCTAATCGACGGGTTTATATCGAGGGTTTCGAAAAGCCATTGCATTTTGGAGTACATGGTGGGGTAAAGGAATTTTATGGAGTTGAACCCAAGGAAGAGTATCCATCAACACTTGATCATATTGTTTCTGCCGCAGGTGGATGACTAACAGGTACTCTTGCAGGTGCGCTGGAGGCGCGCAAAATTTCTACTTTTCCTGATAAATTGAAAGGTCATTTTGAAGGTGTAATTGAAGAAGAGAAAGGAATACTGAAGATTACTCGAATTCGTTGCCACTATGAGTTAAAGATACCAACTGATAAACTTAAAGAAGCTAAGCGAGCACTAGATGTATTCGAACAAGGGTGTCCAGTTGCTCAGACACTTAAAGGATGTATAGAATTTGAACATAGTTGGGAGATTGAAGAAATATAATTGTATTATTGATATTCGCATAAAAGTACAGGTGTAATTAATATATTTAGGAGGTGGGCTATATGATTAAGATGAAAATTTATTCTGATTATATCTGACCTTTTTGTTATATCGGCAAGGCTATTGTCGATCGGTTAAAGCAAAAATTTGATATTGAAGAAGAGTGGTATGGTTTAGAAATTCATCCTGAAACACCACTAGAAGGTGAAGATATAACTAAGAAATTTGATCGTGAATCGATAGACCGGTTATATGATCGATTGAATCAACCTTTTATTATTAATGATGAATATCGTATTGTAGGAGCTCAACCTTATGAAAAATTTGAAGAAGTATTACAAGAAATTAAAAGATCAGATTGATTTTATCCTTTAAATTCTTAATGAATTAGTAAAGAATATAAGATCAATAATCAAATAGTAATATTAAATTATGAAGTAGGAGGATTAAAATGTTTAAAAGAATTGATCATGTTGAAATCATACCATCAGATATCGAAGTGTCAATTGCATTTTATACTGGAATACTGGAATTTAAGATTAAACAAAGAGAAGAAGTTGATGCATCATCAATAAAGGAAGTCGTTTATTTAGAATTAAATGATTCAATGCTTGAATTATTATCTGTAGAAGAACCACAACCTGTTTTAAAGCAGGACTGGCAGGTTGGTTACAGAATGTTAGCCTTAGAAGTAAAGGATATGGATAAAGCAATAACATATTTAGAAGATAAAGGAGTAGAAATCAGTTGGGGTCCAGTAGATTTAGGGCCTTCTAAAAGAGCTGAAATAAGAGATCCTGATGGATTACCAATTGAATTGCGGCAATGGTAAAATAATTTTCTCATTTCAGAAGGAAATGTAGAGAAGATATTATGGGTTGAAAAATATTTATTACTGTAGGAAGATAAAGTATAAAAGGAAAAACTTGTTTGGACCAATGAAACTCCTGAAATTCTAATTTTGAATTTCAGGAGTTATTTTATGTTAAATCGTATTATTATATATTATATAGAGTTAAAATATGGTGCCGAGGGTGGGATTCAAATCGACATTAGCACAAGGTTCATTGGATTTTAAATTTAATATTATTTTGAAGATATAGTAAATATTTTTATTGGTTAAACTTTAACTACAATTAAAGTAATCTTTCGAACTAGATATATTACAATTGAAATTAAAATCAAACTACTTAAAAGAGCCAAAATACCTAAACTTAAAATTTCAATTCGTTCAAAGTAATTTGTAATTCCTAATGAAAAATTACCAAGGTTATAACTTTCAATACCAAAGACTGGAATAGTCCCTTGTGAACTTATACTTTTGAGTGGCTCAAAGATAAAGAAGGTTACAATACTAGCTAGGACTCCATGTAAAATTCTAGCCCAGATATATGGCTTAATTCGAATATCAGTTCCATTTACCATAGTCGCTACCTGAGCATGAACTGAAAGTCCACTCCAGGCAATAATACCACTGGCAATGATTACTTGTTGGGCTAAAGGTGCTGCTGCTTGGCTTGCTAAATCTGTACCATTAGTAATTTCAAAGATGCCACTAATAATCGGTAAGACTAAGGATTTATCAATGCCTAAGGGCTTTAAGATAGGTAAAAGGATAGTAGTAAGTAGTTTGGTGATACCAATTAAATGTAAGACTTCAGTAATTACTGAAAATAGAATAATGAAGCCGCCAACTAATAATAAGGTATTAACCGATTCAACAATTGCATCTCCTAATAGCTCACCAAAAGGTCGCCCATCTTTTTTACGAGCCTGGTATAATTCAGCAAAAGCGTGTTTAATAATATTATCTTCTGTTCTTGAAGTTGTTTTAGTATCTTCATTGCTATGAGGTGGGTCATAAAAACGCATTATTAAACCAACAAGAATGCAAGATATATAATGAGCTATAGCTAGAGTTAATCCTAATTCTGGTTTACTAAACATACCTACAGCTACTGCTCCGATCATAAACAAAGGATCGGCTGTGTTACAGAAAGCAACTAATCGTTCACCTTCTACTTGTGTACATAGCTTTTCTCTTCTTAAATTCCCAGTAATTTTAGCACCAATTGGATAGCCAGAAGCCAATCCCATAGCAAAAGCAAATGCACCTACGCCTGGTAATTTAAATACAGGTCGCATTAGTGGCTCTAATAATGCACCTATAAAATGAACTACTCCTAATCCCATTAAGATTTCAGCCATAATGAAGAACGGAAGTAAGGCCGGAAAGACTATTTCCCACCAAGTATGTAACCCATTTACTGCCGCTTGAAAGCTATTTTCTGAGAAAATAATTAATGATACAGTAATAGAGATAGCAATTAATGCTTGTAGATAAATTTTCTTTTTACTTGCTGTTAGATTCAAAATATAAACCTCCCTAAATCTTTACTCTGTTATATGGTTTTTAGTATAAATGGTGATACCTAAGAGTTAATTATAGAATTCTCTTATATAATAGTATTTTTATGATAGGAGATTTATGTTTATGCTTTTAAAATTGGATAAAGTATAAGCCAGATTCAATAGCTATTGAATCTGGCTTATACAAGTAAGTTATTAATTTTAAATAAGTAGGTTATTTATTAATTGTTTTCATATCTTCTAAACATTTTGAGCAGATAATTTTACCCTTAAATTCAATTGTTTCACCTGTACTGCCACAGAAGAAACAAGTAGGTTTATGTTTTTTTAGAATGATTTTATTATCATCTACGTATATTTCTAAAGGACTCTTAGGTTCAATATTTAAAGTTCTACGAAGATCAATAGGAATCACTATTCTTCCTAAATCATCTACTCTTCTAACAATGCCAGTTGATTTCATTATTTACTTCCCCCTTTGCTACAATCTGCAATGTTAAACACATAATATTCTGCTAGTATTAATGAGTAACTTAAAAAGTTAACAAGTATATTAGTAGTAAATAATTGATGAAAAGATTATATCACCAAATATTATATTACCATATTATTAAAAATAAGGCAAATAAGGATTTAAAATATAATTAGATAAAAGCAAAAAAAAATACAGGAAATAATGAAACTATTTCTGTAAAATTTAATGGGTAAGCTCAATTATAAAAGGGTTTTTACAGATGTTCATTATCCTGTAAACATATAAGTATATTAGTAGTATAAGCATTATAACCAAAAGTTAATTTTTGGTTGGTTTAGCTAATAAAGCAAATAATAGACAGACTATTGTTCCTAAAAAGGACAATATTTTTGGTTGGAAACTATTTTTATTTAAAAATATAATTATTCCTAGTGATAAAAAAGCAGTAGCTAAAATCATAAAGAAGATACTAATATTAATTAAAGCTTTTTTAGCTATTAAATTTTTCATTTTTCCACTCCTTTATGTAGAGAATTGAATATAAATTTACTTTTAAATAATTAGATTTAATTTTAAATTTATATGGTTTAAAATGGTTCATTATTTATTAAGATTTTGAATAATTCTTCTTGATTCAATTTTTTAATGATACCATCTTTCGAATTTAAGATTACTAAATCATTACTATTTAAAATATCAGTGGCTTTTTTATTATTCTGCAAGTAAACTCCAAGAACAGCTGGTAATTTATTTTGCTTAGCAATAATTGCAATATGACTTCCTAGACCGCCATAGTCAGTTATAATTCCTTTAATGTTAATCTTTTTTAAATCCATATATAAATTATAAGTTAATCTTTCAGTAACAATAATTGTATTTTCTTTAGGATTTGGGTCATGTTTGATATTATGAATTTTTCCAATGGCATTTTTGGTATTTAACCCAATGCCTTTAATAATAAAGTTGTTTTTCAGTAAATACCACCTCCTTTCTATACGTCCAAAAACTATGGACTTTATGATGTTAATTGTAGCATTTTTTAGTGAAGTACTTCACTAAGGGGTGTGACAAATAAATGTGGCATATATATAGTATTAGAGATTCATAATTAATTTCCTTTTTTTTCCAAATATTTTTTTGATTATTTTACAGTGATTGATTTTTTAAATACTTAAAATGCTATTATGTACAACATGAGAGTATTTATTATATCTAGTAATTCAGAAAAAATTAAGATAAGTTATTAGTTGCATAATCTCATGATATATGAATGAATTTATAATAAATTAACAATAAAATATTGAAATATTTGTTAGATATCAAATATTTTGGAACATTGTATAATTAAATGCACAGGATAAATAAAAAGGTGACACATACCAATACCTCATATATAATGTTAACTAACCAAAGAAAACATTTATGGAGGTATCAGGCATGTGTCAAGATAATTATACCACAGAAAATAGGAAAGGGAAACATTTAAAATGGGAAGAAAGAAAAATTATAGAGCATTTATATAATATTCAAGAAAAATCAATAACTAAAATAGCGGAGGAACTAGATAGACACAGAACTACAATAAGCAGAGAAATAAAAAAGGGTAAGGTAGAACTATTAAATACAGACTATACAACTAGA
>NZ_FOTT01000032.1 GCF_900114655.1 Candidatus Frackibacter sp. WG13
AAGGAGAGCGAGATGTTGATTGGGTTGATATCGTAGTTTGGAGAAAGCAAGCAGAGAATTGTGCTAATTACTTAGCCAAAGGAAGACAGGTTGCGATAGAGGGGCGATTACAGATCAGAAGTTATGAGACTGACGAAGGACAGCGTCGTAGAGTTACGGAAGTCGTAGCTAATAATGTACAGTTCTTAGATTACGGACAAGGTAATGGCGGCGGTAATAATCAAGGACAGGTGGCTAATGATAATCAGAGCCAAGGCGGTAAAGAGGATATCGATGTGCCGTTTTAATAATGGAAAATAGTTGAGATATAATAATCTACTGGTCTTACAGATTTAATGTAAGGTCAGTAGATTTTAGTTTATAGCTAAATTAAGGGCCAGGAAAGGTTTTAGATATAAAAATATCTTTCCATGATGATAAATTAAATAGCATGGATATTAAAAACTGGTATTAAAAGTATATTTGATACCAATTCTTTAATAAAATTCTAAGAATAATATGGACTTCATTAACTTTTTTACCAAACAGACAAATTTTGTCCTAGGGAGTATGTTATCCTTAATACGAAAAGGAGATGATCATAATGGCAACTTTAACAGCACAGATATTAGTAGGTGGAAGTCACCCAAATCACGGAGGGATTAATCCTAGTCATTATTTATTTTTATCAGAAAATAGTAGGCCTGCTTGGATACTAACTCCAGAGAATATCTTTTCTGAGGATCAAGAACAGGAGAAAATTGTTTGGATTCCTACTTTAGAAAACATGTTAGAAGATGCTTTATTAATGATAGGGATCTATGTATTACAGGATGAAGGGTTATGTGAATTAGCTAGAGAGTACTTTGATGACCTGGAAACAGATCATATAGAACTATATGATGATATTAGTGAAGAAGATCGGAATAAATTATATCAGCAATGTCGAAAGCTAGAGCAGAATTATAAAATTGTGATTACTAGTTTTGACGGAGACCGATTCGGTAATCAACTTAAGGCGTTAGAAGAGTATGATATGGATGTGAGTGTATGTACGCCTAAATATGCTCGGCATTATTCACGGTGGCAGGATGAGGTTAAGGTTAGGGGTTCTTTAGAGTAAACTAAAGCTTTGATATCATTTCCTTATTATGGTTATATTACATACTGATAGAAAGTTTAAAAAGTGTTTTGCCGCAACAATTTTTAAAAATAATAATGTATTAAAACTAATTTATTGCCCAATAATTAAAGGAATATTAAGGGTTTTGTATAATACTATGTAATATAGTTAATTTGGCCAGAAATTTAAAAGGAAGTGAATAGCATGCCTAAACAACTTAAATACAGTACAAGAATCAAATCAACACCGTTTTTATATTTAGAATTAAAGAAAATGGCTAAACTTAAAATTAATAATTCAGATATGACTGATAAGGAACTGAAACAACAAGCAGTAGAAAAAAATCTTTTTCAGGTTAATACAGATAGTCGTAGTAAGACTATTGCTGCGGCTACGATTAGAAGAATGAAAGTATTAGATGATTATTTGCTTGACCGATTATTGAATGGAACTATTGAGACTGGTAAGCAGATAGCTATATACTCGATTTTAAAGACAAATCGTCTCTTTTATGAATTTATGAAAGAGGTTTATTTAGAGAAATACATATTAAAAGATCCTTATTTAGAAGATAAAGATTTTAATATTTTCTTTCAAAATAAAGCTGAACAGAGCGAAAGAGTAGCTGGATGGAGTGATTATACTTATTATAAGTTAAAGCAAGTTATTATCCGTGTTTTATTTGAAGCAGGTTTGATTAAAGATCAGAAGGAGCGTGAAATAGTTAAACCGATTATTAATCAAGAATTAGCTTATCATTTAGAAGATATAGGTGATAAAAACTATTTAGAAGTATTGTTAGGAGGAGTATAGAGTGGCCACTATTCATGAAAGATTAGATGAGATATTACCAAGACTTAAAGAGGATAAGTTCATGGAAGGCAAAGGTTTAGGAAATGAAATCGGTTATTATGTCTTTGATTATGCTTCAGAATATGAATTGTTAGTTAGGGATCATGTGCAGTTTGTAAAAGAGGAGATAAATAATAGTAATCTAGGAGTCAAAATAGTTGAGTTTGATTTATATCAGATTATGTTAGATATATTAGAAGATAAAGGATACTTAGAAAAGACAATTAAGATGGAGCAAAAAGCAGGTAAGGAACGAGTTTTAAGAGCAACTAAGAATGCTCTTAAGTTATTAAATGATAATAATTTGTTGGTAAGGCATATCACAGAACGAGTTGAAGAGGATACTATAGTATTTTTAACTGGAGTAGGAAAGGCTTGGCCGATTATTCGTTCTCATACTGTGCTTAATAATTTACATGCGGCTATAGATCAAGTACCAGTAGTGATGTTCTTTCCAGGAACTTATAATGGATCAGAATTAGTTTTATTTGATGAGATTAAAGATGACAATTATTATCGGGCTTTTCGACTAGTAGAATAAAGGGCAGATAACAATAAAAACCTTTAAATAATATTTTGACACAGACTTACACAGACAAGACACAGACTATTAATAGTTAATAGAATGTAAAGCTTTTAAGTATTGCTATTCATAGCTGATAATATTTTACCAAAGCTAAAGGAGTGAGTTAGATGACTATCTTAAAACAGATGTTTGAAAAAGATATTGGACGCGATATAAAAGGTGTTATTAAGGTTGGTCAGAGTGAAGAAGAGAATATTGAACAGGAATTAGAAGAGTATGTAGTAACTAATGAGTTAGAAGACTATTTTAAAAAGTTTTATAATGCTTATCAGAAAGGGATTAATGGCTTTACAGATAAGATGGGAGTCTGGGTGTCAGGTTTCTTTGGTTCTGGTAAGTCTCACTTTATTAAGATTTTATCTTATTTATTAGAAAACAGAGAAGTACAAGATAAAGAAGCTATTAACTATTTTGATGATAAGATAACTGATCAGGATATATTAAATGCCTTGCAACAGGCTGGTGATGTAAGTACTGATGTAATCTTGTTTAATATAGATTCTAAAAGTGGCTCAGATAGTAAATCTGATAAAGACGCTATTGTAAAGGTCTTTATGAAGGTTTTTAATGATTACTTAGGCTATTGTGGTGATATTCCGTGGTTGGCTGAGCTAGAAAAAACTATGGATGAAGATGGAGTTTATAACGATTTCAAAACTGAATTTGCTAAGATAACTGGTGATAGTTGGGAAAATAGACGCCATGATTTCTATTATGAAGAAGATTCTATTATTGAATCTTTAGCTAAGACTACTAAGATGAGTGAAGAATCAGCTCGCAACTGGTATTATAATGCCGAAAATAATTATAGTTTAAGTGTAGAGAAATTTGCTAAAGAGGTACAAAAATATATTGAAAGTGAAGGAAATGACCACCATGTAGTGTTTTTAGTAGATGAGATTGGCCAGTATATTGGTGATGATACTCAGTTGATGCTTAATCTACAGACTGTTGTTGAGGATTTAGGTATTCATTGTAATGGAAAAGCATGGGTGCTTGTTACTTCACAGCAGGATATTGATTCGATTACGAAGGTGCGAGGTGGAGACTTTTCTAAGATCCAAGGTAGATTTGATACGAGATTAAATTTATCCAGTGCCAATGTAGATGAAGTTATTAGAAAGAGGATCTTACTTAAAAAAGAAGCAACTGAGGATAATTTAAAGCTGTTATATAATGAAAAAGAAGCTATATTAAAAAATTTAATTACCTTTTCTTCGGATACTTCGGAAATGAAAAATTACACTGATGAAAATGATTTTGCTGATATATATCCATTTATTCCTTATCAGTTTGATCTATTGCAGAAAGTGTTTGAAGCTGTTAGAACCCATGGTGCTTCTGGAAAGCATTTATCCGAAGGTGAGAGATCTTTACTTAGTGCCTTCCAAGAGTCAGCATTGCTTTATGCGGATGATGAACTAGGTAGGTTAATACCTTTTTCCGCCTTCTATGAATCAATTAAAACTTTTTTAGATTCAAATATTAGTAGAGTAATTAAGAAAGCACAGTTAAGAGCTAAAGATGATAATTCAATCTTAGAAGAGTATGATGTAGAATTATTGAAGTTATTATTTATGATTAAGTACATAGACGAGGTACCTTGTAATGTTGAAAATATAACTACTTTAATGGTAAGTCAGATTGATGAAGATAAATTAGCTCTTAAGGAGAAGGTGGAAGCATCTTTAAAGAGATTAGTTAGAGAAACTCTTATTCAGAAGAATGGCCCAGAGTATATGTTCTTGACTAATGAGGAACAAGATATTAATCGAGAAATTAAGAATACTGATGTAGATGTTACTGCTATAGTGAAGAATATTGGTGAATATATCTTTGCAGATATCTATCCTGATAAGAAGTATGGTTACTCAACAGAGTATAACTTTGCATTTAACCAAATAATTGATGATCAACATCGTGGTAGACAAAGAGAGGAAATCGGAATTAAAGTTTTAACTCCTTATTCTGATTATGCAATAAAGAGTGAAGAAGAATTTCGTTTAATGTCAGGTAGTGAGGATAATGTAATAGTTAGGTTACCTACTGAGAGCAACTTGTTAGATGAAGTAGAGGAAGCATTACAACTTAGTAGTTACCTTAAGAAGAAAGGTGGAACTTCTAAAACAGAGACAATAGAGGATATAATAACCGCTAAAGGTAGAGAGTTAAGAGAACGACAGACTCGGGTTAAGGAGTTATTAATCGATGACTTAAGTGAAGCAAATATTTATGTTAAAGGTGAAAAACTAGATCTTAAATCGAAAGATCCGGTTAAAAGAATTAATCAAGGGTTTGAATTTTTAATCGAGACTAACTATAAGAAGCTTAATTATATAAAAGAATTTACTAAAAGCACAAGTGAATTAGTTGATAGATTAGAAAGTGAAGAACAGCAGGTCGATTTTGATGGGCAAGCAGCTAATCATTTGGCAGTTGATGAAGTCAGGAGATATATTGAACGGCAGGATGATAGAAATTTGAAGGTGACAATGAAAGGTCTAATTGAGCGGTTTAATAATGCTCCTTATGGATGGAAAGAACTTGATATAGCAGCAATAGTGATTGACTTATTAAAAGCTCAAGAAATAAAGTTGGGATACAATGATGAGAATATAACTGTTGGTCATAGCAAATTGATTAGTTACTTAACTAAGAATAGATATGCTGAAAAGTTAATTGTTAAGCAGAGGATGAAAGTGGAACAGAGATTAATTAATAAGACTAAAAGATTGGCTCGGGAAGTATTTAAGAAGACTTCACTACCCGATGATGAAGATGGATTAATGGATAAATTTCAAAAATTAGCTGGGAATGAGATAATTAGAATTGATAAATTACTAGCCAATTATAATCCCAATCGTAGGTTTGATTATCCAGGACAAGATATATTAAAATCTGGTAAAAGACTACTAAGAGAGTTAATGGATATTCAAGATGCTTATGATTTTTACCAAATGATTAAAGAAGTGGAAGATGACTTATTAGATTATGAAGATGATGTAGAGTATATTAAAGACTTCTTTGAAAACCAAAAGGAGTATTATGACCAGGCCAAAGAGACAGTAAGAATTTATGAAAAAGATCAAGATTATATTGTTAATGAAGATATAATTGATATTATTGATCAAATTAAAGAAATTCTAAGTAAAGAGAAGCCTTATAGTGAGATACGTTTATTAGTTGAGTTAAGAAATGAGTTTAATAATGAATTTGGAAAACTATTAGAAGATGAATCGCAACCGATTAAAGAGTTCATTAATAATAATTATCAGCAAGTTAAGGATGAATTAGCAAAAGTTGATTTTGGTGATGAATTCAATCATAGAATAAAAGTAAAATTTGATAAATTATTAGATGAGTTAGCTCATGCACAAGATTTAACTGATATATTTGCTATGAAGATGAAGAGTAATATATTAAAGGATAAAGCCTTCGAAGAAATTGAAAGTAAGCGACAAGAATTAAAGAAAGAACAAGAAAAGAAGCAAATTGAGCAAGTTAAAGAGGGTACTAAAACAGAAACAGGACAAGGTACTACAGGAAGAACAAAAGTAGATTATGTAATTAAAGAGACAGTCAATATAAATTTAACAGATATAATTCAAGAGGCTAGGGTTTTAGAATCGCACGAAGATATAGAAAAATTCGTAAACAAAATTAAGAGTAAGTTAGAAGATAAGATTAAAGATGATAAGAGAGTAAGAATAAGTTAAAGGTAGATTGTAGAAAGGGTGAGAGGATGAATAGGCATTATCAAAATCTAAAAGCTGTTTATGAACGCTTGCAAAGTGAGGAAGTAGAGTAATGAAATTTGGATTAAAGGAAGAGCAATTACAGTCTATAGTTGAAGTAATAAGGGAGGTAGAAAAGATAGAGAAAGCTAGTATCTTTGGTTCTAGAGCTAGAGGAGATTATGAGAAGACTTCTGATATAGATATAGCGATTTACGCTCCGGAGATTAGTAGTCTGGAATTGAATTTATTACGAGATAAATTAGAGCAACTGGATATTATTTATAAGATTGATGTAGTTGATTTTTTTAATATAAGTAAGCAAGGTCTAATTGATAATATAAAAGAAGAAGGAAAAGTTATATATGAAAAAGCAGATTACAAATTACAGATAAAAGACTACAGTGACCAGGTGAGTGAGAATTAGGATTTGAAAATTGGAGGTGGAGTTTATGGATAAGACAGCAATTAAGAACTTTGCAGTTAAAGCGCGGAATAAACTAATTGAGCAGGTTAAGCAGAGAGCTTTTTATATTGGAATTAAAGAAGATGAGATTGTACAACCACGAGAAGAGAGCAGTGATTCGATCACTATTGGTGAAAGAATCTTAAATAAGAAAGAAGTAGAGCAACGCAAAGAATTAATTCAGCAGATAGAAGAAAAAGGCTATGAGCAGGTAATGGATGAAGTGGCCTATACCTGGTTTAATCGCTTTGTGGCTTTAAGATATATGGAGGTTAATGATTATCTACCAACGGGAGTTAGGGTCTTATCTTCAGTCGATGGTCAACAAGCAGAACCAGATATTATTCGAGAAGCTTTGAATGTGAACTTAGATATTGAAGAAGAAAAGGTCTATCAATATCAAGATAATAATGACACGGAAGGATTGTACAAGTATCTCTTAATTCAGCAGTGTAATTCCTTGCATGAAATTATGCCTTTTATCTTTGAAGAGATAGCAGATTATACAGAGATATTATTACCTGATAATCTTTTAGCTGAAGGCTCAGTGATTAACGAGTTAGTAACTGAAATTGAAGAAGATGATTGGAAAGAAGGAGTCGAGATTATCGGTTGGTTATATCAGTTTTATATTTCTGAGAAGAAGGATGAAGTGATTCAAGCTAAGAAGAAATATAAGAAAGAAGAGATTCCATTTGCTACTCAATTATTTACACCAGATTGGATAGTTAGATATATGGTTCAGAATTCATTAGGTAGATATTGGTTAGAATCTCATCCTGATGAAGAGTTAAAAGAAAAATGGGAGTATTATTTAGAAAATCCTAATCCAGAAGATGATTGGGAAGAGAAACTAGAACCATATATTAATAAAGAGATGAAAGTTGAAGATATTAAAGTTTTTGATCCAGCTTGTGGTAGTGGTCATATTTTGGTCTATGTTTTTGATGTATTGTTTCAGATATATGAACGAGCTGGCTATGTGAAGAGAGAGATTTCAAGAATGATTATTGAGAATAATCTTTATGGATTGGATATTGATGATCGGGCATATCAATTGGCTTGTTTATCAGTTGCAATGAAAGGTAGAGAATACAATAGGAGATTTTTTAAGGATATTAAAAGGAATGGGTTAGAGTTAAATATTGCTTCAATTCAAGAGACTAATAACTTTACCGAAGAGGATATTGTTTATTTAGCAGGGGAAGATGAAGGAGAAAATTATGATAAAACTAAGAAGTTCATTGAACAGTTTAAAGATGCTAAGATTTATGGTTCTTTGATTGATATTGAAGAATTTGATAAAGAATTCTTAGAGAATAGATTAGAAAAGATAAAGGATAGACCAGCAGAAGACTTATTTGAAGCCCAATCTAGGGAGAAGATATTATATTTTTTACCTTATTTGATTAAACAAGCTGAGATAATGAATGACATCTATGATGTGTTGGTGACTAATCCGCCATATATAGGTAGTAGATATATGAATTCTAAATTGAAGAAGTTTATAAGAAATAATTATCCAGATTGTAGACGGGATTTATTTGCAGCATTTGTAAAATATAGTTTTAAGTTTGTTCATAAATCAGGACAATTAGGTTTTATGAGTCCTTTTGTTTGGATGTTTATTTCTTCATATGAGGATTTTAGAACTACTATAGTCGAAGAGAAAACAATAAGTAGTTTGATTCAACTGGAATATTCTGGATTTGCTGAGGCTACAGTACCAATTTGTACTTTTACATTGCGTAATTCTTTTCTTGAACTACCAGGAGAATATGTTAAGTTATCAGATTTTTCAGGAGTTAAAAATCAATCTATAAAAACTTTAGAAGCAGTAAAAAATCCTAGTGTATATTACAGATATACTTCATATAGTAATAAATTTACTAAAATTTCATCTACACCAATAGCTTATTGGGCAAGTGATAAAGTCAGAAATATATTTGAGAAAGGAACTTCTTTATCAAATATTTCTAAACCTAGACAAGGTTTAGCTACAGGGAAAAATAAGAGGTTTTTACGGTTATGGAGCGAAGTCAATATTAATAAGATAGGTTTTGGTTTGAAAAATAAAGTTGAAGCTAAAAAAACTAATTTGACATGGTTTCCATACAATAAAGGTGGAAAATTTAGAAAATGGTATGGAAATAGTGAGTATATTATTAATTGGAAAAATGATGGAGCGGCATTGAAAAAGTTTGAAGGGTCAGTTTTAAGGAATACTGATTTTTATTTTAAACAAGGCATTACTTGGACAGATATAAGCTCAAGTAAATTTGGAGTTAGGTATACACCAGTTGGATATCTATTTGATGTGTCGGGTTCTTCAGTATTTCCATCAGAAGAGGAGTTACATTATATAACAGGACTTTTGTGTTCTAAATTAGCTTATGAATTTTTGGTAATCTTAAATCCAACTATGCATTTTCAGGTAGGTAACATATCTGATTTACCAATAATTAAACCTAAAGATAATGAATTAAAAGAAAAGATAGAAGAATTAGTCCAACAAAACATCCAAATTGCGAAAAACGACTGGGACTCTTTCGAAACCTCATGGAACTTCAAACAACACCCGTTACTAGAACACAAGAACGGAGCAACAAAAATCGAAGAAGCCTTCAATAACTGGGCAGAATTTGCCGAAAACCAATTCTACGAACTAAAAGAAAATGAAGAAGAACTAAACCGAATCTTCATTGATATCTACGGCTTAGAAGATGAGCTTGATCCTGAGGTAGAAGAAAAGGATGTGACAATTAGAAAGGCAGACCGAGAACGGGATATCAAATCCTTTATCTCTTATGCAGTAGGCTGTATGTTAGGGCGATACTCTTTAGATGTCGAAAGATTAGCTTATGCAGGCGGAGAGTTTGATGAAAGCAAGTATCAGACATTTAAGCCTAACGAATCGGGGATTATTCCAATCTGCAAAGATGAATACTTTGAGGATGATATAGTAACTCGTTTTATTGAGTTTTTGAAGGTTACTTTTGGTGAAGAGAATCTAGAAGATAATTTACAGTTTATTGTTGATGCTCTTCCTGGTAGAAGTAAAGATCCACGGGAACGATTAAGAAAGTATTTTCTTACTAAGTCTAGATTCTATAAAGACCATACTAGAAGATATAACAAACGGCCAATCTATTGGTTATTCCAGTCAGATAGTCGAGGTAAGGCCTTTAATGCTTTAATCTATATGCATCGTTATGATAAAGGAACGGTTTCTAAGGTAAGAATAGATTATCTTCATGAGCTACAGAAGAAGTTAGAAGCAGAAAAGAAACGTCTACAAGGAATTATTGATTCGGATATGTCTAGTAGTGATAAAGCTAAGGCAAGAAAGAGATTAGATAGCATAGATAAAGACCTTAAAGAGTTAGTTGAGTATGATAAGAAGCTTAATCATGTTGCTAATCAACAGATAGAGATAGATTTAGATGATGGAGTGAAGGAGAATTATCCTAAGTTTGAGGATGTATTAGCGAAAATTTAAAGAACAGAAAATAGATTGCAGAGAACAGATTACAGTTAAAGTCAAGATCATTAAAACAATTAGACACAGACTTACCCAGACAAAGCACAGACTAAAAGAGGTTAAGATCAAGAGATTCAACCTTAGAAGGACAAAGCAGACTATAGTAAAATTGATTCTATACAAGATTATTTTATGTCTTACTTGTCTTTTAATTTAAGCGAATTTCATGATTAAATTTCAAGCATAATTAATTGATGTAAGCCACTTGAAAATGTAGCAGGCTGGAGTAAAGAAGAATATGATTAAGGCTATTTTTGTGTTTGACCGGAGGAAGTTTAAAAATAGCCCATACTCTTCTTTACGGAGGCCGTTGCGGAATTTTTTGGGCGTCAGCAATTAAGTTATGCAAGAGCTTTAATTTAAAAGTCTATTGTAAGTCTCGTGTCAAACGATTTTTATGTTAATTAAGGAGTTGAAAGTATTGGATTTAGCACAGATTGAAGATGTATTGAAAGAAAAATTTAATAAAGGTTTAACTACTGGTCAGCAGCGTCATATCATCTTCTGGTATGATGAAGAGGAAGAATTTGTTGATGAGATTGATGAACTAGAACTTGATGATGTCAAGGTGTGGAAATTAACAGGGAATAATAATTTTGCTACTAAATATCAACTGGAAGTAGTAGACCAAGAGTCTAATTACCTGGTTTATTCTAGTCAACCTCAACCTGATAAGCGTGAGAATTGGTTATTAGATATCATAAGTTATTCGCAAAGTTTTTCCGCTAATCGTATTACATTGATTATGCAGGATTTTGGATTAGGGGATAACAAGTCTTTACGGCCTGTATTTAAGAAATATAAGCGATTCTTTGATAATAAGAAACGATATGCTAAGTTAAAGAGTTATAATTTAGAAGAATATACAGAAGAAAGATTAGATATAGCCTTCTTATCGGTTCTATGTAACTTAAAAGCTCCTAACTTAGAGAATGCAGTTAAGAAGATCTTAATGGATTCTTTGCATAATGATGAGAATAAATACTTAAGTGAGATTAGAAAGTTTTGTGACGAAGCAACTTTTTGGAATTTAGTAGCAGATAATTATGGTTATTCAGCTGAGGAAAAGAGTTTGCAAGACTTAATGTTATCTTTGGTAATAACTAATTTAGAACATAATTTAACACTAGAGTTACCTACTGCATGGCAAACTTATTTATTAGATAGAGAAAGTAATTCTATTATCTTTGTAGATCATTGGATGAATCATACTACCGATGCTGAGCGTTATGATGAAATAGTTACTCAATTAGGAGAGGAATTGAAGTTAAAAGACTACATTGCAGACTGGGAGTTAAAAGATTACTTACAATGTGATACTTTTAAAATCTTTGATGTAACTATTATTAACAGAATTATAAATAATCTATTAAATGACCTTGATGATTTTGATCGTTATCAAGAAATCATCTCTATTAGAAGAACTAAGCATTGGTATCAAGAGTTTTCTAATGCTTATGAAGCGATCTATTGGGCTATTGAAATCTTTAAAACTCAGAAAATATATAATAAAAGAATTAAACAAGAGCAAGCTAATGATCTATTTAATAGATATATTAAAGAATATCACTTAACAGATAAGGCTTATCGTAAATTTTATGCTGCTTATGACAATTTAGAAAATAAAGATTTAATACTTGATTTGCAAGAAAGAATAGAAAATTTATATACCAATTGGTATCTTCCAGAGTTATCTAAAAAATGGTCTAATAGTATAGAGCAAGAACTGACCGATTCTTGGATGCTCAGTGATTTAAATCAACAACAGGATTTTTATCAAGACTTTATTAAGCAGATTGTAGATAATAAAGGCGATCGGGTTTTTGTAATTATTTCTGATGCTTTACGTTATGAAGCAGCAGCGGAGTTTAGTGCTCGTCTTAATGCTGAAGTTAAAGGTGCAACACAGCTTTATGCTATGCAAGGAAGTCTCCCTTCTTATACTAAGTTAGGTATGGCTAGTCTGTTACCTAACCAAGAGATTAAGTTTGCTGATAATGGTGATATAGTGGTAGATGGGATTAGCTCGAAAGGAAGTAAGAATCGAGAAAAGATTTTATCTAGTTATGAAGAGGAGTCAGTAATACTTAATTATGAGCAAGTAAGTCAAATGAAGCGTAGTGAATTACGAGATGCTTGTAAAGGGAAAAAATTAGTTTATATCTATCATAATGCAATTGATGCTAAAGGTGATCATGCTACTACTGAAAATGAGGTATTTACAGCAGTAGAGCAGACTTTTGAAGAACTTGATTCTTTAGTGAAGACACTTAAACATGGATTAAGTGCAGCTCATATCTACATTACAGCAGATCATGGTTTCATTTATCAAAGGAGTCCTCTAGAAGTTAGTGATAAAACCGACAAGGTTAAGGATGATATTATAGAGACTAAAAGAAGAGTAATGATTAGTAATAGAGAAGTTGATTTAATTGGAACTTTATCTATTGATTTAGATTATATCTATGGTGAAGATAGCAACTTAAGAGCGATTGTACCGCGGGGAGTTAATCGGTTTGTATTACAAGGCCCTGGTCAGAATTTTGTACACGGTGGGGCTTCATTACAAGAAATAGCTATTCCAGTTATTAAATTTAAGAATGATAGGAGTAAAGATAGTAAGAATGAAGCTAAAAAGGTAGATCTTAAGTTAACTAATATTTCTCGTAAGATAACTAATAATGTATTCCATCTTGAGTTCTTCCAAACGGAAAAGATTCAGGATAAGGTAGTACCACGCCGATTAAAGCTATATTTTGAAGATGAAGCAGGCGATAAGATATCTAATGAGAATATTATTATAGCTGATAGAGAGTCTGATAATCCTGAAGAAAGAAGTTTTAAAGAGAAGTTTACTTTGAAGGGTCTGGAATATAGGAGAGATGAGGATTATTATTTGATTTTAGTGAGTGAAGAGACTGGGGAAGTGTATGAAAAGATTAGGTATAAGATTAATTTATTGTAGATGATGGTATTTAATTTAAATTGAGAGGAATCTGATAAAAATTCTGGATTTTAATCCAGAATTTTTATTTTATATGCAAGGAAACAACCTATTACATCTAGAAATGTAATAATGGTACATATTTTCTAATGATTTATTAATAGGATAAATACAAATAAAAAGAGGTGTTAATCATGACAGGTACTGGACTTTTTATAACAATCTTTATTATTGCAATTATTTTTTCTGCAATCAAAAGTTACAGGTATTCAAATGAAAATTTAAAAGATGTTACAAGCGAAGTAGATAAGTTAATAGATGAAATTGAAGAAATAAATATTAGGTCAGTTAGTAATTTAGAGGTTATTAATAACTTAATTAAGCAAGAAGGCTCTTTATTAAAGGAGGACTGGAATAATTATTATTTTGTAATTAAAAACCAAACTGATGTCGATAAACTTTTGGATCCGAATTATTATTTGGGGGAAAGAAAGTTAATAAATAAGTATTCAAAAAGAGATATTGCTAATGCTATGCCTAGTGTATTAACTGGCTTGGGGATTTTTGGAACATTTTTGGGATTGGTTATTGGGTTATTTCAAATAGATAATTTAGGAGCAGTACAATTAAAAGAAGAAATCCCTTATTTAATTGGAGGAATGAAGATTTCTTTTCTTTCTTCTTTAACAGCAATAGCTTGCTCATTAATATGGACTTGGTTTGATAAAAATTTATTAGATAAAACTGAAAGAAAGATTAAAAAATTAAATGATAGATTACATAGAGTTTTACCAGTTAGGATTGAAAGTAACTTATTAGATGAAATAATTGATAATCAAGAGGAACAAATCCAAACTACTAAAGAATTTGTAAGTGATACATTGATTCCAGAATTGGTTAATGGAATGCAAGAAGCAGTAGATAAATCTCTAGCTCCTTCTATTAATAAAATGGATTCAAATATAGATAAATTTGTGCGTGAATCAGCTGAGAGTAGGAACGATTTAGTTTCTGGTGTAGAATCAATTATTAACGATACAATCTCTCCACAAATTTCTGAAATGCATGAGATCATGGATAAATTAGTTAATGTTTCTGTTGATAAACAAGCTGAGAGTATAGATAAGATGGTCGGTAAATTTATGGATAGCTTTAATGATGCTTTTGATCATCAATTTGAAGCTTTAAGAGATACTTTAGAGGGAGTAATCGAATGGCAGAAGAGTACTAGAGAAGAAATGGAAAAATTAATTGACACAGTTGCACAGAGTGCAAAGCGACAGGATCAAGTATTAGATTCAACAGAAAATTTATTAGAAAATGTTCGAGGATATGTTGATGAATTTGATAATTTAAATAAAAATCTAAATGGAAATATTACTAAATTAAATGAAGTAGGCTCTCAATTATCAAGTTTAGAAGAACAGACTAGTCAAAAATTACAGACTTTAATTGAAAGTCAAGAAGAATTTGAAGAAGTTAAGAAAGAACAGATCAATAATATGGTCCAACAGTTAGATAATATTAATGCTTATTGGGTTTCTATTAGAGATAACTTTAATCAATTAAATAATAATTTAACTGGAGCTATGGAACAATTTGCGGAGAATACTCACCAAGGTTTAGAAAGGACATTTCAAAGCTTTGATAATAATCTAGCAGAGATAGCTAATCGATTAGGAGTAACTATTAATGAAGTTAATGATATGGTAGAAGAAATTCCAAATACATTTGCACAGTTAGCTAATCTAATTGAAGAGTTTAGTTTAGAAAGACAAGAGGTACTAGAGAGAATTGAAAATCAAAAGAATTTAATGGATGCGGAATTTAAAGAAATTAATACTAGTTTAAAAGAGTTAGAAGAAGATGACTACGAAAAAGTAAAAGAGATATTATATGAACAGTTAAAGGATAAGTTTTCTAAGGAAGACATAGATGAATTACAAATTGAACTATCAGATATTAAAAATTTAATTGAAGAAGATATAAAAGAACTATCTAATAAAATAAAGAAAGAGAATAAAGATAGTGATATTAAATTTAAAAAGATTTTAACTCAAGTAAAAGAAGAAATAGTAGATGAAATAGCTGCAAAATTAGAGGAAGATAATGTGAAAGATAAAACTGATGATAACGGTGGATTATTTTCTAGATTTGGGAGAGGGTAAGAATGAACGTGTTCAGAAGAGATTTAAGTAGAGAGGATAAAGAAGAGAAACCAAATTTTTGGATTTCATATGCTGATATTATGGCTGGTTTACTCTTAATGTTTATTCTATTACTAATGGTCGTTATCTTCGATTATAAAGATACACTAGCCCAAAAGAAGTCAGAGATTAAGAAACAAAAAGTGAAAATTGAGCAGAAACAAAATAAAATAGAACAGATGTTAGGAGTTCGCAAGGACATAATTGAAGCTTTAAAAACGAAATTCGAAAATACTAATTTAAAGTTAGAAATAGATTCGCAAACAGGAGCTATTCGAATTCCTGGGGAAGTCTTTTTTCAAATTGATAGTGTAAAAGTTAGCCAAGAAGGGGTTGGAAATTTAGCTAAGTTTGTACCTAGTTATATTGAAGTTCTATTGAATGATAATTTTAGAAAGTATCTATCTCAAATTATTGTAGAAGGACATACAGATGATCAAGGAAGTTATATGTATAATCTTGAACTCTCTCAGGGGCGCGCATTGGAAGTGGTAAAGCAAATTTATAAAGAGGATTTTGTTAATGAAGATTATAAAAAGCTTTTAAGGGACTATCTAACAGCTAATGGGCGTTCTTATAGTCAACCAATTTTAAATGAAGATGGTAATATTGACCGAAAAAGATCAAGAAGAGTAGAATTTAAATTTATATTAAAAGATGAACAGATGATTAAAGAGTTACAAAAAACTTTGGAGGAATGATTTAATTGCGAAAATTCAACTTTACATTTACTCCTCAAAAATTGACAGAGAGTAATAAAGAGATCAAACGAACATTTCCTTCGGCTGACCAATTAGGAAAAGAGAGAAAGAAAAAGTATGAAAACCTTGATCTTGAGCAATTATTAGAGAGAATTAGTAAAATTGAAGAAGATAAGGTTAAAGAATTTGCTAGTGGTTTAAAAAATCGTGATATATATGCTTTAGCTTATAATTTTAATAATATTTCTAAAGAATTAATGTATAAGGTGAAAGAAATTTTAGTTTGTAGGTTTAAAAAAAATATAGTTAAAATAATGTGGAATAACTTTACTAAAGATCATGAAAATCAATATATCACTTCTTTCTTTAAAGAGAAACTAGGTATAATTAATAGATTGAAATTTAGAGGTTCACTATATAATTTATTAGTTGATCTTTTTAGTAATGATTCACCAGTTAAAGGAATAGTAGATCAAATAATTTCTTTAAGGTTAAATTATGAAGAATGGCTTAACCGATTTCATTTAAAGCGAGAGAGTAAGTTAGCGCAGGCGGTTATTAGCAATCTATTCATTCAACCTAATATAGATATTTTCAAACAAGAAGATAATAAGTTATTAGTAAAGCTTTTTTCTTATTTGAATGGTAATTCTTTCAGCAAAATTACTGAAAATTATTTAGAGTTATTCAGTGTAGAAGAATTTGAAGAAGAGTTAATGGACTTATTTAAAGATAAAATGGGAGACCCAGTAGAAGAGTATAGTGTTACATGGCAGAATGTTAGTGATATTGCTTATGCTAGAGCAAAGCAATGGTTTAATAATAAAGAGATGGAAGAGTTTTTTATTAATATTGAAGCGGATGACGAAGAGGGTAGAAGGAGATTCAATTATTGGAAAAAATATTTAGATACTGTAGAGAAAGTTAAATATATTCGTGAAGAGTTACAGTTGTTTTTAATATTTAAAGATATTGTTGTTATTGAGTTTGGAGAAATAAATAATTCTATTTTCATTTATGATAGAAATTACTTTGAAAATAACCTTATTAAATATACAGTTGAGAATAATAAAGCTGATAATAAAAAGTTTAAGGATACATCAAAGTGTATTGATTGGATTAGACATAATTCTTCATGGGAAATAAAAACTGATTCCATAATTCAAGATTTGATCAAGTGAGGTGAAAATAGGTGCTTAATTGGTTAAAGAATAAGTTAAGTAGTAATGAGCCAGATATTATAGTTAAGCGTGAGCTTATTGAAGATGGAATTAAATTTGCTGTTTATAAAGAAGATGATAATGGTCGAGAAAGATTAAATTTTCCAATTACTTATACTAAATATTTTAATTTAAAGAACTTAGTTAAAAAAGATTTTTATTTATCTTTACAAGTCTTAGAAGATTTATGGCATGGCGGTCAATTGAAAGAAAGTGAAGATAATAGCTATTTTATTTCAGTAGATAATATTTATGAGTTTGAAGATGAATTAATTAAGTTATTAGGCTTTGACAATGATGAAGATTTACAACTTAAAATAAACTCTAATTTAGCAGTTGGGTCTAATAGTTTTTCTTTAAGTTATAAATTATATCATCCAGAGCACGGGTATATTAGTAACTTTCATGATAGACAAGGTAACTTCTATCCTATTAATAATAAAAGAGCGATATTATTAAATAAGGATTTAGTGAAATTGCTTAAGTTAATTGAAAATCCTCCAGTGAGACGTAGTGAACATCCTCCTTATGTAGCTAAAGTTAAGTCTTTAGCTAAAAAATTAGGAGCGGAATTTGATGACTATTTAAAAAATGAAGAGTACTACTTTCCTGAGGAAATAGATGTGGAAGTTGAAGAGAAAGCAATAGATCACTTACAATTAAAACCTAGATTTAATGATTTAGATGAAACTTTAAATCATGAAGCAACTAAATCTTTGGAGAATGATAGTAGTTATGGTATTAAGAAAGATAGGAGTGGAAGAAATAGAAGAATATTTTTTGAAGATGAAACTAAGAAAGATTATAAGCAGATAAAAGATAATGAAGATATTAAAGGAGCAGATGTTCCTAAATTAATTAATAATCCAACTTCTGTTTTACCGGAATCAGTAGATTTAGAGCGATTTAGTGATCGAGTGAAAGGATTAAGAGAGAGAGTTTATGAGGCTCAGCCTTATGTTCGTGGTAAAAACTCTGATGATATGAATTGGTTTGAGTTAGATATAGGTGTGGATTTAAAAAATGAAGTTCAAGACACTGAGGATGACTCTAAAGACACCAAAGAGGAGACTTTGGAACTTGATGAATTTAATAGATTGGTAAAAGAAGCAAAAGAAGAAGGAGAAGATTATGTATTATGGGAAAACAAATGGGTCAAGATTCCTGATGAAAGTGAAGAATTTATCAATGCTACTAAAGAAGTAGAAGAGATTAAGAAAGATGACAAAGTTAGTAATGATAAGTTACCTTATATTTTTGATATTTATGAAAATGTAGATAGGTTAGAGTATAACCTTGAATTATTGAGACATAAAGAAAAATTACGTGAAGCGGGAGCTTTAACTTATGAACGTCCTTCTTTATTAGATGATGAATATGAGTTATATTCTTATCAAAAACAAGGCTATGTTTGGTTAAATCGCTTAAAATTAGCTTCATTAGGAGGATTATTAGCTGATGATATGGGACTTGGAAAGACTCTTCAGGTTATAGCGTTAATGGCTCAGCTAAAAGAGATAGATAAATTAACTCCTTCTTTAGTAGTTGCTCCTGCTAGTCTATTAGTGAACTGGAAAGAAGAAGTTAAGAAGTTTTGTCCGGTTATTAATGATATTTATATTCATCGTGGCTCTAATCGATGTAAGGATAGTGAAGTAATTAAAAAATCTGAAATAGTACTTACTACCTATCAAACATTAGTAAGAGATCAAGTTATTCTAGGAGAAGTTGATTGGCAAGTCGTTGTTTGTGACGAGGTTCAACATATTAAGAATAAATCTACTCTAGCTACCCATGCGGTAAAAGCTCAAAAAGCTAAAATTAGATTAGCTTTAACAGGAACTCCTATTGAAAATGGTCTTAGCGATCTATGGTCAATAGTAGACTATATTCAACCAGGATTATTAAATAGTTATAAAGTATTTAAAGAAGAATTTGTAGAGCCAATTGAAGAGGCAACTAGTCAAGAAGAATTTGAAATGTATGAGAAGGAGCTTAAGTCTAAAATAAAACCAGTTTATTTACGAAGAACAAAAGAAGGGGAACTAAAAGATGAGTTGCCTGGTAAGTATAAACGAGAACAAAAAATAGAAATGAGTTCAAAACAAGAAATGCTCTATAATCAAATAATTATTCAACAAAAAGAGAGTGAAAGTCGGAACCATCTTGCTACATTACAAAAGTTATTAAATCTATGTTCCCATCCAGGTTTAGTTGAAAAGAATTGGGAAGAGAAAACTGTTGAGCAATTAATTAAAGAAGGTCCCAAGCTTAAGAAGGTAATAGAAATCCTAAGTGAGATTAAAAATAATGGTGAAAAAGCTTTAATTTTTACTATCTACAGAAATATGCAATACATTCTTCAACGGGTAATTAGAGAAAAGTTTAATTTAAATACGATCCCGATTGTCAATGGAAAAAGTAAGAGACGAGTTGAAACTGTTAATAAATTTAATGATAGTCTTGGTTTTGGTTGTATGATTCTCTCTCCACGAGCAGCAGGGACTGGTTTAAATATTACTGGAGCTAATCATGTTATTCATTATACTCGTTGGTGGAATCCAGCTGTAGAGCAGCAGGCTACTGATAGAGCTTATAGGATTGGCCAAGAGAAAGATGTACATATCTACTATCCAATTGTTTCATCTTCTAAATTTGAAACAGTAGAAGAGAAATTAAATAGATTATTACAAGAAAAAGAAGGTTTAGCTAAGAGTATTATTGTGTCTAATAAACAGTTAGAGAATGAAATTAAAGATGAGCTTTATAGCGATGAGCTTTATAGCGTTGTTCAGTGAAAGAATTAATATAATAATTATTAATTACTCCTTCGGATTATAGGTAGAAGGAATGAAATAAGAAAATAATGATTATTATTCTATAAACAGAAAGCAATAAAACTAATCAATGCTAAATAAGACAAGGGTAGTTCTTTTAACTTGAAATTTAAAAGACTGAAGGTTAAAAATAGCAAATCTGTAAAATGAAAGGCAATAGAATTTTATCTTGGATTAAATGAATACGATTAACTTCTCCTTGTATGCTGAGGAGGAGTTTATTTTTTACAACCACAAGTAAATCATTTACTATTAAGGTGAGAATAGTAATTTTAGATTAAAAGAAAGTAGGGGTTAAGTTGAAAAGAAAGATATTAATTTTGGTAATTCTATTAAGTTTAATGTTGTTGCTTATAGGTTGTGAGCAGAAGTCAGAAGCAAACGAGAAGAAATTACTTAAATTTTTAGATAATTTGCAAGGTGTAGAATATGAAATAAGAGATTATGTAGATGATTTTGAAGGATATCAGGTTGATAAGGATAATTTTACTCAAGAATTTTATAATGATTTTTTAAAGGGAAGGGTAAAATTTGTAGTTCCAAAGTATAGGACAGATGATATTGATGATTCTAGACTTCAAGAGTATTTAAGTAAATATCCAAAGTTTAAATTTGGAAGAGGTCAGATTATAGGGGATGAGGAAGATTTTATAATTGTAAATAAAAAATATCCTCATTATAATTTTAAATTTTATCAATTAGATTTTGATAATGATAACGCAAATGGTTTAGAGGATATATTTTATAGTGGTGGCTACTGGAATGATGAAGAAGATGGTTACTCTTCTTATGTTATTTTAAATAAAAAAAATACTGATATAATTAATCCCTATGCAGATACTAAGGCTTCGATGGGAGGAGTACTTGTTCAACCTGAATATGAGGGCAAAGATAAAAAAAGAACCAAGGATTATACAGGAATAATTAGATATAGGGATAGATATTATATTTATGAAGTTTGGGATTGGGATACAATGGTTATTATAAAATTTTATACGTGGAATAAAAAAACAAAAAAATGTTTAACATTTCTTAAATATACAATAGATTTGGAGGTGAATTAAAATGAGTAATGAAGATAAGCAATTAATTATTAGTACTGATGATTTATATACATATGTGAAAGAAGTCGAAGAAGGAGGCAAATATAAGGCTAATATATATTCATGTAGCTCAGGTGTCCCTACTATTGGGGTAGGTTTTGCTTTGCTTATTGAAGATAGTCAGACTAATATTTGGAGTATTAAAGAAAATCTTTTTTCTAATAATGGTATTTTTGAAAAAGCAGGAGTGACCTTACCAAATAAGAGTGATATAAGAAAAATAAAAAATGTGTTAGATAATGTGATAAGTGAATTAAATAAGAATGATATAGACGCAGCAAAAAAATTAGTTAAAGATAATGCAACTATTTTAAATAAATTAACAATAACAGAGAACCAAGCAAAGGAATTATTTAAAATAACACAAGCTGAGTATGAAAATTATTTAATAAATAGAATTATTTTAGAAGCTAAAGTAAGCAAGGATAAAGCAAAGCAAATTATTAGATCCTTATCAACTGATGAACAAATAGCTATATTTTCATCTGTTTATAATGCAATTACTTTAATAGGGGTTGGATTAAGTAATGCTTTAAAAAATTATACTAAGGATGGAGTTAGTGAAAAAGATAAAGCTTATTATAAAACAAAAACTTGGTACGAGATTAGATATAACTCTCATAAGACAGGATGGAAATATATTAATAAAGAAGAAAGTGAAAAAGGCGAAGGTGATGATGGTTTAGCTAATAGACGCTATAAAGATTCTTTAAAATTTGGTTTATATGGCTTGTGTAATGGTAAGCAGAAAAATTTAAGTCAGGATATTAAAGATGGAATATTAAAGTTTTTAAATAGTAATAATGGTAGAAGTAATGAAAAGGTTACGGAAACAATTAAAAAATACGAAAAAGAATTTAATCCTTCTAATAGTGATTTAGGAAATAAAAGACAAAATGATATTGAGAAGATATTAGAGACTTTAGAAGAAATAAATGACGATCCAGTAGAACAAATTAAAGTCGAAGCTAAAGAGAAAGGTAGAAAATTAGATAATGTAACCGAAGCATTCTTAAAAAAGTATGATGAGAAGTATGGATTAGTCTTAGATAAAGAAAGACTAATTTATAATAATATAATCAAGATTGAAGAGCATACTGACCTGCTCATATTTCCCTTAATGGATAGGTTAGTAGTTAGTATGGAAAGGGAAGCAGAAAAAGCAAAAGGTAGTGATGGTGAGTTATATAAGTCGATTAAGAAGTTTATCAATAGATGCAAAGAGACTTTAGAAGAAGTGATCAATGACTTAGGAGGATATAAGCGAACTGCTTATAA
>NZ_FOTT01000014.1 GCF_900114655.1 Candidatus Frackibacter sp. WG13
TTATAAAAGTGTAGAAACTTCGATTACAAAAAGTAGTATTCCTAGGACAAAACATTACTATGCAGATGCTTACTGCTCATGGCAGAGAGGTAGTAATGAAAATCTTAATAAAATGATAAGAAGGTTTATTCCTAAAGGAAGAAGTTTTAAAGAATATAGCAGAAATGAAATAAAGCGGATACAAAAGTGGATGAATAACTATCCTAGAAAGATATTTGATTTTAAGACTTCAAATGATGTTTATGAAAAGAAATTAGAAGCAGCTTAGAAAGCAATTATATATGTAGGTATAATTTTTCAAAAAACCGTGCATTTAACCTTGCAATTAATAAAGTTAATAAAAAATATCGAAATTTGTTGACAAATAATAAAATAACATATATAATGTATATAGTGATTATTTGAAATAATAATAATCTGAAAATTTAAAAGAGTTTGGATTAGATAGGATAGAGAAGAGGAGAAAGTCCTATTTAGTCACTGAAGGTAGAGTTCTATCTATTTATAGGCAGTAGTACGTCTATTTTGGTGGACGAAATTTTAGTGACTAAATGGGACTTTTTTATATTTAATAACTGTCAAATTATGTAAAATACAAAAGAAGGGAGGGTAAATCTTAAATTATTAAGTTTTAGAAAGGATACAATAATTAAAGGGAGGAATTTTAATGGTATCAAATATGGGAATGTATGCTGCTGAATTCTTAGGAACGATGATTTTAATTTTATTAGGAGATGGAGTAGTAGCTAATGTAGTCTTGAAAAAGTCAAAAGGTGAAGGTAGTGACTGGATTGTTATTGCAACAGGTTGGGGTTTAGCAGTGGCAATGGCTGTTTATGTAACTGGTTGGGTAAGTGGTGCTCATATTAATCCAGCGGTAACTGTTGGTTTAGCTGCGATTGGTAAATTTTCTTGGAGTTTAGTGCCAGGGTATATTATTGCTCAAGTATTAGGAGCATTTACAGGAGCAGTATTAGTCTATTTAACCTATAAAGATCATTTTGCTGCTACTGATGATGCAGATGGTAAATTAGCGGTCTTTTCAACGGGACCAGCGATCAGAAATATTCCGTGGAATATGATTACTGAGATTATAGGTACAGCTATGTTAGTTATGGGAGTGTTGGGCATTACAAATGGTAATAATGAAGTGGGAGCTTTAGGAGCATTATTAGTAGGATTTTTAGTATGGTCATTAGGCTTAAGTTTAGGCGGTCCTACAGGTTATGCGATTAACCCAGCTAGAGATTTAGGACCAAGAATTGCTCATGCTATACTACCTATTCCTGGTAAAAGAGGTTCAGATTGGGATTATGGATTAATAGTACCGATAATCGGTCCGATCATTGGAGGGGTATTAGGAGCATTTATCTATCAATTCTTTTTACAGATGTGGACTTAAGGTTTCTAATGTCATGATGATGGTAGATTTCGGAGTGTAATTGTTAAGAGAAATAAAGCAAGAAAAGAAAGGGGAGTAATCAAGTGAAAGAATATATTTTATCTATTGATCAAGGAACCACTAGTTCGAGAGCTATTATCTTTAATAAAGCAGGAGAAGCAGTTAATCAAGCTCAAAAGGAGTTTAAGCAGATTTATCCGAAACCGGGTTGGGTAGAGCATGATGCTAATGAGATCTGGGGAACTACTATTGGCGTAGTTGCTGATGCTTTAGCTCAGGCTGATATTAAAGCCGAACAGGTTGCTGGTATTGGCATTACGAATCAAAGAGAGACGACAGTAGTTTGGGATATAGAAACTGGTAAGCCGATCCATAATGCTATTGTCTGGCAAGATAGAAGAACAGCAGGCATTTGTGATGAGTTAAAAGAGGCAGGCCTAGAAGAAAAGATTAGAAATAAGACTGGCTTGGTAGTAGATGCTTATTTTTCAGGTACTAAGATTAAGTGGATTTTAGATAATGTAGCTGGAGCACGGGAAAAAGCAGAAAAAGGACAGCTTCTTTTTGGGACGATAGATAGTTGGTTGATTTGGAAGTTAACCGGTGGAGAAGTACACGTAACTGATTATACTAATGCTTCTCGGACTCTAATCTATAATATTCATGATTTAGAATGGGATGAAGAGTTACTTGATATTTTAGAGATTCCAGAATCTATGTTGCCAGAGGTTAAGTCTAGTAGTGAAGTTTATGGTGAGACTATTGACTATCATTTCTTTGGTAAGAACGTACCGATTGCTGGTATTGCTGGTGACCAACAGGCGGCTACTTTTGGACAGGGATGTTATGAAGCAGGAATGGCGAAGAACACATATGGAACTGGTTGTTTTATGTTGATGAACACAGGTACAGAAGCTGTTACTTCTGAAAATGGCCTACTAACAACAATTGCTTGGGGATTAGATGGTGAAGTAAATTATGCTTTAGAAGGTAGTGTCTTTGTCGCGGGAGCAGCAGTACAGTGGCTAAGAGATGAATTAAATATAATTAATGAGTCACCAGATTCTGAATACTTTGCAACTAAGGTGGATAGTACTGATGGAGTCTATGTTGTACCAGCTTTTACTGGGTTAGGAGCTCCTTATTGGGATATGTATGCTCGTGGTGCTATTGTTGGTTTGACACGAGGAACAAATCGTAATCATCTTATTAGAGCTACTTTAGAATCACTAGCTTATCAAACCCGAGATGTATTAGAGGCAATGGAGGCTGATTCAGGCTTAGAATTAAAAGAGTTAAGAGTTGATGGTGGGGCAGCAGCTAACGATTTCTTAATGCAGTTCCAAGCTGATATTTTAGGTAGTGGAGTTGAAAGACCGATTGTTACAGAGACAACTGCCTTAGGAGCAGCTTACTTAGCAGGTTTAGCAGTTGGATATTGGGAAGATAAAGATGAAATTCTAGCCAAAAGAAGAGTTGATAGAACTTTTGAGCCAAAGATGGAAGAAAAGAAGAAAGAAAAATTATATGCAGGCTGGAAGAAAGCTGTCAAACGTGCTATGGATTGGGAAGAAGTAGAGGAAGATGATAATTAATCATGCTAAAATCTAATTTTTCTATAATAAACCTTGCATAAAGTAGATGGTTGTTATAAAATTAAGATATACAATATAATATAAAATTTGGCGAGAAAATAAGAGATGCCACATTTAAGAATCTAGGGGGTACTATACCTAGTTAGTTCTTGAATGTGGCATTTATTTATTTTAAGAAAAATTTTATCTAAATAAATATTTTGGGACTATAATAAGGAGGTATTATCTGATGCAAGAGACAGATATTTTAATTATCGGTGGTGGAGTCACTGGCACTGCAATTGCGAGAGAGTTATCGCGTTATGATGTAGATGTGATATTGGTTGAGAAGGAAGCGGATGTGGCTTCGGAGACTAGTAAGGCTAATAGTGGTATTATCCATGCTGGCTATAACGCTGACCCTGAAAAGTTAAAGGGGAGATTAAATGTTAGAGGGAATGAGTTATTTGATCAAGTAGCTAAAGAACTAAATGTTCCTTTTAAAAGAATAGGGTCATTAGTTGTGGCTGAAAAAAAGGAAGAGATTAAAATATTAAAAGAGTTAAAGAAGAAAGGTGAAGAGAACGGATTAAGTAATTTAGAGATTGTGCAGGGTGAAAGATTGGATGAATTGGAACCCAATATAAATCAAGATATAATTGCTGCCCTTTATGCTCCAACTGCTGGAATTATCTGTCCTTATGAGTTGACAATTGCCCAAGCAGAGAATGCTGCTAAGAATGGAGTAGAAGTCTTATTAGAAACGGAAGTTTTGGATATAAAAGTTAAAACAGATTATAAATTAGTTAAGACTAATCAAGGTAAGATAAAAACAGGCTATGTGATTAATGCTGCAGGGGTATATGCAGATAAGATTGCTCAAATGGTAGGAATAGATGAATTTGAGATTACTCCACGTCGTGGAGAGTACTATCTATTCGATAAAGAGAAAGGTTCAGAAGTTAATCATGTTATCTTCCAGGTGCCGACAAAAGTGAGTAAAGGAATCTTAGTAACTCCAACAGTAGATGGCAACCTATTAATCGGACCTAATGCTGAAGTTATCGATAAAAAGGATGATGTAGCAACTACTAGTAATGGACTAAATGAAGTAATTAACGGTGCACAGAAGACTTTGTCTGATTTATCTTTACGAGGAGTTATTACTGAATTTGCTGGACTTAGAGCAGCTGAGGTTGAAAGTGGTGACTTTATTATTGAAGCTTCTAAGCAAGTTGAGGACTTTATTAATGTAGCTGGAATTCAATCGCCAGGACTTTCGTGTGCTCCAGCTATTGGTGAGTTTGTAGTAGGGCTGTTAGAAAAGGAAGGGTTAGAGTTAAAAGATAAAAAATATTTTGATCCTTATCGTCAAGAACCAATAAGATTTAGAGAATTAACACATCAAGAGAGAGCAGAATTGATTGCTGAAGATGATCGTTATGGACAGGTTATCTGTAGGTGTGAAACAGTAACCGAAGGTGAAATAGTAGATGCTATTCATCGACCGATAACTGCTAAGACATTAGGTGCAATTAAGAGAAGAACTAGAGCGGGGATGGGTAGATGTCAAGGCGGTTTTTGTAGTCCACGAGTAGCAGAAATAATTTCTAGAGAATTAGAGATTCCAATGACTGAGATTACTAAGGAAGGAAGCGGTTTTGAAATACTATGTGAACCAGCAAAGCAATCTTTGCAAGCAGAGGTGGTAGATTATGAATAGATTAGATTATAATTTAGTGGTTATTGGTGGAGGTCCAGCTGGATTAGCAGCGGCTTATGAGGCAAAGGAAGAAGGAGTAGAGGATATTCTAATTATCGAAAGAGATTTTGAATTAGGTGGTATCTTACAGCAATGTATTCATAATGGATTTGGCTTACATGAGTTCAAAGAAGAATTAACAGGACCGGAGTATGCAGATCGTTTCATAAAGATGGTAGTGGAAAAGAAGATAGATGTTAAGTTGAATACAATGGTTTTAGAGGTAACTGATGATAAAAGAGTATATGCTGTAAATAAAGATGATGGTATGTTAGAGATTCAAGCCCAAGCGGTTATTTTGGCAATGGGTTGTAGAGAAAGAACCAGGGAAGCTATTAATATTCCAGGAACTAGACCAGCTGGAGTTATGACGGCGGGTACTGCTCAACGATATGTTAATATGGAAGGTTACCTTCCTGGTAAAGAAGTAGTTATCTTAGGTTCAGGGGATATAGGATTAATTATGGCTCGGAGAATGCACTTAGAAGGTGCTGAAGTGGAAGCGGTATTAGAGTTGCTTCCTTATTCAGGAGGATTGCCGCGGAATATAGTTCAATGTTTGGATGACTTTGAAATTCCTCTTAAATTAAGTCATACAGTAGTAGAAATTCATGGTAAAGAGCGCCTGGAAGGAATAACTGTAGCCCAAGTTGATGATAACTTAAAACCTATCAAAGAGACAGAAGAATATATCAAATGTGATACTCTATTATTATCTGTAGGTTTAATTCCAGAGAACGAACTATCAGAAGAAGCTGGTGTTAAGTTAGATAATAAGACTGGTGGTCCACTAGTAAATGAGAATAGAGAAACAAATATACCTGGTATCTTTGCTTGTGGTAATGTACTTCATGTTCATGATTTAGTAGATTATGTAACACAAGAGAGTAGAATTGCGGGTAAGAGTGCTGCTAAATATATTATTGGTAACGTAGATAGACGAAAAGAAGAGATTAATCTAACAGCTGGAGAGAATGTAAGCTATATAGTACCACAGAAGCTTGAAATTAAAGATAATGAACGTAAACGGGTCGATCTCTATATGAGGGGTTCAAAACCTATGGAGCAGGTTAAAGTTGTCATTAGTGCTGGCGGTGAAGAAATAATGAGCTTAAAAGAAAGACATGTAGAACCTGCGGAAATGTTAGTTAAACCTTTACCACAGAACTTTATTAAGGATTTAGCTGATGGAAGTGAAGTCAGAGTAGATATTGTTAGGGAAGGTGAAGATGATGAGTAAAGAAGAAAGATTAACCTGCATTAATTGTCCTTTAGGCTGTAAAGTAGATTTAATAATAGAGGAAGGCGAAATAGTAGAGATGAGTGGAAATAAATGTCCACGAGGAAAAGAGTATATAATTAATGAATTTAAGTATCCAACAAGAATCTTACCTACTACTGTCAGAGTAAAAGGTGGTAAGTTACCATTAGTTCCAGTTAAAACTGCTCAACCTATCCCTAAAGAAAGACTCGAGGATGCAATGAAAATATTAGCTCAGGTCGAAGTAGAAGCACCAGTTAAGTTAGGGGATATAGTAGTAGAAGATATTCTAAATACAGGAGTTAATGTAGTAACAACTAGAAATTTAGCTATCAAAGAGTGCATTAATGACTAACTTAATAAGGCATTAGAAAATAGATTAAAGCCTACTAGTTTTGAAATTGCCTAGTAGGCTTCTTTGCTTATAATTCATAAACTTTATTAGCGCTCAATAGATTAAATCCTTCATTTTCAAGAAGTGAAATTGCTCGTGTAATCTCTTCAACTCTAAAGACAACTAAAGCATCGTTAGATGATTTTTCAATAAAGGCATACATATACTCAATATTAATATTTTCTGTCTTTAAAGCATCTAAAGCAGCAGCTAATCCTCCTGGACTATCACTGACTTCAACAGCAATAACATCGGTTTGACTAACGGTAAAGCCTTCATCCTTTAATATACTTAATGCTTTAGTAGGGTCATTAACAATCAATCTTAAAATACCAAAATCAGAAGTATCAGCAATTGATAAAGCACGAATGTTAATATCGCTGTTTCCTAAAGCATGGGTAACATCGGCTAAACGTCCAGATTTGTTTTCTAAAAAGATAGAAATCTGTTTTACTTTCATGTTAATCTACCCCTTTCTTATAATTTCCGTTTATCTACTACTCGTTTTGCTTTTCCTTCACTACGCGGAATAGTATTCTGCTCAACTAACTTAACTTTGACTGAAATTCCTAAGACACTTTCAATTTCATTATGAATCTTTCGTTCTAATTCTTCTAAGCGGCGAACTTCGTCGGAGAAGAAGGTATCAGAAACCTCAACCCAGACTTCTAAGGTATCTAATCTTCCTTTTCGTTCAACCACTAATTGATAGTGTGGTTTAGTTTCGCTAATATCTAATAATACACTCTCAATCTGAGATGGAAAGACATTAACTCCGCGAATGATTAACATATCATCGACTCGACCACTAATACGTTCCATTCTTACTAAAGTACGACCACAACTACATCTTTCTTTATGTAGAACAGAAATATCTTTAGTTCTATACCTAATGACTGGTAGAGCATTCTTAGTAATAGTAGTAAAGACTAATTCTCCTTTTTGGCCATAATCTAAAACTTCACCAGTTTTAGGATCAATAACTTCTGGAATAAAGTGATCTTCAAAAATATGCAAGCCATCCTGAGCTTGACATTCACTAGCTACTCCTGGACCAATAATCTCACTTAAGCCATAGATATCGATGGCTTTAATACCTAATAATTTTTCAATTTCTTTGCGCATATTGTCGGACCAGGGTTCAGCACCAAAGATACCATATTTAAGATTAGAATTTTTAATGTCAAAGCCTAATTCGTCAGCGATTTCTGCAATATAAAGTGCATATGATGGAGTACACATTAGTGCTGTACTTCCAAAGTCTTCCATAATCTTAATTTGACGTTTAGTATTTCCACCAGAGATGGGAACTACTGAAGCGCCTGTCTTTTCAGCTCCATAGTGAATTCCAAGGCCACCGGTAAAGAGTCCATAACCAAAAGCATTCTGAACAATATCTCCTTTTCCTATTCCACCACAGCTCATAGTTCTAGCCATCAATTCAGTCCAAATTTCAATATCCTCTTGTGTGTATCCAACAACGGTCGGTTTACCTGTAGTACCAGATGAAGAATGAATCCTAACTACTTCTTCTAAAGGTACAGTAAAGAGACCAAAAGGGTAATTATCACGCAAGTCATCCTTGGTAGTAAATGGAAGTCGCGATAAGTCCTTTAACGAGTCTAATTCATTAGGATTAACTCCTGCGGAATTTAATTTGTTTTTGTAAAAAGGAACATTATTATATACTTTTCTAACTGTTGCTTGTAAGCGTTCAACTTGTAGTTCATTTAATTCTTCTCTACTCATTTGTTCATCTTCTTTATTCCAAATCAAGAAACTCCCTCCTCGCTACTTTATAAATTATCTCAGATATTTTTCCTATTGTAACATATTGACTTTTCGATATCAAGTGATTAGTTTAAGATTATAATTTGATTTTTTAAGAAGAGAAAAAGGAGATTAAACTAATTATATCTAATAAAATTTAAAGATAAAGAGAAAATAAGTGTAGATATTTAAAGAATACAACAAGATGAATAATAATTAAAAAAGGTTATAAAAATTTTAGAGAGTTAGGAGTGGTAGAAAAATGAGTGAACAAGATCATTTTGAAGTAGCAGTTATTGGTGGGGGACCGGCTGGTATGTCAGCAGCGGTTAACGTAAAGATTCGGAATAAAGATGTAGTTATCTTTGAAAGCCAACAGTTAGGTGGAAAGATTCTAACGGCTCCCCATGTAGATAATTATTTAGGATTTTATGATGTTAATGGACAAGAATTAGTTAATAGCTTTATCGATCATATAAATAAGCTAGAAATAGATGTAATAAAGGAGAAGATAGTACAGATCTATTCTATGGGAGAATATTTTTCTTTAACAACTAATCAAGAGGCGTATAAAGCAGATAAGATAATTTTAACGACCGGCGTCAATAATAAAGCGCAGATTAAGGGAGAGGCTGACTTTTTAGGACAGGGTGTTAGTTATTGTGCCACTTGTGATGGACAATTATATAGAGATAAAGAGGTAGCAATAATTGGTTATTCAGAAGGCAGTTTAGAAGAGGCTAATTTCATGGCTGATCTAGCAGCTAATACTTATTTTATTCCTCGATACGATGGAGACCTTTCCGAGTTAGATAATAGAGTAGAAATTATTGAAGAGAAGCCAAAAGTGATTGAAGGTGACAATTTAGTTAATAAGTTAGTATTAGAGAATAGAAGTCTAGATGTAGATGGGGTATTTATTTTACGGCCGACAGTGCCAACTGACGAGATTATTTCTGGTTTAGAGTTAGAAGGTAGCTTTATTAGGATTGACAGTGATTTTAAAACAAATTTAGAAGGAGTTTATGCTGCTGGTGACTGCACAGGAAAACCATTACAGGTAGCAAAGGCAATTGGTGAAGGACAGGTTGCTGCTTTAAATGCTGTAAAGAAATAAAACTTCTTTTCTAATAAAATAAAGGGTTTCGTAATTTTATGTAGAATTTTTTATATAGAAGTGATGTAATTAATATATTTATTTTTCCAATTAATTCAAAAATATTATAATATCCCCAGTAGCAAATCAAGAGGGAGGACTGTCATATGAATGTGAAATTAATAACAAAAATTAAAAAGATGATAACCAAAAATCTCTTATTTAAAACTCTTTTCTTTTCAGGGATAGTCGGTTTAATTGGGTTATTAGTTCTAGGAGGTTTTGCTTATCGAATAACAAAAACTGAGCTACGAGAGTCATCAGAAATGATTTTAAATGCGATTAATCATGAGTTATATGAACATATAGTTGATGAATTTGAGGAAAGAAAGGAAGATGCCTCTAATATAAAGAATGAAATTAAAGCTCGCATTCAAAAAAGCAATCAAAGTAACTTTGCTGAACGTGGCAAAAGTGGTTATACATATATAATTGATAAAGAAGGGGATTTAGTCTTTCACCCGAGCAAAGAAGGAGAAAATATTGCTGGATATGAATTTGTTAATGAGATATTAAAGAAGAAAGAAGGAGAAATTTATTATAATTGGCAAGGAGAAGAAAAATATGCAACTTACAGTTATATTCCTGCTTTAGATTGGATAATTGTAACTAGTTGTTATATTGATGACATGACGGCCTCAGCTCAGCGTGTTGGTAGAATAATACTATTTTTAAGTATATTAGCTATTGCTGTAATGGGTATTGGTGCTGTTTTTGTGACTAGACATATTACAGAACCAATTAATGAGTTATTTAATATTATTGAAGAAGCGGAAGAAGGCAATTTAACTGCTAGAGTTGATTTTAATGGTCGTGAAGATGAGTTAGGTCAGTTAGGTGCCAGTTTTAACCGTATGTTGGACCAGATTGTATGTTTAATTAAAGATGCGGCTGATACTAGTGATGAAGTAGCGAATGTTTCTACTAAATTATCTAGTATATCTGAAGAAGCTAGCATGCTTTCGAAGCAGGCAAGTTATACTACCGATGAAATGGCTCAAGGAGCTGAGAAACAGTCGACTCAATTAGGAGAGATTTCTGAAATTATGAGTCAGATTTCTTCAGTTACTGAAGAAACTGCAGCTCAAGCTGAACATGCTCAAAATAAGGCAATTGATACTCTAGATAGAGCACAAGCAGGTGATGAAGCAGTAAGTAAAGTAATCAATAAGATGAATAAAATTCAAAATACTGTTGAAGACTCGGCAGAAGTAGTTTATAAATTAGGAGAAAAATCAAATCAGATAGGAGAAATTATTGAGATAATCTCTAATATAGCTAAACAGACTGACTTATTAGCTTTAAACGCTGCGATTGAAGCCGCAAGGGCTGGTGAACATGGACAAGGCTTTGCTGTAGTTGCTGATGAAGTTAGAAAGTTAGCAGAAGAGTCACGGGAATCGGCTGAAAAAGTTACGGATATTATTAATGAAATTCAATCTGAAACAGATGAAGCAGTGAATGCTATTGAAGAAGGAACTAAGGAAGTAACCGAAGGTGAAGAGTTAGCTAATGAAGCTGGAGAAACATTGAGGAATATTATGGAATTCATGGAAGGTACAGTAGCTATGATTGAAGATATTTCTAGTGGTGCTGAAGAACAGTCGGCTAATACACAACAAGTTGCTTCATCGGTTAATGAGATAACCGCTGTAGCTGAACAGACAGCTGCTGGTGCACAAGAGAATTTAGCTTTGGCTGAAGAACAGACTACCTCCGCTGATGAGGTTTCCGAGTTAGCTAAAGTTTTAAATAATAAGGTTGATGAGTTAGATTGTAAAATTAATCGGTTTACACTTTCAGACGATAAAGAGTTAGAATCTGATAAGATGTCAAAGGAGTAATAGTCTATAAGAAAAGAATAACATCGGTTAAGAAATTAGATAAAAACACATAAATTAGTTTAGTATAGGAAATAATTGATAATAGAGATAACTGTTAAGGAGTAGATAAAGAGATGACCTATGAATTAGCAGTGATAGGTATTGGTGATATTCGTCAGCAAGATAGAGGGGTTAGTATCCATCTTTTAGAAAGTCTGCAATATCGTTTTAATCAGAAATCAGTTAAATTTATTAATGGAGGGTTAGATGGGCAGTGTTTATTTGAACTATTAGAAGATATAGTAGCAAAGCGAATAATAGTTTTAGAGACAGCAGAGACAATTGTAACTCCCGGTAAGTTAAATTACTTAAAGATAACACCTGCTAAAGCAAGAATCTTAGAAGAATTGCTTTTAATAACTGTAGAACCGTTTAAGACTGATTGGGGGACTAAGTTATCTTATCCTTTGGTCAAAAGGTATAATCTAATATTAAAGGAAATAGATTCTATAATTAAAGAGATGTTAGAACAAGCCACTAGTTGATAAATTATTAGCTAGTGGTTTATTTGTCGTATAGAAAATTATACTTAATTTCAAATTGTGGGTAAATTGACTTTGCTCTTATATAGCAAATTATACTTTTTCTTTTTAGCAGAAGATGCAGGTAAAGAAGAATTTTTCTCGAATAAGTTAGATATAGTATTAAAATTTAGAATATTATTGATTGTAAGGTAGTGATTAGATGGAGAGGTTAAATAAGTTAATAGGTGATATAAAGTATAAACAATATTTAACTAAGATTAAACAACGCGAAAGAGAAAGAATATTCTGTAGACATAATTGGTCCCACTTTATTAATGTGGGGCGCATTGCCTATCTGTTAATGTTAGAGCAGAATTTAAAGGATAAGTTAATTAACATTTGGAAGCTACAAGAAGATTCTAAAGTACAGGAAATAATTTATACAGCTGCTATCTTACATGATATTGGTCGTTGGAAAGAGTACGATACCGGTCAGGACCATGCACAAGTGAGTGCGGATTTGGCTGAAGGTCTCTTAATAGATCATGGATTTGTAGATTTAGAGCAAAGAATAATATTAAGAGCAATTAGAGAACATAGAGGAGAAAGCAATGGTAATAAATCACTTTTAGGTAATCTAATCTCCCGGGCTGATAATCTATCTAGAGATTGTCATGCCTGTTTAGCACGTCACAAATGTAAGAGTATCAAAAATCCTATTATCGAATATTAAAAATTTAATTAATACTAAAAATATCTTTAAGGAGGAACTATTAATGCAGTTAGCAAGGGTGTTAGAGATTAAGGATCAAACTAAATTTGAAGCTGAATTAGAAGAATTAGGGACGGATAAAGAAGGCTTAGGTATTATGGCACCTAAGTCACAATATTATACAATTAAATTGAAAGATGTACCTTTAAGAGCAGCCCTAATCTTAAAACAAGAAATGTTAGCTAAAGATGGAGAAGCCGCCTTACCGCGAGCAGCTGGAAGTTTAAAAGTGGAAGAGACAGATATGATCTTAATGGGTACAAAGACCACTTATAAGAAAGTGGCGAAGGTCTTAAAACTACAGCCGTTTGGTCTTAAAGAGATAGGTAATTTAATTAAGAAAACTTTAGCTAATTATGAAGATAAATTAAAATCAATTTCTGGACCTGGTTACCAATTCGACTTTGGAAAAAAGACATATGTGATGGGAATATTAAATGTAACTCCTGATTCCTTTTCTGACGGAGGACAATTTGATCAATTAGATATAGCAGTTAAACATGCCAAAGAGATGGTAGCCAATGGGGCTGATATTATTGATATTGGTGGAGAATCTACACGGCCTGGTTCTGACCCTTTACCATTAGAAGATGAACTAGAGAGAGTAATACCAGCAATTGAGCGTTTAACAGATGAGATAGATGTACCAATCTCAATTGATACTTATAAAAGTAAAGTTGGAAGAGCGGCATTAGAAGCTGGTGCACATATCATTAATGATGTAACTGGTTTTAAGGCAGAGCCAGAATTGGCTAAAGTTGCTGCTGAATATGGGGCTCCAGTGATAGTTATGCATACTCAAGGGATGCCTAAGGAGATGCAAAAAAACCCAAGTTATGATGACTTGATTTCAGAGATTTTAGAGTATTTACAAGAAAGTATAAATACTGCTTTAGAAGCAGGATTAGAGAAGAATAAGATTATTATTGATCCCGGTATCGGCTTTGGGAAGACTACTGACCACAATTTGGAAATAATGCAGCGATTAGGTGAATTTAAAAGTTTAGGACAACCGATCTTATTAGGGACTTCACGGAAATCTATGATTGGTAATACTTTAAATCTACCGGTTGAGGAGCGAGTAGAAGGAACAGGAGCTACAGTCAGTATTGGGATTGCTAATGGTGCAGATATAGTTAGAGTTCATGATGTGAAAGAGATGGCTAGAGTAGCAAAAATGACAGATGCAATGGTAAGGAGATAAAAATGGCTGATTATATTCGTTTAAAAGGATTAGAATTTTATGGTTATCATGGTGTAATGGAAGCAGAGAAAGAGTTAGGTCAACGGTTCATTATTGACCTAACTCTAAAGACTAATTTAAAAGAAGCAGGAAGAAGTGACCAAGTAAAGAAAACTATTAATTATGCTGAAGTTTATGATGAAGTAAAAGAGATAGTGGAAGGTAAAGCTTATGATTTAATAGAAACAGTAGCTGAGAAAATATCTGATAAATTATTGGCTGAATTTAAAACTCTAGAAATAATAAAAGTAGTAGTCAAAAAACCTGAAGTGCCTATTCCTGGTGTTTTAGAGTGGGTTGAGGTAGAGATAGAGAGGAGTAGATAGGTGTGGAAGTAGTGTATCTTAGTTTAGGCTCTAATTTAGGCGATAGGGAAGAGTATTTGAGAGATGCTATTATTAAATTAAAAGATAATAAGGCGATTGAGTTGAAGAAGGTTTCATCGATATATCAGACAGATCCAGTCGGTTATACTGAACAGCCAGATTTTTTAAATCTAGTTGTAAAAGTTGAAACTTTCTTAAATCCTATTGAATTGTTAGATTATATACAGAAAGTAGAATTAGATTTAGAAAGGGTTAGAGATATTCGTTGGGGACCTCGAACTATAGATATAGATATTATTCTATTTGGTGAACGCAAGGTTAATACTGAGCGACTAACTATTCCTCACATGCGTTTTCATGAACGTGCTTTTGTATTAGCTCCTTTAGCTGAGTTAACAACGGAGGTTGTTTATGATGGTAAGACAGCAACTGAACTTTTGGATCACCTATCAACAGAATTGGAAATAGAAGAGTACGCTGCTAAGCTATAATTTGACAATGATAATCTCTTGCGATATAATATTTATATAATGAAATAATTTAATATAGTGGGTGAAAATATGACTGTTGATGTTAAGGAAGTTCAGGAAAAGCTATCTGTTAATAATTATAAGATGACTTCGCAAAGAAAACTTATCTTAAAGATTATAATGAATAATGAAGGGAAACATTTGAGTGCTGAAGAGATTTATGCTAAAGTGAAAGAAGCTAATCCAGGTATCGGTTTAGCTACAGTATATCGAACTCTGGAATTGTTTTCTGAATTAGGAGTTATTCATCAATTGAATTTTGATGATAATTGTCGTAGATATGAATTAGATCATGGGGAAGATCATCATCATCATTTAATCTGTGTGAAGTGCGGTGAAATCACGGAATTTAATGATTATATTTTAGAAGAATTTGAAGAGGATATTGAAAAAGAACATAACTTTATTGTTTCTGACCATAGAATTAAATTTTATGGCTATTGTGGGAACTGCCAATAGCCTTTTTATTTCTAAATCAATGATAATGATTATCAATATTATGAAAAGGAGTGATTATTATGTCAATCTTAGTTGTTGGCGGAGATAGGTTAGGCAAGATACCGAACAAGTTAGATTCAGTCGGTTTTGATAAAATTATGCATATCAGTGGTAGAAAGAAGTCACAAGTTAATTGGAAGCTACCGTTACAAACGGATTTAGTTTTAGTATTAACAGATTATGTAAGTCATAATCTTTCTGATGCTATGAAAGCAAAAGCTAAATCAAAAGATATTCCTATATTATTTTCAAGAAGAGCTTGGTCCTCAATCTATAAGACTTTAGATTTTACTGGTTTTTTAAAGTAGTTTATCACTTTTTGGTTTGACAATGATAATCAATTGGAATATAATATAAATGTAAATAAGAATTATGTAATAATAATTCTTGTGAAGAGATTAATAATTTAAGGGGATTTTACATAATAATTTTATTACTTAGTGAAAAAGATTATTATTCTTATAACCAAGGAGGAGATAGGGATGACCTTAGATCAAGCTAAAAAAGGTCAAGATATAGAGATTATTTCAATTCCTGATGAAATTGTGCGTGCACAGACACTTCGTTTTGGAATTTCTGAAGGCTCAAAAGTAGAATGTTACACTAGGGTGCCACGGGGGCCGGTTATTTTAAAGAAGAATTTACAAGAGATTGCGGTTGGTTATGATTTAGCTAAGAGGATAGAAGTTAAGTTAGTTAATGAAGGAGTAGATTACTAATGGCAGGACATTGTCATGAAGTCGTTGATACTATTGAAGTTCCTGAGGGTGCCAAACGAATTGTTTTAGCTGGGAATCCTAATGTAGGTAAATCTATCTTCTTCAATGAATTAACTGGTGTTTATGTTGATGTTTCTAATTTTCCAGGGACGACATTGGATATTAGTTATGGTAAATATGAAGGAGATATAGTTATTGATACTCCAGGTGTGTATGGTGTTTCGTCTTTCAATGATGAAGAAATTGTAGCTAGAGATGTAATTATGGAAGCAGATGTAGTCTTAAATATAGTTGATGCTGTTCACTTAGAAAGAGATTTATTTTTAACTCAACAAATTATAGATATGGGTATTCCGGTAGTTGTTGCTTTAAACATGATGGATGAAGCAGAGAAGAATGGTTTAGAAATTGACATTAAAAAGCTTGAAAAAACTTTAGGAGTACCGGTTGTGCCTACGATAGCACCGAAAGGGATTGGCTTAAATGATGTTAAAGAAGCTCTTAGTGAGGCGAGAGTAGGTAAGACTGATCAGCAATTACAACAAAAGATAGAAAGAGTGAGAGGTAAAGTAGATAGTCGTCCAGAAGCATTGTTAATCTTAGAAGACGACCCTAATGTAGCAGATAGGCATGGAATAGATGTACCAGGAGAAAGAGAGAGTATATATAAAGAAAGAAGAAAACGAGTAAATAAGATTATTGATCAAGTAGTCACTCGTAATGAGAATAAGAATTCCTTTAAAAATATGTTAGGACGTTTGATGGTTAAACCGCTTACAGGAATTCCAATTTTACTTTTAGTTTTATATGCTATGTACCAATTAGTAGGAGTCTTTATTGCTCAAACAGTAGTAGATTTCACCGAAGGGACAGTCTTTGCTGGGATGTATGAGCCATTCATTCGAGGCATAGTGACTAAAGTGATATCTGCAGAGTCTGCATTAGGGACTATTTTAATAGGTGAATTTGGAGTTTTAACTATGACAGTTACTTATACGCTAGGATTATTACTTCCGTTAGTTATTGGATTCTATTTCTTCTTATCTTTGATGGAAGATTCCGGTTATCTTCCTCGGGTAGCTACGCTAGTAGATAGAGTATTAACTAAGTTAGGTTTAAATGGAAGAGCAGTTATACCATTAATTTTAGGTTTTGGTTGTGTAACTATGGCTACAATTACTACTAGATTATTAGGATCTAAGCGAGAACGAATTATTGCTACTTTCTTATTAGGATTAGCAATTCCTTGTTCGGCACAGCTAGGAGTTATAGCTGGATTAATTGCGCCTTTAGGTTTTAGTGCTTTATTATTATATACAACGGTTATTTTTGTTGTCTTTATTATAGCGGGTACTATGTTACATGCTGTGTTACCAGGTGATTCTACAGATTTATTAATTGACTTACCACCTTTAAGAATGCCGAGAATTGGTAATGTAATGACAAAGACATTTAATAAAGCACGGATGTTTGTTGAAGAGGCAGGGCCTATCTTTGCTTTAGGAGCATTAATTATTAGTGTTATGAAGCTTCAGGGTTGGTTAGTGGCGATTCAAAACTTTGTAGCCCCAATTACTGTTAGTTGGTTGAAACTACCTAAGGAAGCAGCAGTAGCTTTCATTATGGGTATCGTAAGAAGAGACTTTGGAGCTGCTGGTCTAACTGGCTTAGCCCTATCACCTGAACAGACTTTAGTTTCGTTAATTACTATTACTTTATTTGTACCGTGTATAGCAGCGATGATGATTATCTTTAAAGAGAGAAATTGGAAAGAAGCGGTTTTAATCTGGTTAGGAAGTTGGATAACTGCCTTCACTGTGGGAGGCTTAGTTGCTCAAGTTTTAATATAAAGAATAAAGGATGAAATAAAATGTTTGCAAAGGATAATTGTGAATTGAAAGAGGAAGAAGAGTCTATTACTTGCCCTCAATGTGGTGTAAAAGTTAATATAGAAGAACTAGAAAGTTTAAGGTGTCCTCGTTGTTTTGCTGTTCTACTAAAGAAATGTGAGGATTGTAATAAATGCAAATGATTATCATAGTTACCTTTAGTCTATACTTATAGGCTGAAGGTAACTTTATTTATTGTGAAGTAAAATTCAATTTTTAAAATAGATAATAATTATCCTGTTATAAAAAGGGGGAATTAGATGTTACAAACTAATACTATTAAACGAGGTTTACAAAAGGGATTGAACACTTTTTTAACGTTAATAAAGATCATGATTCCAGTCTATGCAGTAGTAACCATTTTAAAGTATACTCCCGCTATTGAAGTTATTTCAAAGTGGATGACTCCTTTGATGGGATATTTAGGTTTGCCAGGAGAAGCGATTATGGCTTTAATTAGCGGTTACTTCTTAAATATATATGCTGCGCTTGCAGTAATTACTAGTCTCGATTTATCTCCGCGGGCGGTAACTATCTTAGGAACAATGCTAGGGCTTTCTCATAGTTTGCTTATTGAAACGGCGATTATTAAACAGCTTAAAATTAAGACGACATTATTAGTGGTTTTAAGAATTAGTCTTTCTTTAATAGCGGGATTTTTACTTAACATATTGTTATAAGATTAATATAAATAGAAAAAATTAAAGGAGATGAGGATTATGCCCTGGAATCAAATTATAGAAGAAATTGTGGGAGGTAGTATAGATGCAGTTATAAAGTTAGCAATGATTATTTTTCCATTAATGATGGCTTTAGAAGTAGGTAAAGATTTAGGCATTCTAGATAAAGTTTCTGATTTTTTTGCACCACTAGTTAAAATCTTTGATTTGCCGTCAAAAATGAGTCTACCTTTATTGGTTGGACAGATATTTGGTTTAGCTTATGGGGCAGGAGTAATAATTCAGACAGCAGAAGAAGAGAATATGCCAAAAGATAAGTTAGTTATTATGGCCATCTTTTTAGTTGTCTGTCATGCAGTGGTTGAAGACACCTTATTATTTGTAGCTATTGGTGGTAATGGAGTAATTATGTTAGGCAGTAGATTGGTTTTAGCTACAGTAATTACTTACTTATATAGTAGGATAGTTGCGAGTAAGAATGAGGGTCTTTTAACAGTTAACAGTTGACAGTGAAGCCCAGAAAAGAGCTTCCAAACTAGAAGCAGAGTCTATCATAGGCTTGCGACCAGCCTTGATGTTTAGGCTGGGCGAGACAGTGAAGCCCAGAAAAGACTTCCAAACTAGAAGCAGAGTCTATCATAGGCTGCGGCAGAATTTATTCGCGTCAGGCTTTGCCTGTAAGGAGCCTTGATGTTTAGGCTGGGCGAGACAGTGAAGCCCAGAAAATACAGGTCAAGGTCAAGGTTGAGGTTGAGAAAATTAAGATCTCAAAAAGTTTTAAAGAATTGGACATATACTAAGTTAGGTTAAGGCTTAAGTCGAACTAGAGGATATTGTCAAGGAGAAATGGAGTGGAGAGAAGATGGAGAGACACCAAGCAGTGAGTTTTAAAAAGAGGATAAGAGCAGATTTGGCTTTGTTATTTGTAGTTGTAGTTTGGGGGACTACTTTTGCAATCATGAAAGGTATCTTTAATACTATAACCCCTTTTTATTTTTTAGCTTTGAGATTTAGTCTTGCTACTTTGGTATTATGTTTAATATTCAATAAAAGGTTAAGAAATTTAGATTGGGAAACAATAAAGCTGGGTGTATTAGCTGGGATTTTTTTATTTGGAGGTTATGCTTTTCAAGTTACAGGATTGAAGTTGACAACTGCTTCTAAGGCCGGTTTTATTACTGGTTTAGCAGTAGTTTTAGTTCCGTTACTTTCAGCTATAATCTTTAAGAAGATGCCGTCATTTATGACCTGGCTAGGAGTAATCTTAGCTACTATCGGTTTAGCTTTATTAACCTTTACTGGACAATTTATTTTTAATTTTGGTGATTTATTAGTTTTGAGTTGTGCTTTTTCTTTGGCTTTACATATCTTATTAGTTGATAAGTATGTTAAAAAAAGAGATTCAATTCTTTTAGCAATTATCCAGATTGCAACGGTGGCAGTATTAAGTGTAATTAGTACTTTATTAGAAGGAAGTTATGTAGCTGTTTCTAATCCGAATATTTGGTTTGGAATAGCTTATATGGCGATTTTAGGTACAGCTTTAGCTTTTGTTATTCAAAATAAAGCTCAGACTTTTACTACACCAACAAGAACAGCAATTATATTTTCTATGGAACCAGTAGTCGGGGCAATTTTTGCATATCTATATTTAGGTGAGATTATCACTACAAGAGGTTATTGGGGTGGTGGATTGATAGTAGTTGGGATGTTATTAGCTGAAGTCAATTTTAAGAAAATTTGGAGTAAGGTTGAGGCAAAGGCTTAGGTTAAGGCTTAGGTTTTAATTGTCAATAGTCAATTGTAAATTGAACTTTAAAAGAGGGAGTGAATTAATATGCAAGTAGTTGATTTAAGAAGTGATACTATTACTAAACCAACACCGAAAATGAGAGAGGTTATGGCTAAGGCAGAAGTGGGTGATGATGTATACGGAGAAGATCCAACTGTTAATCGTTTAGAAGAGTTAGCAGCTGAAATAGTAGGTAAAGAAGCTGCCTTGTTTGTGCCGAGTGGCACAATGGGTAATCAAATTGCATTAATGACTCATACAAAACCAGGAGATGAAATTATTTTAGGTCAGGAATCACATATTTTCTATTATGAAGTAGGTGGTTTGGCTAGAATATCTAATGTACAAGCTAGGACTTTAGATGATAGTAGCGGTATCTTTTCTCCAGAAGCGGTTAAGGCTACAATTAGAGATGAGAATATCCATTATCCGGAGACAGGCTTGATCTGTTTGGAAAATACTCATAATCGTGGTGGTGGAGTTGCTATTGTCAAGGAAAGGATTGATCAAGTCTGTTCAGTAGCGCAAGAATATAGTGTGCCGGTCCATTTAGATGGAGCTAGGATTTTTAATGCAGCTTTGGAATTAGAGATTGATGTTAAGAAGTTAGTTGAAGAAGTAGATTCGGTAATGTTCTGTCTGTCTAAAGCATTAGCAGCACCGGTTGGTTCTATCTTAGCTGGTTCTAAAGATTTTATTGATCAAGCGCGAAAGAATAGAAAGATGTTAGGTGGAGGGATGAGACAAGCTGGTGTTATAGCAGCTGCTGGTATTGTAGCATTAGAAGAGATGGTTCATAGATTAGAAGAAGATCATAAGTTAGCCGAGCAATTAGCGCAAGGGATTGCTGAAAGCAAATTAGATGGTATTGGTGTTGAAGCTGTAAATACTAATTTTGTTATTCTAAAAGTGGATAATGAAGTCTACGAAACCGAAGAGCTTTTAGCAAAATTTAATGACCATGGAGTTAAGATGACTTACTTTGGACCAGGGTTAATTAGGGCCGTAACTAATAAAGATGTGACAAGCAATGAGGTTGATTATGTGGTAGATGTTTTGAAGAAATTATAAGAATGATATTTCTATTTAATTACTAAAATATCAATTTAATTGAAAAAAATAAAGGATTTTGCTATCGCTCATATAAGTTTATAAAGTGAAGATTAAACTTGGAGGGTTAAGATGAATAGATTAGGAGTAACTAATTTGGTAGATACAGAGGTTGTAGGTTTATTTGGATATCCGGTAGAACATTCTTTTTCTCCTATAATGCATAATGCTGCTTTTGAAAAATTGGATATTAACTATCTATATCTACCTTTTGAAGTGCACCCAAAGGAGTTAGAAGCAGCGATAGACGGGATAAGAGCGTTGAATATAAAAGGAGTTAACTTAACGATTCCTCATAAAGAAATTGTGATTCCCTATTTAGATGAAATTTCTAAGGAAGCTGAATTAATTGGGGCAGTTAATACAGTTAAGAATGAGAATGGTAAATTAATTGGTTATAATACTGATGGTCGTGGTTTTGTTAAGTCATTAGTAGAAGAAGGGTTTAAGCCACAAGATAAGAAGGTGCTAATAATTGGAGCCGGTGGAGCTGCAAGAGCAGTCGGTTTTCAGTTGAGTTTAGAAGGTGTTAGTGATTTATATGTAGCTAATCGCACCTTTGAAAAGGCCGATTCTTTAGTTAAAGATATTAATAATAACTTAGAATTAAACTTGGTTGAAGCATTGCCTTTGGTAAATAAAGACTTACAGCAAGTAATGGATGATTTAGATTTAATAGTAAATACGACTCCTATTGGTATGCACCCTAACTGTGAAGTTGAGCCAGTTATTGCACCAGAGTTATTACATAAAGAATTAGTAGTAGCTGACTTAGTTTATAATCCTATGGAAACTACCTTGTTAAAAGCTGCTAAAGAAGTAGGAGCTAAGACCATAGGTGGTTTAGGAATGTTAGTTTATCAAGGTGCAATAGCTTTAGAAATTTGGAGTGGCAAAGATGCTCCAACAAAAGTTATGAAAGATAGTATTTGGAACCAAATTGTAAATTTAGGAGAAAATGAGGAAAATCAAGGTAGAATGCAGGGGATTGCTGACTAGTCTAGAAATATATTAGTGAAAGATGTTACAAGGATATTATAAGAATGTAAAAGTTAAGGTTATCCTAAGAATAAATGGGTGGTATATATGATTAAAAAGAAAAGACTAGGAGATATCTTAGTTGAAGTTGGCTTTATTACCGAAGAAGAACTGCAAAAGGCTTTAGAGAAACAAAAAGGTGGTAATAAGCGTTTAGGTGCAGTTTTAAAAGAGATGAAGCTAGTTACTGAACAGGATGTTATGGAAGCTCTAGAATACCAGTTAGGGATACCTCATGTTAATTTAAAACAGCATATTATTGATCCAGATGTCATTAATATGGTTCCACAAGCATTAGCTGAAAGGCATAAGGCGATTCCAATTAAAAGACGAGGAGATAACTTGACAGTAGCTATGGCAGATCCTTTAGACGTGATGGCTATCGATGATATTCGTCTTAAGACCGGGTGTGAAGTAATGCCGGTGATCGCTAGTGAATCAGATGTGGACTATGCTATTGAACAGTATTTTGGTAGTGAGGATGTAGTTAATGAGTTTGTCCAAGATATTAATGCAAAGGTTGGTAGTGATGATAGCTCAGATATAGAAGTTGATCGTTTACGACAGATGGTAGAAGAAGCGCCAGTAGTAAGATTAGTAAATAATATTATTACTGAAGGTATTAAATTACGGGCTAGTGATATTCATATTGAACCACAAGAAGAAGAGATTAGAGTAAGATATAGAGTAGATGGTATCTTACATAATGAGATGACTATTCCTAAGCATACTCATTCTGCTTTAGTCTCTAGAATTAAGATTATGGCTGATTTAGATATAGCCGAAAGAAGGTTGCCGCAAGATGGTAGAGTGCAGATGGTAGTGAAAGATAGAGAGGTAGACTTACGAGTTTCTGTCTTACCTACAGTAGAAGGAGAAAAAGTTGTTATTAGAATTTTAGATAAGAGTAACTTAATGTTAAGTATCGATAAGCTAGGATTCTTACCAGAGCACCAATCTTCTTTTGAAAAGATGATTAAGCAACCACATGGTATGGTATTAATAACAGGGCCAACCGGTAGTGGAAAGACGACGACTCTTTATTCTGCTTTGAGCTCTTTGGATACAGAAGATCAGAATATTATTACAGTAGAAGATCCAGTAGAATACAGATTAGAAGGGATTAATCAGGTACAGACTAACCCTAAAGCAGGACTTACATTTGCTAGTGGATTACGTTCAATACTTCGTCAGGACCCTGATATTGTAATGGTTGGGGAGATTCGTGATAAGGAGACTGCTAATATTGCTATCCATGCTGCTTTAACTGGGCACTTAGTATTGAGTACATTACACACCAATGAAGCAGCAGGGGCTTTATCAAGGTTAATAGATATGGGAATCGAACCATTTTTAGTGGCTTCCTCAGTATTAGGCGTTGTTGCTCAACGACTAGTACGAACTGTATGTGCTGAATGTAAGACTCATAATGAAGATGCTTTAGTTGATACTAATTTAGAAAAATATTTAGGTAGTGGTCGAGATAGCATTGAGCTTTATCATGGTGATGGTTGTAGATTTTGTAATAATACTGGTTATCACGGCAGAACAGCTATTCATGAAATTTTAGAAGTAACTCCTAAGATTAAGAGGTTAGTAGTTAATAAAGCATCAGCAGTCGATATTGAAGAAGCAGCTAAAGAAGAAGGAATGATTGCTTTAGAAACTTGTGGCTTAAAGAAAGCAAACCAAGGACTTACAACTATTGAAGAAGTAATGAGAGTAACTAAAGTTCAGGTAGGCTAGGGGGTAGTTAAATGGAATTGGACAACCTATTAAGAGAAGGAATTAAACTAGGAGCTTCAGATATTCATTTGACAGTTGGAGTTGAGCCAACGTTGCGAGTTAATGGTGGTCTTAAAAAGATAGGAGAAGAAGTACTAAGTTCTAATCAGATTGATGGATTAATTAAAGGGATGATGAACGATAAGGTTGAAGAAGAGTTTAGAGAAAGAGGGGAAGCTGATTTTGCCTATCACTTAGATAATTATCGCTTTCGAGTTAATGCTTTTCAACAAAGAGGAGATGCGGCAGCCGTTTTGCGAATAATTCCTAATGAGATTTTAAGCTTGAATGCATTAGGTTTGCCAAAAGAACTAAAAGATTTAGCATTAACACCGAGGGGATTATTCTTAGTTACAGGACCTACTGGCAGTGGTAAATCTACTACTTTAGCTTCAATGATTGATTTGATTAATAGAAGTAAAGATAAACATATTATTACTTTAGAAGACCCAATTGAATATGTGCATCAACATAAGAAGAGTATTGTTAATCAGAGAGAGGTTGGAGAAGACACAGAAAACTTTGCTAATGGATTAAGGGCTGCCTTAAGACAGGATCCAGATGTTATTTTAGTTGGTGAGATGAGAGATTTAGAAACGATTTCTACAGCAATTACAGCTGCAGAAACAGGACATTTAGTCTTTGCTACATTACATACTAATAGTGCAGCAGAGACTATTGATCGAATTATCAATGTCTTTCCACCTCATCAGCAAGAACAGGTTAAGACTCAGTTAGCTCTAACCTTAAAAGGAGTCTTATCACAGCAGCTACTACCGACAATTGATGATTTAGGTCGAGCTGCAGCTACTGAGCTTTTGGTTGTAAATTCTGCAGTTAGTAATTTAGTTAGAGAAGGAAAGACTCATCAGTTAGAATCTATAATGCAGACCAGTAAAGAAGAAGGAATGCATACTATGGATTATTCCTTACGAGATCTATATCGCTCAGGTAAGATAAGTCGTGACGAAGCATTAAGTAAAGCAATTAATATCCAGAGTTTAAAGCGAATGATTTAAGAAAATTATAATGAAGGGAGGGGAAGCTATGGCGCAGATATTTCACTATAAAGCTAGAGATAAAGATGGTGACCTTTTAGAAGGGGCTATCGAAGCTGAAACGAGAGATATAGTAGTCGACAGGCTGAAAGGAAAAGGTTACTTTGTTACTTCGATTGAAGCCGAAGAAGAAAGTAGTGATTTAGGTGAGCAATTAAAGCAGTTAAAGAAAGTAAAGTTGCAGGATTTAGCTCTTTTTTGTCGTCAATTTGCTACTATGATTAATTCCGGACTTTCGTTAGTTAGGTCATTAGATATTCTAGTCGAACAGACAGATCATCCTAAATTAAAAGATGCAATTATGTCGGTACAAGAGAATGTAGAAAGTGGTATGTCGTTATCTAAAGCTTTAGAACAGGAAAAGAAGGTCTTTCCTCAGTTATTTATCAGTATGGTAGAGGCTGGAGAAGCCGGTGGTATCTTAGATGATGTTTTGTTAGAGATGGCTGATCATTTTGAAAATGAGAATGATATGAAACAGAAAGTGATTTCAGCATTAGCTTATCCAGTAGTAATCTCTTTAGTAGCAATTGGTGTAGTGGTCTTCTTAGTAACAGTCATTCTACCTACTTTTGTTGATATCTTTGCTGGCATGGATCAGCAACTTCCTCTACCTACAAGGCTGTTATTAGGGTTTAGTAATCTATTTTCTAGTTATTGGTATGTAGTGGTTGGTTTAGTAGCAGTAATAGCATTTGGAATTTATCGTTACTATCAGACAGATAAGGGTAGGAGAAAGATAGATTGGATTCTACTAAAGACTCCGCTCTTTGGTGATTTGATTACTAAGATATCGATTGTTAGGTTTAGTAGAACCTTAGGAGTATTGATTCAGAGTGGTGTCTCTATTCTAGATGGCTTAGAGGTAGTAAGTAAGGTGGTTTCTAATAGTATAATATCTGATAAGATTAGAGAATCACGCAAGAGTATCAGTTCAGGCGATAGTATAGTAAGTCCACTTCGTCAAAGCAAAGTCTTTCCTCAGATGGTACTACAGATGATAAGAATTGGAGAAGAGACCGGTAGCTTAGATGAAATGCTTGCTAAGATTGCTCAATTTTATGATCAAGAGGTTGAGCATAAAGTAGAGAGTATGGTTTCATTAATTGAACCAGCACTGATTTTGGTTTTAGGTGTAGTAGTGGGGAGTATTGTAGTTTCTATGATGTTGCCGATGTTTAATATGATGAGCGGGTTTTAGTTAGTTGATAGTGAAGTCTAGTAAAAATTATCAAATTTAAAGCACAAGGTTTTTCACCGACTTACATCCAGCTTTGGTTTGTAAGCTGGATGGGACAGTGTACAGTTGACAGTTAAAACCATTAAAAAGCCTTAAAAATAGGATGTTATTATATATTATAGGTTAAGTAAGATAAATTGCAGTTAATGTTTTGAACTTAACTGTAAACTGTCAACCGTCAACTGAAATACTGGGGGGGTGATGAATAAAAAAATAAGTAACTTGTTTGACGAGATTAAATAGGAAAATTGATATTAATGGCGAAATAATAATTAAGAAGGGGGACATTAAAAATGATTAGTAAGTTAAGGGAAAGAATTTGTAATGTGGCAAAGAGAGAAGAAGGTTTTACGTTAATTGAGTTAATGATTGTTATTGCTGTGTTGGGTATTTTGGCTGGTATTGCTATTCCTAAGTTTAGTGGGGTACAGGATAAGGCAAAAGATGCAAATATTACATCAGTAGCTGGTACTATTAGAAGTGCTATGGAAATGTATAATGCTGAGAATGGCAATTATCCAGCTAGTGTTAGTGGAAGTACTGCTAAAGATAAATATAACGATTTAGATATCACTTTAGACACAGTTGAACTTCCGGATATTAGTGATGTTATGAGTACTTTTACTTATACAGGTGATAGTGATGGTGATGGCACAAATGATGATTATAAAATTACAATAAAAAGTTCAGCAACAGAGACTACTTATACTATTGAACCAAGTGGTGTAACAGAAACACCAGCACCATAAAATTATTGACAGTAAAGGGATTCGTAAGTTAAATTTATTAATTTTAGCCTCAGCCCTCATTTATGAGGGCCTAGGCTTTCTATAAATGAACTAATTTTATTCTAACACAAAAACAATCACAAAACATGTGACCGCCATCACAGAAATGGGTGAAAAGGTTGATTTTTTTTCAATTTACAGTATTTATCTACGGACTACTAATCGGTAGCTTTTTAAACGTAGTGATCTATCGTTTACCAAATGATGAATCAATAATTTTTCCTCGTTCACATTGTCCTAATTGTGAAACTAAATTAGGAGTAATTGATCTTATTCCAATTATTAGCTTCGTTTTTAATAAAGGAAGATGTCGTTATTGTCGGACTAAGATCTCTTGGCAATATCCATTAGTAGAATTATTAACCGGAATCTTTCTTACAATTTTATTTATACAATATCAATTTAGTGTAAACTTTTGGATTTATGCATTTTTAACTATATTATTAATGACTTGTACTTTTATTGATTATAAACATAAAATCATACCAAATAAAATTACATATCCAGGAATTTTAATCGGACTTATACTTAGTATATTATTTAATCATATTACTTTACAATCAGCTTTATTAGGGATCTTAATTCCCGGAGGCTTTTTATTATTAGTGGCTATTATTACAAAAGGCGGTATGGGTATTGGTGATGTGAAGTTTGCAGCAATGATCGGAACATATATCGGAGCAGAATATACTTTAATTGGCATTTTTATTGGTTCGCTAGTAGGTTCTGTTTTAGGATTAGGGTTAATTGGCTTGGGTCTTAAGGATAGGAAATCGAGGATTCCTTTTGGACCATTGATTGCGTTGGGGAATACTTTAATGTTGTTTTGGGGAGAAGAGGTTGTTGGTTGGTATCTTCAAATTTAAAGAAAAATATTAGACGCAGACTAACACAGACAAGGCACAGACTAAACATAAAGATGTTAATTAAGGAATAGATTATAGTTAAAATCTTTAAATAATAAGTAGAATGTAAATTAACATTGGTTGAAATTTAAAAAGTCTTGTGTAAGTCTAGTGTCAAAAATTTGATATTTTTTAAAAGTAGTGAGGTTATTAAAGATAATGATGAGAGCGGAAGAGAAGCAAGAATCTGGTTTTGTATTAATGGAACTGTTGGTCGTTATAAGTATTATTGGGATTTTAACTGCAGGAATTGCTCTTAGTGCTAATGATATATTACCTAATTATAGATTAGAGTCACAGATTAATATCATTCTTTCTGATTTTAGAAAGGCACAACAGAGGGCAATTAGTGAGCAGATTAGGTATGGGATTAGGTTTGATGATACAAATAATGAGTATACAATCTTTAACGATGATGTAGGAGATATTAAGACTAAAACTTTAGATAATGGATTAGAGTATAGTGAAATTACGTTTGGAGGCGATGAAGAAGTTACTTTTATTCCATTAGGAACCGCTGATAATGGACACCTGACTTTAAGGAACAGTAATAATCAGAAATATGAAATAGTAGTCAGTGGAATAGGTAGAATTAGGCTTGAAAAGCAGTAATATATTGGGGGAATATTTATGTTCCTAAATTATCTTTCACAAAATGAAGAGGGAATGAGTTTAGTAGAAGTAGTAGTAGGGATTGCAATATTGTCTATCGCTTTGATTCCAATTTTGAACTATTTTGCAAATAGTACTAGGATTGTTCATCAGACTGGAGTAAGAGCACAAGCGTTGAATCTAGCACAAGCTAAGATGGAAGAACTCAAGACTAAATCTTTTAATAACTTAACAGGTAAGACTGAGAAATATGGTGATATTAGTGATTATCCTAATTTTAAACGCGTAGTAGATATACAACCTAATTACGATGGAAATTCAGATATTAAAAAGGTAACAGTAATAGTTTATTGGCAGAATGATAATCGGGATTTAACTTTAGAAACATTGATTACAGAATAGGTGATGATATCATGAAGAAGAATTATAAAGCAGATGAAGGCTTAACATTAATTGAGATTATGGTTGTATTAGCAGTAATAGGGATAATTAGCACCGCTATTTATAATGTGCAGTTGACTGGATTTAAAACATTTAAGTTTAACCAAGACCGTATCAATCTAAATCAAGAAGCTAGAATAGCAATGTTGAAGATGTCTAAGAAGATTAAAGAAGCGGTTGAAGTGAAAAATGATGAATCTTGGCCTAATGATAACTTAGTAATTAAATGGGAGGAATCTGGTAATTCAGTTTACTTTGCAAAATATTGGATAGAAGAATATAAATTATATTATAATGAGGTTTCGGCTGCAGAAATTAAAAATTATGATCCAACTTCTAACACTGAATGGCCTAATTGGACAAGTATGACTGGAAAACAGCCGATTACTACTGCAATAGCAGAAGACATTACTTTTGATGCTCAACATACAAATGATAATGACTTAGTAGACTTAGTAAAAGTAGAGTTGAAGCTTGATTTGACACCTGAAGGTGATAGTGAAGCTGATTACAAACTAACAAATCAATTCTTTGTTAGAAATGCTAGGTGAGGTGAAAAAATATGTTTAAACAAGAAAGAGGTTCTACAATTGTCTTGGCATTGGTGGTAACAACAGTCTTATCGATAATGGTTGCTGGTTCTATGAGTAGGACAAATAATGAAGTGAAAATGACAACTCACAATGAAAATCGGGTTAAGGCGGGTTACTTAGCAGAAGCAGGGATTAAGAAAGTAACAAAGAGTTTGAATACTGCTATTAGTGATGGAAATTTAACAGTTGAAAATGTTGATAGTTTTCAGTTGACTGAAAATGGCAGATTACAAAGTGGAAGCTATAATGTAGTAATTAGCCAGAAGGTTAGTCATACTAATAATCTTGATCGTACATATAAATTAAAGGCTACCGGTACAAGTAAAGATGGTACAGAAAATGTTTTAACAGCTAAAGTTAAAGTAAATAATAATTTAGATGATATTTTTAAAAAGACGGTTGCTACTGGGGGACAGATAAGAGATAAGCAACGTATCGATATTAAAGGCAAAGTAGTTGAAAATGCAAATAATGATTCTGATATTACAATACCTACTTTTGATTTTACAGGATTTCAAAATAAAGCAGATAATAATTATACTACGACAAGTTTTAAGACTACATATGGTTTATATGATGGAGAAGAGGACGGAGAAGAGGATGGAAGTAAAGTAGATGTTAGTTTGCCTGGAGGAATTACTTATGTTGATGTACAATCAGATGATGGTGATGATGACGATGATGATGACGAGGGTGAATTAGAAATAGATTTAGGTGGGGGAAGTATTTCAGGTCCTAGTCCTGATAATCCAGCAGTATTAGTAGTCAATGGTGAATTAGAATTTGAAGACATTAATCAATTAAAAAATGTTTATGTCATAGTAAAAGGTGAATTTGAGGTTGAAACGGATGACGAGGACGATAATAGTAGTACAGGCTTAACGGCTAAGAATACTTTTATATATGCAAAGGGTGATGACGATGATGGAATAGAATTTGAAGAGATAGAAAGTATAGATTATTCAGGGGCAATAATGACATCAAGAGATGTTGAATTTGATGAAGATCCATCTGGAACTATTAAGCATAATAAGATTAGGATAGATGCGTTATATGATGGTTTAGATGAGCAACAAGGTAAATTAACAGATGCAACTATAGTCTTTTGGGGAGAATAATTAAATTAAATAGTTGTTTTAAAGTGAGGTGAGAGGATGGGATTAATCAATAAACTAAAGAACTTATTTAGCAGTGAAAATATAATAGGGATAGATATAGGGGATAGCTTAATTAAGTTAGTAGAAGCTGAAACTAAACAAAATAAGATAATACTTAATAATTTAGCAGTAGGCGATACTCCAAAAGAAGCTGTAGTCAAAGGACAGATAGAGGATGTAGAAGCTCTAACCGCAAAGATTAAATCATTACTAGATAATAATAACTTTGCATCAACCAAAGTAACAACTGCCATTAGTGGGGAGCAAGTAATTATTAGAAATGTTGAGATTCCTAATATGCCCGAGGAAGAGATAGGTGAAGCGGTTAGGTGGGAAGCCAAAGAACAGATTCCGATGCCTATAGATGAAGCAGTTTTAGATTATGAGATTTCTAAACATAAAGCGGATGGTGGTTACGAAGTGATGCTAGTGGCTGTAAATCGTGATACAATCAATAGATATTTGGAGTTATTTAAGAAGTTAGATTTAGAGCCAATAGCCATTGAGATTGAACCAACAGCGATTATTAGGGGGATTCGAAAGTTATACCCTGAACAAACCATAGCGTTATTGGATATGGGAGCCCAGACTACTACTATTTCGGTTTTTAGTAATGGGCAACTCTTATTCACAAGGACGATAGGAATTGCTGGTCAAGATATTACGCAAGAGATAGTGGAGAATTATGAATTAAATTTAGAGGAAGCAGAAGAGTATAAAAGGGATAATAATCTATTTGTAGATGCTAATTTAAATTTAATTATTAGAAATTTAACGACTGCGATTTATCGTTCTTTAGATTATTTTCAAGTTAAATATAAGAATTATGACATAGAAAAGATGGTTTTAGCCGGTGGGGGAAGTAAATTAATCGGTTTTGATACTCATTTAAGTAATGAATTTGGTATAGAAGTAATACCGTTAAATCCGTTGTCTAATATAGAATCAGAAGTTGAAAGGTTGAATAGTAAAGAGTTAGCAGAAGTAATTCAACTATTAGGTGTAAGTATTGGTTTGGCTTTAAGAGAGGAGGATGAAGATGATAAATCTATTGCCTCCTGAGTACCAAGAAGAAGGTGGAGTAAATATAGATAAGATCTTAGTAGGAATCTTAATCTTCTGTTTGCTACTGATTCCTACCTCTTATTATCTTAAGTTAGTATTCCAAACTAAAGAAGTTGAGAAGAGACTAACAATTGTAGAGAAGAATTTATCCAAGTTAAATCAAGAAACTAAACATTTAGAGCAACTAGAGAATAATTATAAACAGGCTAAAAAAGAGTTAAAAACTCAGATGGAATTAGTTGAGGTCCCAATAAGGTGGAAGACTATATTACAAGAATTAAAAGGGGTAATGAATAATAAAAGTTGGGTTGAAGATTTTAGTATTTATAATCATAATCAGTTTAAGATGATGGGGTATACTTTGGAGCGTCAAAAATTAACAGAAATTATTAACCGACTTAAAGACTCACCAAATTTTAATAATGTTTCTATTGATTTTATGAGGAAGAAAGAATTATCAGTAACAGGTTATAAGAAGGTAAGGGTAACTTATTATCAAATAAACGGCATAATTGGCAATAATGAAGGTGATAACTATGAGCTTAAATAGTCTACAAGCAAGAGAAAAGAAGTTATTAATAATTAGTTTAGTGTTAATTTTAGGCGTAGGATTTTATTACTATCTCTATCAACCTCAAGTCAAAGCTTTACAGCAAAAAAAGAAGCAGATTAAAGCAGGTATTCAAGAATTAAAATTGAAAAAGATTAAGTTATTGAGGAAAGAGAAGGTAGAGAAAAATTATCACTTATTACAGCAGGAATTAAATAAAGAAAAACAGAAGTTTTTAGATTTAGAAGATAAGACTCGGCTCATTATGGATTTAAGTGATGCAGCAATTGAGAATAAGCTTAATTTAATAAGTACTGCTCCGCAACCAATTATTAAAGAAGGTATTTATTTTCGAATTCCAGTCAAAATAAATCTAAGCGGAAAATATAGTAATATTATTGCTTTTGCAGCTGATATAGAGAGTTTAGGCTATTTAACTCGTGTAAAAAGTCTAAATATTTCTTCTAAACTAACACCTACTAACGAAGTGCAAGTAGAAATGAAATTAACTAGTTATGCCTTGGATAAAAGTAGTGGTGATCAACAATGAAAAAGAAGTCTAGTAGTTTTTCATTAGGAAAGGGAAGATTAGTATTAATTATTATCTTAATTTTGATTTCTGTTGGTTTTAGTGGCTTTATGTCTTACCAAATCTTAAATATAACAGATAGTGGTGAAGAATTGGCTCAATTTAGAGCAAAAATAAATCAGATTGTTAAAACTAAAGATAAAAAGGTTACAGTAAATAAGGAATTGAAGGAAATATTAAGCAAGAAAGAACAAGTGGCAGCGGTCTTTACTTACAATAATGATTATAGTACTACTAATCCTTTTAAGTCATTGTTAGAAAAGAAACCAGTGTTGAAGGTTGAGGATAAGGATAAGGTTGAGGCCGAGGTTAAGGCAAAACCTAAACCTAAATCTAAACCTAAATCTAAACCTGAACCTGAACCTAAGCCTAAGAGGCCTGATATTAAGGTTATAGGATTAGTGGGTAATGAGACTAATAAAAGAGCTTTTTTAGAATTTAATGGTTCAGAAAGTTATATGGTTCGGGAAGGACAAGTTATTAACGGTTTAGTAGTTAAGAAGATAACTAGTCATGAGATAATTATTGCTAAGGAAGGTACAGAGTTTTCTTATCATTGTGGAGGTGACAGTTGTGAAAATATCGACCTTTAAAAGGAAGAAGAAGTTTATAGTAATAAGCTTAATTGTATTAATAATGAACTTATTTTCAGTTAATGTTATGGCCGAGACTTTACCAGGAGCAGATACTAAAGTTAATTTAAATCTTACTGGAGTCAGTTTAAGAGATGCTTTTCGAGCGTTAGCTGAAGTAGCTGAAATGAATATCATTACTGATAATTCGGTGCAAGGGAATGTAACTATTAATTTACAGGATATTACATTTTTAGAAGCTGTAGAGCTTTTAGCCAAGACTAATGGTCTATCTTATCGGATTGTTGGTAATACCGTATTAGTAGCTCCACCTAGTAGATTAAAAGCAGGCTTTTCAGAAAAGGTTACACGAGTATTTAAATTAATGAATTCAGAACCTGCAGAAGTAAAGGAAAGTTTAAATTTATTAGTAAAAGATAGTGCTATTCGAGTCGATGATCGTACTAATAGCTTAGTAATTACTGCTTATAAGAGTCAGATACCACAGATAGAAGAAGTTATTGATACCTTAGACCAATCTAAGAAACAGGTTGTTTTACAAGCTAGAATTGAAGAAATCTCCCGTGATGAATTAGAAAAGATGGGGATAGATTGGAGTTTTGATACATTAAAATTAATTGGCAATGATGGTAAGGCTATGAAAACACTTGAAATGTTTGGTGAAAGTGTTGATAATGCTACAGTAAGATACTCATCAATTTTGGATTTATTAGAGTCTAATAATAAAGCTGATTTATTAGCTAATCCTCAGATAGCTACCATTGATGGGAAAACAGCTAGTATTAAGATAGGAGATCAAGTTCCTATTGTTACAACTGACGTTGATTCAGATGGTAGTAAAAGTTCAACAGTAGAATTTAAAGATGTAGGAATTAATTTGAAGATTACTCCTAGAGTTACTAATAATAATAAAATAGTTGTAAAAGTTAGGCCGGAAGTGAGCACTGTTACAGGTTATACTGATACTACTCCTGAATATCCAATTGTAAGTACTAGAACTGCTGAAACTAATGTCAGAATTCAAGATGGGAAGACATTTGCTATTGGTGGATTGATCAAAGATGAAGAGATTAAAGCAATGTCTAAAGTTCCATTATTAAGTGAACTACCAATCCTAGGAAAACTATTTCAAAGTGAAAGCACTGAAATAGCTAAGAGAGAGTTAATTATCTTTATCACTCCTAAGATTATAAGTGATGGTGAAGAAGTTGATACTCAGCTTAAAAATGAATTTAAATCAACAGAGGAAGAGTATAATAATGAAAGCAATGTTAAAGAGGGACAGGACAATAATTCTCAAAATAATCTAATAGATAAAAAGGGATTAAAGAATACTAAAATAGTTCCATTTGAATATAAGGTAAAAGGAACAGACACTTTCTGGAGCATATCTAAACAATTTAAGATTTCATTTGCTGCTATAATGGAGCATAATGGTATTAAGTATATGAGACCATTATCAGCCGGAGAAGTATTGACAATTCCTGTTCCAGCAAATAACTATTATAAAGTCAAAGAAGGAGATACAGTAAAAGATATTGCTGAAGAGTATAATATCTTTACACAGCCTATTAGACAGATTAATAGCATTAAATCTTTAGATGGAAAAGCAGGTATGAAACTGGTCTTGCCAGTGGAAGTTAAGGAAGAAGACAGATGTGATTTTAATGAAGAAAATAAAGTTGATGAAGTTAAAGCAAGTAAGGATACAGAAATAGAATCTAAGGACAAAAATAAAAAGAATAAGGGTGAAAAGAGTAATAATGAAGAAGTAAAGAAACAAGATGAAGCAGAGAGCTCAACCACTAAGCATAGTAGTTCGTGAGGTGGAAGTTGGATTCTACAGGTATAGTAGATTAGTTAGTAAATTATGGAAAATGGGTCTTGGTCTAAAGACCCATTTAAATCTTCTTGGGCTGTAAAAAGCCCATGTATTTTTTTGTAGTTTAAATGTAAAATTTATACATATATTTAAAAATAAACCACATAATTTAAAGGAGGTGATAGAAAATGTCAAAATATGAAGAAGGTTCGGTGCTTCTATTATCATTATTGATAATGACTGTTTTATTTGTAATGGTTGCAGGTGCTTTAAGATCAGTAAATAATGAGATTAAAATAAGTAGTTATAATCAAGATAGAGTTAAGGCTAACTATATAGCAGAAGCGGGATTAGAGTTTGCTAAAGCTAAAGTTAGTGATAATAATATATGGAATAATAATAAGATAATCAAAGATTTCGGGGGCGGAAGGTTTACGGTAACTAAGAGTTTAACTAATAATCAATTAGATATTGTTAGTGAAGCAACATATAAAGAGATGACTAAAAAATTATCTTCCACTTATTTGTATAACTCAGATATTAATCAGACTTTCAAGTATTCGTTAGCTGCCAGAGGAGTTATTAACGTTAATAATAAAGCAACAATTATCGGAAATAGTCAAGGTGGAGATTTATATTCAAATGGGAATATTATTTTAGGAAATAATTCTACTTATTTTGATTGTAATATTAAGAGGAATCAAGCTGACGAATTCTTTTTAGATTTTGATATTATTGAATTGAAAGAGAAAGCAGAAGTTACTATAGCCAGTAATAATAATAGTCCAACAATCGATGGCTCGAAGGTTACATATAGTGATCATGATTTGAACTTAGCAAATAATTCAATTATTAACGGGAATGGAATTTTAATAGTCAATGGAGATTTAACGATTGAGAATGAAGTTAAAATTAATGTTGATGAAGATAACTCTGGGCAATTTAATAGTAAGTCTTTCGTAATAATCGTTACTGGTAATATAACTATTAAGAATAAATTTAATATGCGGGGATTACTATATTCCCAAGGTAGCATGAAAGACATAGACGGTAGTGCTGATATAGGTAATAAAGCGAAGGTTAGGGGAAGCATAATAGCCAATGAAGGTATAGAGATTAAAAACAAATTAGAACTTACATATGATAACTCTTATTTGGATACTTTCAGTTCTCATGGGATCAACTTAGGAGATGTAGTTAAAGAGTTAAGATTAATTAATTTTAGACCTCTTTTTTAAAGAGGTCTTATTTTTTTGGCTAATTTGCAGGATAATAATTCTATCAGAAGGAATTATAATATAAATTTGTATTTAAAAATATTTTATAATTAAATTATAAATGAAGTATTAGAGGAGTGAGAAGATGTTTAGATATCTAACAACAGGTGAATCACACGGAAAAGCAGTAACTGCAGTAATTGAAGGAGTACCAGCTAATTTAGAGATAAGACCAGATGATATCAATAAAGATTTAGCTCGCAGACAAGGGGGATATGGTCGCGGAGGAAGAATGAAGGTAGAGACAGACCAAGTCGAAATTTTGTCAGGTATTAGAGCAAAGAAGACTTTAGGTAGTCCGATTACATTTCAGATTAATAATAAAGATTGGGAGAATTGGCAGGAAATCTTGTCTCCGACAGGGGAAGGCGGTTATCATCAAGATGAGGTAGTGATTAAGAAGGACACTAAAATCAAACAGGTTAGGCCAAAAGTGACTAAGCCTCGACCTGGACATGCTGATCTAGCTGGAAGTTTAAAATATAATCAAGAAGATATTAGAAATATATTAGAAAGGGCTAGTGCTAGAGAGACAGTAGCAAGAGTAGCGGTTGGAGCGGTAGCTAAGAAGTTCTTGGAAGAGTTTGGGATTAAAGTAATTAGCCATGTAGTTGAATTAGGTGGTGTGAAAGCAGATAGCCAAGATTTAGACTACAAACAGATTGAGATGAAGGTAGATAATTCATTAGTTAGAACCCTTGACCAAGAAGCAGAAGAAGCAATGATAGCGAGGATAAAAGAAGCTAAAAAAGATGGCGATTCTTTAGGTGGGGTCTTTGAAGTAATAACTACTAAGCTACCAGTAGGCTTAGGTAGTCATGTACAATGGGATCGCAAGTTAGATGGAAGGTTAGCTCAGGCATTAATGAGTATTCAAGCGATTAAAGGAGTTGAAGTTGGTCTAGGCTTTGAAGCAGCTAGAAGACCTGGCTCACAAGTCCATGATGAGATATATTATGAGGATGGATTCAAACATAAGAGTAATAATGCTGGTGGATTAGAAGGTGGAATGACTAACGGTGAAGCTTTAAGGGTCAAAGCAGCGATGAAACCGATTCCAACCCTCTATCAACCGTTAGAATCAGTAGACTTAGCTACCAAAGAGAAATTTAAAGCTAGTGTAGAACGTTCCGATGTAACGGCAGTACCAGCAGCTGGAGTAGTTGGTGAAGCAGTAGTAGCTATTGAATTAGCTAAAGCTTGGTTAGAAAAGTTTGGTGGCGATAGTATAGAAGAGGTTAAGCGTAATTATCAGAGTTACTTAAAATACTTAAAACAGAGGTAATAGTAATGAAGAATATAATATTAATTGGATTTATGGGAACTGGGAAGAGTACAGTAGGTAAGAGGTTAGCAGATGAATTAGGGTTAAAGTTTATAGATTCTGATGAAGTAATTAAAGAAAGTGCTGGTTCTGAAATAGGTGAAATATTTGCTACCAAAGGTGAAGCGTACTTTCGTGATTTAGAAACGGAAGTAATTGCAGATTTAGGTCAAAAGAGTGATTTAGTAATCTCAACCGGTGGTGGGGCAGTACTTAGAGAGAAGAATGTAGAACTTTTAAAAGAACAAGGAATCGTTATCTTACTTAAAGCAGAACCAGAAGTTATTTTAGAGAGAGTCAGAGGAACGGATCGACCTTTATTGGCTGTGGCTGATCCGATAAAGGAAATCAAGAAGTTACTCACTAAACGCAAGAGTTATTATGATATTACTAAGCATAAGATTGATACTTCGAACTTAGAGGTTGATGAAGTTGTAAATAGAATCAAAGAGATTATGGATAATACATAGAAGATAAGGTGGTTAAATCCGATGGAACTGGTAAAAGTAGATTTAGGAGAGAGAAGTTATGAAATTAAGATAGGTAAAGGACTATTATCAGATTTAGATCAAGTCTTAGAAGAAATAGGATTTAAATTTAATAATAAAGTATTAATTATTACTGACGAGCGTGTTAAGAATTTATATGGTTTACAGATTACAGAAGTTATGGATAAATCAAAGTTTAACTTTAGATTAACATCTGTGCCTGAAGGTGAAGGCTCTAAAAGTCTAGAAATGGCACAAAAGTTATATGATGAAGCGGTAGACTTTGGTTTAGAGAGGGATTCATTGATTATAGCTTTTGGTGGTGGAGTAGTTGGAGACTTAGCTGGTTTTATAGCAGCAACTTATATGCGGGGTGTTCCATTTGTACAAGTACCCACTACGTTATTAGCTCAGGTAGATAGTAGTGTAGGCGGAAAAGTAGCCGTTAATCATGAAGCCGGCAAGAATTTAATTGGTGCGTTCTATCAACCGCAATTAGTTCTAGTTGACTTAGAAGTCTTAAATACTTTAGATCAGCGTGATATTCAATCTGGTTTAGCAGAGATAATTAAGTACGGAGTAATCTGGGATAAAGAATTTTTTAATTATCTTCAGGATAAGCAAGAAGCAATTAAGGGGTTAGATTTAGATGTTTTAGCAAAAGTCATCCAACGTTCCTGTCAGATTAAAGCAGAAGTAGTTGCTGAAGACGAAAAAGAATTAGGAATGAGAGCTATCTTAAATTATGGACATACTATCGGTCATGCTATTGAAGCCTTAAGCGGTTATGGCGAGTATCGCCATGGTGAAGCAGTAGCAATTGGGATGATTAGTGCCATGGAGTTAGCCCATCGATTAGATATGGTAACTAAAGATGAAGTTCAACGACAGAAAGAATTGATTATTAATCTAGGACTACCAGTTGAATTTGGCGATTTAAAAGTTAGCGATATTATTGCTAAGACTAAGCAGGATAAGAAAGTTAAAGATGGTAAAGTAAGATTTATCTTGCCAGAAAAGATAGGGGGAGTGAAGATAGTCAGCGAAGTTGACGAAGAGGTAATAGCTGAAGTTTTAAAGGAGCAATAGTTCAGGTCAAGGTTGAAGTTAAAAATAGAGTTTAGAAAAAGAATTAAAAGAGTATTTAGACACAGACTAACACAGACCAAGCACAGACTAAAATAAGGTTAAGAATAATAAAGTCTGAGAGATTTTTAAAATTTCAAATAAAAAGCCTTATATTTTTAATTACTATTGTTAGCAGTGACAGGAGGAGATAATGTGTACTTGATCATCCACGGTCCTAACTTAAACTTGTTAGGGGAACGCGAACCAGAAGTGTATGGTAAACTAACTTTAGATGACATTAATCAACAGTTAAAAGATTTAGCTTCTGAATTGGGAGTAGAATTAATGGTTGAACAGTATAATAGTGAAGGAGAGATAATTGATCGGATTCATCGAGCACGTAAAGAAGAGATAGATGGTTTGCTAATCAATCCTGGTGCCTATACTCATTATAGTATAGCCATTCGTGATGCAATTGCTGGAGTAGAAATTCCAGCAATAGAGGTTCATTTAAGCAATATATATCAAAGGGAAGAGTTTAGACATAAATCTGTAATAGCTCCAGTAGTAGAAGGGCAGATATCAGGATTGGGTTTAGATAGTTATTTATTAGGGTTAAGGGCGTTAGTTAATTTGTAGAGAGGAGTTAATCGAGATGAAAGAACGAATTAAATTAGTTAGAGAAGGATTAGATAAATTAGAAATCGACGGAATTTTAATTAATAATCCTCAGAATAGATATTATATGAGCGGTTTCACTGGTACTGCTGGGACTATCTTAATTACTAAGAAAGATGCCGTATTAATTACTGACTTTCGGTATACTGAGCAGGCTAAATCTCAAGCTAGTAATTATGAGATTGTAGAGCACGGAACTCCAAAGATAAAGGCTTTAAAAGCAGAGTTAGAACGATTAAAGATTAATAAATTAGGATTTGAAGCTAAGCAAGTAAGATACCAACAGTATCAAAGATACAAAGAGAAACTAGATGCTGTAGAATTAGTTCCTACAGAGAATGTAATTAAAGATTTACGAAAAATTAAAGATGAATCAGAAATAAAAGAGATTAAAAAGGCAGTTAAGGTTGCGGACCAGGCTTTTGAACATATTGTAGATTATATTAAACCTGGGATGACCGAAAAAGAGCTAAGCTTAGAATTAGAATACTTTATGAAGCAGCAGGGTGCTACTAAGAATGCTTTTGACTTTATTGTAGCTTCAGGCAAACGGGGGGCACTACCACATGGAGTTGCTACTGAAAAGAAGATTGCTAAAGGTGATATGATAACTTTTGATTTAGGCTGTATTTATAGTCATTATAATTCTGACTTAACGAGAACTATCATTTTAGGAGCAGCTCCAACAGAAAAACAAGAAGAGGTATATAATACTGTATTAGAAGCACAGTTAGCAGCTATAGAAGCTATTGAACCTGGTAAAACCGGAGAAGAAATAGACCAAGTAGCTCGTCAAATTATTGTAGATGCCGGATATGGAGATAATTTTGGTCATGGGCTAGGGCATGGAGTAGGATTGGAAGTTCATGAAGAACCTCGTTTAGCTAAGACTGCTGATGAAGAGCTAGAGGTTGGGATGGTAGTAACAGTAGAGCCAGGTATCTATCTTCCAGACTGGGGTGGAGTTAGGATTGAAGACATAGTAGTAGTTACTGAAGATGGCTGCGAAATTTTAACTTCGGTAGCTAAAGATTTAATCAGGGTTTAATACTATATTAAAAGCAGGAATCTACAAATATTATCTAGAATTAATTTAAATAATTGAAAATAATTAAGGAGGTATTGGATTATTGATTTCAACTAATGACTTTCAGACAGGACTAACTATTGAGTTAGATGGCGATCTCTATAAAATCGTCAATTACGATCATGTTAAACCGGGTAAAGGCGGTGCTTTCGTTCAGACTGAATTAAAGAATCTTGATACTGGTTCGACAATTACTAAACGATTTCGATCCGGGGAAAAAGTAAATAAGGCTTATATCGAAACTAAACCTTATCAATTCTTATATCGTAGTGGTGATAACTATGTCTTTATGGATAACGAAACCTATGAGCAGATTAATTTGAGTCAGGATAGATTAGGTCAAGCTACTGAATATTTAAAAGAGAATCAAGAAATCAAGTTAGAATTATATGAAGAAGAAGTAATCGGAGTTAATATTCCTGATACAGTAGAATTAGCAGTAGCTGATGCTCCGCCAGCGATAAGAGGCAATACAGTTTCGGGTGGTTCTAAGGTTGTAACTTTAGAGACAGGGGCAGAAGTAAAGGTGCCTCTTTTCATTGAAGCAGGAGATATCTTAAAGATAGATACTCGCAGCGGTGAATATATCGAACGAGTATAATTATATAAAGATTGACTAATCATTAAGGTGTGCTGAAATTTCAGCACACCTTATTTATTTTTATACTAGGAAATTATAATTTTAGCAGAATGCGGAATGAACGGCAAGTGGAAGAGGTATATTGACTTGTTCTTAAATAAAATAATTAAATTTCTTTGCATATTTTTACCAAAAGATTAATATGAATTATAGAGAGGTGGTTAACTTATGGCTAATAGAATTCAAAAAGAGATATTGCCTGTCCTAGCAAATAGTTTAAGAAGGATAATAGAGAGAATAGATCTTAAAATTCTAAGTCAGATAGAAGAGATTCGATTAAGAGTTAATCAACCGTTAATCTTAAATCTGAATAAAAGAGAGGTTATGTTAACCAAAAGAAGCGAGGTGACCTCTGAGCCTAAACAAGCTTATCATACTACGCAACATGATTTACAACAGACAATGAATATAATGACTCAGAATTCTCTTTATGCTCTAGAAGAAGAGTTAAAAGAAGGTTATTTAACATTAAAAGGAGGACATCGAGTTGGTTTTGTAGGGAGAGTGATATCAAATTCAAACAAGATTGAATTAATTAAAGATTTTTCAGGCCTAAATATTAGAATTTCACAGGAGATTATAGGGGCAGCAGATTCAATAATCAAGAAACTTATCTTTAATAGAGAGAGGGTATATAATACTTTAATAATTTCACCTCCTCAGTGTGGTAAGACAACCCTTTTGCGAGATATAATTAGACAATTAAGTAACGGGATACCGCAATTAAATTTTTCAGGGTTAAAAGTAGGAGTGGTAGATGAACGAGGTGAATTAGGTGGAACTTATCAAGGTATAGCTCAGAACCAATTAGGGATTCGTACTGACCTATTGGCTAACTGTCCTAAATCAGAGGGTATGCTGTTATTAATTCGGTCTATGTCGCCAGAAGTAATCATCACTGATGAAATAGGTAGTCAAAAAGATGTCCAGGCTATCAAAGAAGCAATTAATGCTGGCGTTAAGATCATAACTTCAGTTCATGGTCAAGACTTGAATGAAATTAAGGAGCGACCAAACTTAAAAGAACTATTAAAACATACCTTCTTCAAACGTTTCATTATTCTTAGTAGACGAAGAGGGCCAGGGACGATAGAAAGAGTACTTGGGGTCAATGAAGAAGAAATTAGATTTAAAAGAAGAAAGGGATGCATATGATCAAGATTTTAGGCAGTGTAATGATTGTTATAGCCAGTAGCTGGCTTGGTTTTTTAAGTGCGAAGCAATTAATTTTAAGGGTTAAACAGTTGCAGGAGTTACAGTTAGCTTTTCAGCTTTTAGAAGCAGAAATTATGTATGCAGCAACACCTTTACCTCAAGCCTTAAAGCGAGTGGGAGAAAAGATTAATCTCCCAATAGCCCAACTCTTTATTAATTGCACAGAAATTTTACAAGAAAATATTGGGGTAACTGCAGATCAAGCCTGGCAACAGGCAGTGAAAGAAGTAAGAACTCAAACAGCTTTAAAATTAGACGATCAAGAAGTGCTGATTAATTTCGGTAAACATTTAGGTAAGTCTGATCGTGAACATCAAAAGAAGAATTTGCAGTTAGCCCAAAAGCAGTTAAAGCTAGCAATTAAGGATTCATTGGCTATTAAAGATGCTAAAGTAAAACAACGGCGTTATTTAGGGGTTTTAGGGGGGTTAGTAGTAGTTATCTTACTTTACTAAGAAAGAATTTGGTTTGGTGGAAGGAGCGGGATAGATGAATGTAGATTTAGTATTTAAGATTGCCGGTTTAGGAATCTTAATCTCTATCTTTAATATAGTTTTAGAGCAGGCAAATAAAGAAGAACAAGCGGAAATGTTAACTTTAGTAGGGGTAATTATTGTTTTAATGATTGTAATTAGGCTAATTAATGACTTATTTACTAATGTAAGACAGATATTTGGGTTTTGATGGGGTAGGTGGTTAGATGGAGATTATTCAGATAGTAGGATTGGGCTTGTTAGCTACTATTTTAATAATCTTAGTTAGAGAAAAAGAACCAGAATTTGCTCTCCAACTAAGCTTAGTTGTAAGTATTCTAATCTTTGGATTAATGCTGACTAAGATTATAGCGATCATAGATTTTTTACGTAATTTAGCCTTAAAGGCCAATATTAACCTTATATATTTAGATACTATCTTAAAGGTGATTGGGATAGCATATATTGCAGAATTTGGGGCAGCAATCTGTCGTGACGCTGGAGAAGGAGTAATTGCTTCTAAAATAGAGTTTGCTGGTAAAGTATTAATTATGGTATTGGCTATTCCGGTAATGTTAGCAATTTTAGAATCTGTTATGCAATTACTACCGTAAAAGCTTTAGATATTAAAGGTGTGAGTTAGTTGAAGAAGAGTAAGTTAAAGAAGTTAAGCTTAATTATCATAATTTTAATTATGGTCTGTCAAGTCACTACTATTCAAGCTTTAGGAGAAGAAAAGGAAGAATTTTCACTTCAAAATAAAAAAGAAGAATTAATTAATGAACAGTTAAACAAATTAGATTTAAGTGAAATAAAAGAACAGATAAATAAATTAAATAGAGATACTGGGGAATACTTACCTAAATTAAGACTAGAAGATGTAATAGATCTCTTTACTAATCAAGAGGTTGAGTTAAAATTAAAAGCAATCATTCAAGGCTTATTGCGTTATCTATTTAAGGAGATAGTAATTAACTTTAGATTATTAGGCAAGTTAATTATTTTAGCAGTAATTGCTGCTGTATTGAAGACATTTCAAAACTCTTTTGCTGAACAAGGAATAAGTCGCTTAGTCAATAGTATAGTCTATTTAGTCTTAGTAATTGTTGCTCTGAACTCGTTTAAAGTTGCAATTAATGTTGGAGAACAGGCTATTGATGATATGGTTAGCGTAATGCAGGCTATCTTACCTCTATTATTGACGCTACTAGTAGCAGTAGGTAATATTACTTCTGCAGCTCTCTTTCAACCCATTACATTCTTAATCGTTAATCTATTAAGTGTATTAATCAAAAATATTACTTTTCCAATGTTATTATTTTCAGCCGGATTAGCAGTAGTCAATAATATTTCTGATAATTTTAATATATCTGGACTAGCTAAATTAATTAGAGAAATTAATGTAGGACTATTAGGAGCATTTTTAACTCTTTTTATTGGCGTCTTAATTGTACAAGGAACAGCAGGGGCAGTTGGAGATGGAGTAACAATTCGAACAGCCAAATATTTAAGTGGGGCCTTTGTGCCAGTAGTCGGTGGTATCTTTGCTGATGCTTTAGATATGGTAATTGGTGGTTCGCTCTTAATTAAGAATGCATTAGGGATTTTAGGAGTAGTCATTATCTTTTTATTCTGTAGTTTCTCTCTTTTAAAGATAGTAGCATTAATCTTCATTTATAAGTTTGCTAGAGCTGTCATTCAACCGATTAGCGATTCGAGAATAGTAGCCTGCCTTGATGACTTAAGTAATAGTCTAATTATGGTCTTTGCTGCGGTTCTTTCAGTATCATTGATGTTCTTTATAATGCTTACTATTTTAATTGGAATAGCAAATATGACAGTAATGTTGAGGTGAGATAGATGCTAACTTATTTGGAAGTTTGGATTGAAAATTTGGTAGTAATTGTACTCTTAACCTCTTTAGTGGAGATGTTATTGCCTAAGAGTCATTTGGAAAAATATACAAGAGTAGTACTAGGTCTATTTATTTTAATAGCAGTCTTAAATCCATTGCTTAATCTTTTTAATACTAACTATAACTTAAATCAGATTACTGAGTTATTGACAGTTAGCAGCAAAGAAGAACCTAAGATGTCTAAAATTATGGAACGAGGTAAAGCCTTACAAGTAACAAATCAGAGCAAAGCAGAACAGAATTATAAGAGGCGGCTTGCTAGGCAGATTTCAGCACTATTAGCATTTGATAAAGACTTGCCATCAACTGTTGTTAATATTAAGTTAAAAGAGAATCATCAAATTGCTAATATATTAATTAAAGTAAAGAATGAAGATAATTCACAACTAGATGATTTTAAAGGGGTTAAACCTATTAAAATAAACAAGGTTGATATTCAAAAAGAAAGAACGGTTAAATCGAATGCCCAAAAAAATGAGAAAGATTCTTCTTTAAAAATAGCTAGTAAGGAAATAAAAGAAAGAGTAGCTAATTTTTATGGCTTAGATAGTGATCAAGTTATAGTTCAGGCGGAGTAATTTAGTCTGGAGGGATAAAATGGCTAATAATGAGAAAGAAAAGATTACTAAGATATTTAATAGTGACATATTTAATAATATGAATACGAAGTTAGTAAGACGTTTATTTATTTTAATTTTTGCTGGGATCCTATTTATTATGTTAGGGAATTTAGTAGATTCAGACCAATCATCAGAGTTTAAATCTCCGCAACTTAATTCTAATCAAAAAAATACAACAATAGATATGAAAGGCTATCAACAAGCAAGTCCAGAGGTAGTGATGGAAGAGAAATTACGAAGAGTTTTAAGTAATCTTTCCGGGGTTGGTAAGGTAGTAGTAGATATAACCTTAGATACAGGGTCTGAATATCTATATGCTAAAAATAACGACTTTTCAAAACAGATAACCAATGAAGAAGCTACTGATGGAGGGGAACGGAGAATAGAGCAGAAAGATCAACAGCAAGAAGTAGTTATTATTCGTCGCAGTGATGGTAGTGAAAAAGCTGTAGTGCGTAAAGAAATCAAACCAAAAATCAAGGGGGTATTAGTAGTAGCTCAAGGAGCAGAGTCATCTTATGTTAAAGCAGATTTGGTTTCGGCAGTTAAAGTTGGATTAGGAGTACCGGCATATAAAATAGTAATATTACCAATGAAAAGGTAGGTGTAAAGATGTCAATTATTTTAAAGAAAAAGTTTGTTTGGTTTTTAGTATTGATGTTATGGGTGGGTATGTTGTCAGCAATTATTATTTATAATACTGATAATACAGTACCAGTTAATAATTCTGACATCAAAAAAGTTAAAGAAGAAGGAAGTTTAGAGCAAAAGATGAAATTAGTAGATCAGAAAGTAGTCAGTGTAGCTAAAGTTAACGAAAAAGCAGAGGAAGATCAGAAGAATTTCTTTGTAGAATATAGGTTAGAAAGAGATAAGATTCGAAGTGAACAAGTAAATCTATTAAGAGAGATGATTAATAACCCTAATTCAAACCAAGATTTAAAGAGTCGTGCGCAAAATAGGTTATTAAATTTAACTAAGGACTTAGAAAAAGAGATGGAAATTGAGAGTTTAATTAGAGCGAGAGGTTATAAAGATGCAATTGCCTATATTCACCAAAATTCTGTAGATATTATTATTGCTACTAAAGGATTAGAAAAGAAAGATGTAGCTAAGATTGGTGATATAGTGGCTAAAACTACAGACTTAGGACTAGAAGATATAACGATTATTGAGAAAAAGGATTAGTGAAAAAATTGACAAAAGGGTTAAAAGAATATATAATTATAAAATAAGACTATCCTACTCAGGTTATAAATATACAAACCTGAGTTTTTTTATAAATTATTATCATAATTAAGATAGCTTAAAAAAGAGGATTTTATAGTTAATTCTAGAAATAATATTAGGAGAATAATAGGAGGGAGTAGAATGTCAAAACAGGTTAAAATAACAGATACTACGTTACGCGATGCACACCAATCTTTATGGGCAACGCGGATGAAGACGGAGGATATGTTACCTATAGTAAGTAAACTAGATGAAGTTGGCTATCATTCTATGGAAGTGTGGGGTGGTGCAACTTTTGATGTTTGTATGCGGTATTTAAAAGAAGACCCTTGGGAAAGGTTAAGATTATTAGATAAATATTTTCAAAAGACTCCGTTACAGATGCTGTTGAGAGCACAGAATGTTGTCGGTTATAAGCATTATCCAGATGATGTAGTAAGAAAATTTGTTGAGAAAGCGGCAGAAAATGGGATCGATATTTTCAGAATCTTTGATGCTTTAAATGACGTTAGAAATATGAAAACTGCTTTAGAAGCAGTGCAAGAGACTGATGCTCATGCACAAGCTACAGTAGTATATACGGTGAGTCCTGTACATACTATTGATCATTATGTGGATACAGCAGTAAAGTTGAGAGATATGGGTGCGGACTCTATCTGTATTAAGGATATGGCAGGATTATTGAAGCCATATAGAGCTTATGAGTTAGTAACTGCTTTTAAGGAAAAGTTAGATATTCCTATTCAGTTACATAGTCACTATATTGGTGGTTTAGCGATGCCTACTTATGTTAAGGCTATAGAGGCAGGGGTTGATGTAATAGATACCGCTACTGCTTCGTTGGCTTTTGGTTCGTCACAACCGCCGGTAGAAACGATGACTGCCATCTTAAGTGATACTGAATATAATACAGAGTTTGATTTGGATCTCTTATTTGATATTGATCGTTACTTTGAACAAGTGAGAAGAAGAAGAGGATTTGAAAGAGGAGTTACTAGGATTACTGATATGCAGACTTTTTCTCATCAGGTTCCTGGTGGTATGATCTCTAACTTGGTTTCGCAGTTAGAACAGCAAAATTCTTTGGATAGAATCCATGATGTTTTAAATGAGATTCCACGAGTAAGAGAAGAATTAGGCTATCCACCATTAGTAACACCGACTAGTCAGGTAGTAGGTGTGCAGGCGGTATTTAATGTTCTATTAGGCGAAAGATATAAGACTATTCCAGATGAGGTTAAGTCTTATATTAGAGGAGAATATGGAAGACCACCAGCAGAAATAGATCCTGAAGTTAAGCAGATGGCTATTGGAGATGAAGAGCCGATTACTTGTCGACCGGCCGACTTATTAGATCCAATGTTAGATAATATTAAGGATGAAGTAGAGCAGTATGTAGAAAAAGAAGAAGATTATATTTCATATGCTCTATTCCCACAAGTTGGTTTGAAGTTTTTGAAGGAAAGACAACAAGATAAAGATATATTTGGGGAAAATGGTCAAGAAGAAGTTATAGAGGAGGAAGAAGAAATGAATTTAGGTGAGATTAAAGAATTACTTAAGATCTTAAATGACACGGATATTTCTGAAATTAATTTAGAGACTGATGATACGAAAGTAAATATTAAGAAAGGTGGTGCAATAGTGCAAGAAGCTGCTCAAGTTGCTGCTCCGGCTCAAAATCAAGTGCAGACTCAAGCAGAAGTAAAGCCGCAGCAACAAGAAGTAGCAGAAGCTGAGGAAAGTAAAGAAGCAGAAATTGCTGATGGAGAGACTATTGATGCACCGATGGTAGGTACTTTTTATCGAGCACCAGCACCAGATGCGGATCCATTTGTAGAGGTAGGAGATGTAATTGAAGAAGGCGAAACGCTCTGTATTATTGAGGCAATGAAATTAATGAATGAAATTGAGGCTGACTTCAAACTTAAAATAGTTGATATTTTAGTAGAAGATGCAGAACCAATCGAATATGGGCAACCATTATTCTTAGTAGAAAAGTTATAAATTTCAGCTAGCAGATGATATAGAGAGGTTGTGATATGATGTTTGAGAAAATTTTAATTGCAAATCGAGGCGAAATAGCTTTAAGAATTATTAGGGCATGTAAAGAGATGGGGATTAAGACGGTAGCTGTTTATTCAGAAGCTGATAAAGAAGCGTTGCATGTTAGGTATGCCGATGAAGCTTATTGCATCGGCCCAGCTTCTTCTAATAAGAGTTATTTGAATATACCTAGTATTATGGCAGTAGCTGATATAGCAGAAGTAGATGCTATTCATCCAGGTTATGGTTTCTTATCTGAAAATGCTTATTTTGCTGAAGTATGTGAAACCTGTGATATTAAGTTTATAGGGCCTTCGGCAAGAAATATGGAAAAGATGGGTGATAAGTCAGTAGCACGAGAAACTATGATTGATGCTGGAGTTCCTGTTGTTCCAGGAACTGAAGGTGGTTTAGAAGATAAAGATGAAGCTGTTGAAGTAGCTGAAGAGATCGGTTATCCAGTAATTGTTAAAGCTGCTTTTGGTGGTGGAGGTCGTGGAATGAGAGTAGCCCATAATAAAGATGATTTGGTGCAAGCTATTCAAACAGCTAGTGCTGAAGCAGAGGCTGCTTTCGGTAATGCAGAAGTCTACCTAGAAAAGTATATAGAAGAGCCACGGCATATTGAATTTCAGATTTTAGCTGATGAACACGGTAATGTGATTCATTTAGGAGAGCGTGACTGTTCTATCCAAAGAAGACACCAAAAAGTAATAGAAGAAGCACCATCGCCAGCTTTAGATTCTGAATTAAGAGAAGCTATGGGGCAGGCAGCAGTTAAGGCTGCTAAGGCAGTTAATTATAGTAATGCTGGTACTGTTGAATTTTTATTGGATAAACATAATAATTTTTATTTTATTGAAATGAATACTAGAATTCAAGTTGAACACCCAGTAACTGAATTAGTTACTGGTATTGATTTGATTAAAGAACAGATTAAGGTTGCTACTGGTGAAGAATTAGCATATAACCAAGAGGATGTTGAAATTGAAGGTGCCGCTATTGAATGTCGGATTAATGCTGAAGATCCTTATAAGGACTTCAGACCTTCCCCTGGTAAGCTAGAAGAGTATCTAGTTCCTGGTGGATTAGGAGTTAGAGTTGATAGCTGTGCTTATCCTGGGTATTTAATTCCACCTCATTATGATTCAATGGTAGCGAAGTTAATTACTTGGGGAGCTAACCGTGAAGAAGCTATTAGTAGGATGTTAAGAGCCTTAGATGAGTATGAGATTTCTGGAATTCAGACGACGATTCCTTTTCATAAAATAGTCTTAAATAATGCATTCTTTAAACGTGGAGAGTTTTATACTAACTTTATTCAGCGTAGAATTATAAATGAGTTAGATTAACATTTATAGTTAGTGTCTATAATATATTTAAGATGAACTCTGTAAAACACCTAGGAGGTGGAGGTTATGACTAATAACGAACAAGATGTAGGAACAGTCAGAATTGCCAATGAAGTAGTAGGGATTATTGCTGGTTTAGCTGCCACTGAGGTTGAAGGAGTAGCTGGTATGAGTGGTGGACTTGCCGGGGGTATTGCTGAAATGTTAGGAAAGAAGAACCTATCTAAAGGTGTTAAAGTTGAGGTTGGTGAAAAAGAAGCAGCTATTGATTTATATGTAATTATGGAATATGGGGTTAAGATTCCTGATGTTGCTTGGCAGATTCAAGATAATGTTAGACAGGCTATTGAAGATATGACAGGTTTAGCAGTAGTTGAAGTGAATGTACATGTACAAGGTGTTAATTTTGGAAATGAAGTTGAAGAGGAAGAAGAAGAGGCAGAAGAGACTAGAGTGAGATAAGAATAAATAACTAACCCTTAATCAGATGATAAGGGTTAGTTATATTTTTACTTTGGAAAGGGGATTTTAAATGCAAGTTTTAGATAGAATTATCATTGTGATCTTTGCAATTCTTTTAATGTTTGTTTCCTTAGTAATGATGTTATCAACTTTCGAATTAATCCCCCAAGAATACATAACTAATCTTATATATCAAAATTATGGTCAAATAGAAATGGGAATTGTTGGATTAATCTTTTTCATAATAGCAATTCGAATTCTTAGGTCATTAGTTCGTGGTAATGATCATAATAGAAATGCTATAGTTCGAGAAAATAGTTTAGGACAAGTTCGTCTTTCTTTGTCAGCAATCGATGCTTTAGTTAGAGAAGTAGTTACTAAAACAAGGGGAGTTAAAGAGCTTGAATCTAGGTTAAGGGTCAATGAAGAAGGACTAATTATCTTTTTAGAAGTAGTTGTAACTCCTGATATTAATATTCCTGAATTAACAGAAGACCTACAAGAACAGATTAGGGAATATTTAGGTCGTACAACTGGAGTTGTAGCTAATAATATAGAGATTTTAGTCGATAATATTGCTCAAGATTCAAATTTAAGAGTAGAGTAATAAGAGGTGGTAAACAATGCCAAATGAAAATTTCGTAAAGTTTTTAGAGTTTCTTTATGAGAATAAAGGTAGGATTTTAGGAGCCTTCTTAGGACTTTTATTCAGCATCTTCTTTATTTATTTAGGTTTTATCTTAACAGTCTTTATCTTTCTATCTATCTTTGCTGGTTATTATATTGGTAAGCGATATGATCAGAAAGAAGATTTTCGTGATATAATTGATGATATTTTACCACCTAATAGGTAGTTGAATTTAATTATAATCGCCACCTAGAGTTAGGTGGTTTTTGTATGTTTTAAAGATAAGATGTTAAACTATTAATATAGGGTTGATACATAATAAAGTACTAACGTCTAAAAATGCTGCGTTAATTATGCTTAATACCCAATTATGAAATTAGCTTAATTAATACCTTGGTTATAATCAATTGATTCTTTAATATGACTCTAAGGAGGAAGAAAGATGACTAAAGAATATAATAGACATAAGAGTAGAGAAGTTGCGCTACAGACATTATATCAAATCGATATTAATGAAGAGGGATTAGATGAAAATTTAGCAATGTTAGTTGATAGAATTGGTGAGGAGAGATTAACAGGTGCATTTTTAGAAAAATTAATTGTTGGTACATATCAGAATTTAGATACTATTGATGAAAAGCTAAATGAAAGTGCTGAAGGATGGAAAGTAAGTAGAATGGGAGTGATTGACCGCAATATTTTACGGTTAGCAGTTTATGAAATATTATATTGTGATGATATTCCAATTGAGGTTTCAATTAATGAAGCGGTAGAGTTAGCAAAAGGTTTTGCTACTGATAAGTCGTCGTCTTTTATTAATGGTGTGTTAGGAAAAGTAGTAAGGGAATAGGAGGCGGTGTTTATGGGAGCTATTTTAGGAATTGATACTAGCAATTATACAACCTCTGTAGCTATTATGAATGAAAAAGGTAACTTAATAGCTGAAGCGCGTAAATTACTTCCGGTTGAAGAAGGTGAGCGAGGTTTACGTCAATCAGAGGCTGTTTTTAAACATATAGAACATTTCCCACAGGTAATCAAAGAATTAGAATTTGGTGGCTTTAAAGAAGAGGATTTAATTAAAGTGGTAGTGAGTACTCGACCGCGTAGTGATATTGATTCTTATATGCCTGTTTTTAGGGTAGGAGAGAGTCATGCGAAGAGTATTGCTGAATTATGGCAAGTTCCTATCCAAGAAGTATCACACCAAGAGGGACATTTAATGGCTGGGTTGTGGTCAGCCAGTGGACCAAAAAGCAGAAAGTTTCTAGCAGTTCATATTTCAGGAGGTACTACGGAAATATTAATAGTAAGTAGAGATGATAATACCTTCAAAGTTGATAAATTAGGGGCAGCGGTTGATTTACATGCAGGACAATTTGTTGATAGAGTAGGGGTTGCTTTAGGGCTTAATTTTCCAGCTGGACCTGATTTAGAAAAATTAGCTCAAAGAGGAGAAGAAGGAGCAATAATTATACCTTCGTCAGTAGATGGGTATAATATTAGTTTTTCTGGACCTAATTCAGCAGCAATGCGTGCTATTGAAAATAATAAAAAGCCAGCGGATATTGCTTTAGCGGTACAAAGCTGTATTGCTAAGGCATTAGAAAAGGTGTTAAGGCGAAGCTTAAAAGAGCAAGAGATTAATGATATCTTAATTGTGGGGGGAGTGGCAGCTAATAATTATTTAAGAATGAGGTTAAAGAAGCGGCTAGAGCATCCAGCTGTTGGTGCTAAACTATTCTTTGCTGACCCTAAATTTAGTAGTGATAATGCTATAGGAGTTGCTGCATTAGGATTAAGTAGTGATATTATATTTTAAGCTTTGTATATTTTTAGGCTTTTGTAAGATAGGAGAATTTTCTAAAAATTATTAAAATGAAAAGGTATTTTTCTATGGGTTGGAGAATAAGTAATATAGTGAGGCCTTTTACTTTAAATACAATTAAAGTAATATTTAACCACGAAATTAATATAGGTCTTACTAATAAAATACTTATTTGGAGGGATTTTTTAATATGTCGGTTGCAGCTGAAGGATCTACAAATGAAACTTTGATTTTAGATGGTAGTGCAAAGTCCAAAGAGATTCAAGAGGAGATTAAGGTAGAAGTAGAGAAATTAAAAGAAGAGGAAGGTGTTGTTCCAGGTTTATCTATTCTTTTTGTTGGTGATAATCCAGCTTCGGCATCTTACGTAAGACATCAGCAGCGGATTTGTGAAAAAGTAGGCTTTAATTCAAATGTAGTTAATTTACCAGAGGATATTTCTGAAGAAGAATTATTAGCAGAATTAGATAAGTTAAATAATGATGATTCGGTTAATGGCATTCTAATTCAGTTACCTTTACCAGACCAGATTGATGATGATAAGGTAATTAGAGCGATTAATCCAGACAAGGATATTGATGCTTTTCATCCATATAATATTGGTGAATTAGTTATTGATGGAGATGCTTATGTGCCTTGTACTCCGTATGGAGTTATAGAGCTTTTTGATAGATATGATATTGATGTTAAAGGTAAAGATGTAACAGTTGTTGGACATAGTAATATCGTAGGTAAACCGATGGCACTCTTATTATTAAACAGAAATGCTACAGTATCTGTTTGTCATATTGATACTAAAGATACTGCTAGTTATACTAAAGAATCTGATATCGTTATCGTTGCGGCAGGGGTACCTAACTTAATTACAGCAGATATGGTTAAAGAAGGTGCAATTGTTATTGATATCGGTATTAATGAAGTAGACGGCAAGATTGTTGGCGATGTTGACTTTGAAAATGTGAAAGAGAAAGCAAGTGCAATTACTCCAGTTCCTGGTGGAGCAGGTCCGATGACTATTGCAAAGTTATTACAGGGCACGCTTGAATCTTGTAAGAGAATGTTAAATGAGTAATTAATGAAGGTTATTAAATAAAAAGGAGTTGCTCAACTATCCTATGCAGCAAAAGGTAATAACAGTAACTGAATTAACAAAATATATTAAAGATAAGTTAGAGAATGATGAATTACTTAGCAACCTATTGATTGCTGGTGAGATATCTAATTTTCATCATCATGGTTCCGGGCATATGTATTTTACACTCAAAGATAAAAAGACACAGATTAATAGTGTTATGTTTAAGAGTGCCAATCAACGTCTACAGTTTGAACCAGAAGATGGAATGAAGATATTAGCAACCGGTTATGTAAGTTTATATGAACCACGAGGGCAGTATCAGTTATATGTGCAGAGCTTACAGCCTGATGGCATTGGGGCTTTGCACATTGCTTTTGAACAGTTAAAAGAACGTTTACAAAAGGAAGGGCTTTTTGAGGAGGAGCATAAGCAGGAGTTACCAAAGCTTCCACAAAAGATCGGAGTCATTACCTCTCCTACAGGTGCTGCTGTTCGTGATATTCTATCAGTTATTAAGAGACGATTCTCTGGAGTCTCAATTTTGATTGCTCCAGCTACGGTACAAGGTGAAAGAGCAGTTCCTACTTTAGTAGACGCTTTAGAGCGTTTAAATGCTCGGGAGGATATAGATGTCATAATTATTGGTCGCGGTGGAGGTTCTTTAGAAGATCTGTGGGCTTTTAATGAGGAGGAACTAGCACGAGCAATCTTTAACTCTAATACTCCTGTTATATCGGCTGTAGGTCACGAAACTGATTATACTATTTCTGATTTTGTGGCCGATTTGAGAGCACCGACTCCATCGGCAGCAGCAGAATTAGTAATTTCTAATCAGGAAGAATTAGCAAGATATTTGAATCGATTAAATAATAATTTAAAACAAAGCATGAAGCAGAAGTTGAAAAATTTACGTAATAAAGTGAATAATTTAACTCAAAGACGTGTATTGCTAGAGCCAAAGCGTCAATTGCAGGATTCACAACAGAGAGTAGATGAACTAGAGGCGAGATTAATCAATAAGATACAGAGTCGTTTAGATTACTTACAAGAGAAATTTCAGACTCAAGCTGGAAAGTTAGATAGTATGTCTCCTTTGAAAGTATTAAGGAGGGGTTATAGCTATTGTCAAAAAGTTGGTCAAGACCAAGGAATAACTTCTGTAAACGAAGTAGATCCTGGTGAAGAGTTAGAGATGGTTTTAAGTGATGGTAAAATTAAATCTCGAGTACTAAGTATAGATAACGAACAGGTTGTGAAGAAATAACTTTATTTTTTTACTTGTTAAAATAACTGACTTATGTTATTATTGATATATGTAAAATAAATAATTTGTTATTATCCGAATGATTATTGCAGGAGAAAAGCTTATGCTTTACCGAAGAGGCAAAAAATTAAGATATTACCAGACTTGATTTTGAAACTTTCAGGTTAAAAACTGTAATATGACGGACCTCTGGAGAGACTCAAACCAATTTTGAGCACCGAAGGAGTAACTAGATTTATATCTAGGTAATCTCTCAGGTAAAAGGACAGAAGGTAGATGGTAGAGGTATTCATCTATTTTTAGGCTTTCAGAGGTTTAGGTTAATTTTAACCTGAACCTTTTTTCTATTTTAAGAGAAGGGAGTGGATAATTTTAATAATTAGATTGAAATTTAAAGTGAGATGAGTATAGAGAAGAAGAGAGAAATAGCAACTTATAGGCAATGATGATTATAATAATAATTACTAAGATAATTAAGTATAACTAGGAGGTAGAGTAATGGAGCAGATAGAAAGTTTACTTGGACAATTAAGTGGGATAGTTTGGGGACCTATCTTAATTGCCTTATTAGTAGGAACAGGTATTTGGGTTACTTTTAGAGTTAAATGGTTACAGATAAGTAAATTAGGAGAAGCTATTGCTATTATTATGGGTAAATATGATGACCCCGAGGATGAAGGAGAGGTAAATCACTTCCAGGCTTTAAGTGCAGCCTTATCAGCAACGATTGGTACCGGTAATATTGCTGGAGTAGGTACAGCAATTGCTGTTGGAGGACCAGGAGCTGTATTTTGGATGTGGGTTACTGCACTTTTTGGTATGGCGACTAAATATGCTAGTTGTTTATTAGCTCAAGAATATAGAGTTGTTCATGAAGATGGGTCTGTTAGTGGGGGACCTATGTATTACTTAGAGAAAGGTTTAGGTCAAAAATGGTTAGCGACAGCATTTGCTATTTTTGCTGCTTTAGCGTCATTTGGGATCGGTAATATGGTACAAGCTAATTCGGTTGCTGAACCTCTACAGGCTTCTTTTGGAGTGCCGAAAGGAGTTACAGGGGTCTTATTAGCGATATTAGTGGGAATGGTGATTGTTGGTGGTATTAAAAGAATCGGTAAAGTAGCTAGTAAGATTGTACCTTTTATGGCGGTTGTTTATGTTTTAGGTGCTTTAGGTGTATTATTAGCCAATGCATCAGAGATTCCAGCTGCTTTAGCTTTTATTTTCAAGCAAGCATTTAATCCAACTGCTGCAGTTGGAGGTTTTGCCGGAGCTGCTGTTCTACAGACTTTAAGAATGGGAGTAGCACGAGGAGTCTTCTCTAACGAAGCAGGTTTAGGTAGTGCACCAATGGCACACGCGGCTGCTAAGACAAAAGAGCCGGTACGAGAAGGTCTAGTGGCTATGTTAGGGCCAATGATTGATACATTGATTGTCTGTACTATGACCGCGCTAGTAATTGTAGTTACTGGAGCTTGGGAAACAGGACAGACTGGTGCTGAATTAACAGCAACTGCATTTAACAAAGGTTTACCAGGACCAGGAGGCTGGATCGTTTCATTTGGAATTATATTCTTTGCCTTTTCAACAGCTATAAGTTGGTCTTATTATGGTGACCGTTGTGTAGGTTATCTCTTTGGTCAAAAAGCAATAAATATCTACCGTTGGATCTATATCTTAGCATTACCAGTTGGAGCAACTGTTAAGTTATCCTTAGTGTGGGCTATAGCTGACGTGGCTAACGGATTAATGGCCTTCCCTAACTTAATCGGTATTTTAGGTTTATCAGGAGTAGTAGTTAAGATGACAAAAGATTATTTTCAGCGGAATAAAGGCATTACCCAGGAAATTTAACTTAAAACTTATTTAGCCCTCTATTTATAGAGGGTTTTTCTTTTTTCATAATATTTACTAAAAAAACACTTATTCCTAATTTGAGTTAGGGTATACTATGACTAAGCTAATAAAATCAGTATTTTGCAGGTAATACACGTTTAATGTAGAAATAAATTAAGTGGTATGGATATTAACGTTAAATAGTAAGAAGGAGTTGTATTTATGTCTAAAGAGGAAAGTTCATTTGAAGAAGCTTTAGAGGAATTAGAAGGAATCGTTAATAAACTAGAGACTGGTGAGTTAAGTTTAGAAGACTCTTTAACAGAGTTTGAAAAAGGAGTTAAGCTTTCTAAATTCTGTTCTCAGCGTTTAGAGCAGGCAGAACAGAGGGTAGAGATGATTATTGAGAATGAAGCAGGTGACTTAGAAGTACAACCTTATAATTTGGAGCAGAAAGGGGCAGAATAATGGATATCACAGATTTTCTTGTAACTAAAGCGGAAATGGTCAACCAAGCTTTAGTTAATTATTTGCCATCTAAAGATGCAAAGCCTAAAACATTAAATGAAGCAATGCATTATAGTGTATTAGCTGGTGGAAAGCGGTTAAGACCTATTTTAACGTTAACGGTAGCTAATTCATTATTTAATATAGAAGAAAAGAAAGTACTACCAGCAGCTGTAGCTATTGAATTCGTACATAATTATTCCCTTATCCATGATGATCTGCCTTGTATGGATGATGATGACTATCGACGAGGGAGGTTAACAAATCATAAGGTATTTGGGGATGCAATTGCTGTTTTAGCAGGTGATGCCTTACTAACTTATGCCTTTGATCTTTTAACAGAATTAGAAGAAGATTTTACTCCTAGTCAAGTAATTCAGGTAATTAATGAAGTTTCACAAGGTGCAGGTTATCAAGGGATGGTAGGTGGACAAGTTGCTGATATTATTGCTGAAGGAAAAGAGATAGGGACGAAAGATTTAGAATATATTCATAATCATAAAACTGGTGCTTTATTAAAGGCATCAGTAAGATCGGGAGCAATCTTAGGTGGGGCTAGTGGTAAAGAGTTGACTGCTCTAACAACTTATGCAACGAATATAGGGTTAAGCTTTCAAATCGTTGATGATATCTTAGATGTGGTTGGTGATGAGGAGAAATTAGGAAAAGATATAGGTAGTGATATAGGAAGAGATAAAGCTACTTTTCCTAGTTTATATGGCTTAGAGAGATCAAAGAAATTGGCTAAAGAGAATATTAATGAAGCTAAAGAAGTGCTTCAAATTTTTGGTGATAAGGCTAAACCTTTATTTGAACTGGCTGATTATATTATTGCACGTGATTATTAATCTATAATTTAGGATGGTTTGGTATGACTTTACACGATATTATTGAAAATCAGGTTTTAAAGATAGGAATTAGTTCATGGTTAATTGCTCAGCTATTGAAGGTTTTTTTAAATTATATATTTGAAGATAAGTTTGAAGTAGAGAGGTTTGTTGGTTCTGGAGGGATGCCGAGTTCTCATACTTCTTTTATAATGGCTCTGTCAACAGCTATTGGTCTAAAAGAAGGTTGGAATTCTAGTCTTTATGCTCTTTCATTAGGTATGGCATTTATTGTTATGTATGATGCTACCGGCGTGCGTAGAGCAACAGGAAAGCAGGCTAAATTACTTAATGAATTAGTAGACCAAATCTTTCATCATGGTGAATTGAAACAAGACAAGTTAAGAGAATTAGTAGGTCATACCCCATTTGAGGTAATTGTTGGTGCGCTATTGGGGATTATAGTTGCGGTATGGATGTTTCATTAATAATTCTTTAATTATTAAAAAAGTTGAGAAGGTGATACTTGATTATGACAAAATATTTACGAAAGATTACTTCGCCACAAGACTTACAAGGTCTTTCTTTAGAAGAATTAGAAGAATTAGCTGAAGAAATTAGAAAGAAGATTATAGTTACTTTATCTAAAACTGGAGGACATCTAGCTTCTAGCTTAGGAGTAGTAGAGTTAACCATAGCTTTGCATACTGTCTTTGATAGTCCTTCTGATAAAATAATTTGGGATGTTGGGCATCAAGCATATGCCCATAAATTAATTACTGGTCGTTATAATGCGTTTTCTTCTTTACGGCAGTACCAAGGTTTAAGTGGATTTCCTAAAAGAAGTGAAAGCAAACATGATATTTTAGATACAGGCCATAGTAGTACTTCTATCTCTGCTGCTGTAGGGATGGCTTGTGCTCGTGATCTCAAAGGTGAAAATAACTCGGTTACTGCTGTAATTGGTGATGGAGCTTTAACCGGAGGAATGGCATTTGAAGCTCTTAATCATGCTGGACATCTTGGAAAGGATTTAGTAGTAGTTTTAAATGACAATGAAATGTCGATTGCAGAAAATGTGGGAGCAGTTTCAAACTATTTGACTAAATTAAGAACTGAACCGATGGTGCATCGCATCAAAGGAGATATTGAGTATTTATTAAATAAGATTCCTGCTATTGGAGGCAAGATGTTAAAGACGGTTGAAAGAGTAAAAGACGGCTTAAAGTATCTAGTGGTTTCCGGAGTCTTATTTGAAGAATTTGGTTTTACCTATTTAGGACCAATAGATGGACATAATTTAGAGGAAGTTCAGAAAAATTTAGAATATGCTAAAAAAATAAAAGGACCGGTTATGGTACATACTATTACCACTAAAGGGAAAGGCTACCCACCAGCAGAGAAGGAGCCAGAAAATTTCCATGGAACTAGTCCTTTCGATATTAAGACAGGAGAGAGTAAGAGGGAGCGAAAGATTCCAACTTATACTCAAATCTTTAGTGATACTTTAATACGATTGGCTAGTAAAGATAATGAAATTGTAGGTATCACAGCCGCTATGCCTAGTGGAACCGGATTAGATAAGTTTAATGCTCAATTTCCAGATCGATTTTATGATGTAGGTATTGCTGAACAGCATGCAGTAACATTTGGAACCGGCTTGGCTTTAAACGGGGCTAAACCAGTCATAACACTCTATTCTACATTTTTACAGCGAGCGTATGACCAAGTAGTTCATGATGTAGCTTTGCAAGAGGCACCGGTTACTTTGGCTATAGATAGAGCGGGATTAGTAGGAAGAGATGGTGAAACACATCAAGGAGTCTTTGACTATTCATATTTGCGACATATACCAAATCTAACTATCATGGCTCCTAAGGATGAAAATGAATTACAGCATATGCTAAAGACGGCTATTAATCATCCGGGACCAGCTTCGTTACGTTATTCACGTGGGTCTGGTGTTGGAGTTGAATTAGATACAGAATTGAAGGAACTAGAGATTGGTAAAGCAGAAGTTTTAAAAGAAGGATCAGATATAGTGATCTTTGCTATTGGTTCAATGGTAGTGCCGGCTTTAGAGGCAAGTAAAAGGCTAGCGAAAAGAGGAATAGAAGCGACTGTAGTTAATAGTAGGTTTGTAAAGCCATTAGATGAAGAATTGATTTTAAAATTAAGTAAAGAATGTGGACAAATATTAACTGTAGAGGAACAGGTCTTACAGGGTGGCTTTGGTAGTGCTATTTTAGAGTTATTAGCAGATAATGGCTTGCACGATATACAAGTGAATAGAATGGGAATACCTGATGAGTTTGTGCAACAGGGAGAGCAGAAACTTTTATTAGATAAGTATGACCTAAATAAGAATGGAATTATGAATAGAGTAACTGAGTTAGTAGGATGAGGAGCTGACTAATAATGGCTAAAGAACGATTAGATAAATTAGTTACAGAAAAAGGATTCTTTCCTAGCCGGTCTAAAGCTAAAAGAGCGATTATGGCCGGTTTAGTCTTAGTTGAAGGAGAAGTTGTCGATAAAGCTGGGACACAGATTGACTTAGAAGCAGAAATAAAGATTAAAGGTAAGGTTCATCCTTATGTAAGTCGCGGTGGACTTAAGCTAGAAAAGGCATTAAAAGTCTTTGCTGTTGATGTTCAAGATAAAATAATCATCGATATTGGTGCCTCTACTGGTGGATTTACTGATTGTGCACTACAGAATGGTGCAAAAAAGGTATATGCTGTGGATGTTGGGTATGGTCAACTAGATTGGAAATTAAGGCAAGATGAGCGAGTTGTTAGCTTAGAACGGACCAATGCCCGCTATTTAAAGCCTAAAGATTTTGATATTAAATTTCCTTTAGCCACTATTGATGTAGCTTTTATTTCGTTAACTAAAATATTACCGGCTTTGGTTAATCTATTAACAGAAGATGGGGAAGTTATTGCTTTAATTAAGCCACAGTTTGAAGCAGGCCCTGAAAATGTTAATAATAATGGTGTTGTTAAGGATTTAGAAGTACATCGAGAAGTAATTAATAAGATTGTTAATTTTGCTAAAGATATAGATCTATTTTTAATTGATCTATCTTTTTCACCGATTACTGGTGCACAAGGGCATAATATTGAATATTTAGCTCATTTTAGTGTAAATGAGGAGCAAATTAAGGTTGATAATTTAGATCAAACGATAGAGCAAGTAATAGATAAGGCACAACAAAACTTATAGTTATGTCTTGCTTTTTGAAGGAGTGATTTAGGTGGAGAGAGTTGGATTAATTCCTAATCCTACAAAGGAGCATGCCATTAAAGTAGTTAAAGAAGTAATGGCTTGGTTAGAGGAGCATAATGTAGAATATTTAATAGAACAAAATTCAGCTAGGTTAGTAGGAGAGGTAGCAAGAAGTTCTTCCTATCAAGAGATGGTAGGTAAAGTAGATTTAGTAATTGTCTTTGGGGGCGATGGAACTTTCTTAAATACTGCTCGTACTTTTGCTACGGCTGAAATTCCGATTTTAGGTGTTAACTTAGGAAGTTTAGGTTTTTTAACTGATATAGAATTAGATCAATTAAATAATGCCTTAGAAGATTTAGTAGCAGAAAAGTTTGAATTAGAAGAACGAATGATGATTGAGGCAGAAGTAATTAGAGATGGCAAGAGTATTAATCGGGTAATTGCGATTAATGATGTGGTTATAACTAAAGGCTCTTTTGCTCGCTTGATAGAGTTAAAGACCTATATCGATAATGAATATTTGACTACTTATCCAGCGGATGGATTAATTATAGCTTGTCCTACTGGTTCGACGGCTTATTCATTATCAGCTGGTGGTCCAATAGTTAATCCGAATTTAAATTCCTTGGTTGTGACACCAATATGTCCCCATACTTTACATGCTCGTTCGATAGTTACTTCGGAAGATGAAGTAGTTAGAATTATAGTTGAAGCAGACCATGAAGATGTTATGTTGACTGTTGATGGTCAAGAAGGCTTGAAGTTAATTTCTGGGGATGAGGTCTTAATTAAAGCTTCTAATTTAGTTACTAATTTAGTTAAGTTAGAGGACTATAATTTTTATAAAATTTTAAGGACTCGACTGCAGAGAAGCGATTTTTAAGGGGGTTTAAGAGTGAAGAATAGACGACATTTAAAAATTATGAATTATATACAAGAAGAGGAAATTAGTACTCAAAGCGAATTGGCTAGGAAGTTGCGTGCTGATGGAATTGATGTGACACAAGCTACTGTTTCTCGAGATATTAAGCAGTTAGGCTTGATTAAAGTGCCTACTAATGACCAAGGATATAAGTATGCTTTACCTCCAGAACAGAAGCAAGGTAATTTAAAAGGAAGAATGGAAAGAATGTTCAAAGATTCGATAGTTGAGATGGGTTATAGTGAGAATCTAATTGTAATTACTACATTACCAGGGGCAGCTCAAGGGGTAGCTTCATTATTAGATAAAGTAGACTGGGATGGGATTTTGGGAACAGTTGCTGGAGATGATACAATCTTAATTATTGCTAAGCCTAAAGAGGCAGTTTCTGATATTATGGATAAACTCCATGACTTAACCATTTAGAGAGAGGGATGAAGTTGTTAAGAAATTTAAGTATCTATAATTTTGCTTTAATAGAAGAATTACAAGTAGAATTTGGTGCTGGCTTAAACATAATTACAGGAGAAACTGGGGCAGGAAAATCGATTATAATTAAGGCTTTAGAGATGTTATTAGGTGGTAGAGCTTCTACAGAGTATATTAGGAGTGGTAAGCAACGAGCGATTATTGAAGCAACTTTTGATATTGATAATAATCAAAAGGTGAAAGATGAACTTGTTTCTTTAGGTATTAATTATAATTCTGGTGAAGACTTAATATTAACTAGAGAGATAACACATAATAGTAATAATCGCAGTAGAATCAATGGTAGAATAGTTACTTTAGCAATAACGAGAAAGATTAGTCAATATCTGATCGAAATTCATGGTCAGCATGAGGACCAAGTACTATTTAAACCTCGTAAGCAACTGGCTTTATTAGATGAATTTGCTGGAGAAGAGGCTAGGGACTTATTAGATGAAGTAAGTAAGATCTATGATGAGTTAAAAGAAAAGAAGAATAAATTAAATAGTCTGAATCAAGATGAAAAAGAAAGAGTCAGAAAGATTGACCTATTAAAGTTTCAAATAGATGAGATTGAAGAAGCTGAGTTAGTTGCAGGAGAGATGGAAGAGTTATTAACTACTAAGAAGAAGATTAGTAATATAGAAGATCTTAAAAAGATAACAAATCAAGTATATGATCAGCTTTATGAAAGTGATTTTCAACAGATGGCTGTTATTGATCAGTTGAATCAATTTACTAAAGATCTTAATCGAGTTAATGAAGGCGATAGTAAGTTAGAATCGATTATTGAACTATTAACAGAAGCAACTTATCAATTACAAGAAGTAGCTTATGAATTAGAAGATTATCAAGCAGGATTAGAGTTTGAACCACACCGTTTAAATGAAATAGAAGAACGATTACAGTCAATTAATCGATTAAAGAGGAAGTATGGAGATAGTATTTCAGAAATTTTAGAGTACCAAAGGAAGATTCAGGCTGAATTAGATGAATTACTGGCTAGTGAAATTCATTTAGAGGAATTAAAGAAAGATATTAAAGGATTAGAAATAGAATATTTGCAAGTTGCAGAGAAATTATCTAATTTACGGCAAGATGTAGCCCAAGAATTTATAGAAAAGATTATGTTAGAATTAAAAGATTTATCTATGGAAAAGAGTAAGTTTGATATTAATCTAACTACAAGAGTAGACCAAGCAGGAGAGTTAGATTTAGATAAGATTACGGCTAATGGTATAGACCGAATTGAATTTTTGATTTCACCTAATCCAGGAGAAGATTTGAAGCCATTAGCAAGAATAGCTTCTGGTGGTGAACTATCCAGGACTATGTTAGCTTTAAAGAAGGTTATAGCAGAAGTGGATCAAGTTGAAACTTTAGTTTTTGATGAAGTGGATACAGGAATTGGTGGTAGAGTAGCTAACTTAATTGCTGAAAAATTAGTAATTATTTCTCAAAAACATCAAGTGCTTTGTATTACTCATTTACCACAGATTGCTAGTATGGGTGACATACATTATTACATTTCAAAAAATATGGAGACAACACATACTAAGACGAAGTTAAAGAAGTTGACAGATGAAGCAAAGGTTCAGGAATTATCAAGAATGTTAGGTGGTAGTAGTCTAAATGACGCAACTATTGACCATGTGAATGAGATGATAAAGTTAGCTAAGGAAAAGAAGGAAAGTATTTGCAAAGGTAAAACTGAATAAATTGCAACTGAACAGGGCATCTTTAATTATAGAGATGTTCTTATTTTTTTGGAGAAGTATATTTTGGAGGTTAGCTACACAGATGGGGAGGCTGTGTAGGAGTGTGATTTAACTTGTGAATCGACAACGGCGTAAGTATCTTATTTATTTTATAGTCTGTCTCTTATTGACTATAGCGATAACTCCCAGATTACTCACTTTAATTGGCTTTCCTAAACAATTTCAAATAATTCAAGGTCATCAACAGTTATTAAATATTAACTTTCCCTTTGATGTATATATTCGTACTCATCATAATAAGAAGATAACAATCAATGGACAAGAAGTAGATAGAGATTATTTTAAAGTTAATCTTGGCCAGCCTTTGGCTATTAAGTCTATGGCTTTAGGGAAAGTGAATTTAGAATTTAATTTATTTGGGATTATTCCTATACGAAAAGCAGTAGTTAATGTTATTCCGCAAGTGAAAGTTTATCCTGGTGGACAGTCAATAGGAGTGATTTTAAAATCAAAAGGAGTAGTGGTAGTTAAGGAGTCTTATGTTTTAGGAGCAGATAATAAGAAATATTATCCTGCTAAAATGGCTGGTATCGAAGTTGGGGACAAGATTGTGGCTATTAATAGTCAAGAGGTAAAAGGTAAAGAATCATTGGCTAAATTAATTAATTATTATGGTAGTAGACAAAAAGAATTAAAGATTAAGATTAAAAGAGAAGGTAATGTGATCTATAAAGAGATCAAACCTAAAAAGAATAAGTTTGGTCGTTATATGATTGGACTTTATATTGATGATGGAACTACAGGTGTTGGAACTTTGAGTTTTTATGACCCATATTCTAAACGATATGGTGCGTTAGGGCATATGATTACAGATCCAAACAGTAGGTCGCGGATTACCATTAGTGAAGGGAAGATTGTACAAGCAAAAATTTCTGGAATTCATCAAGGAAGTAGTGGTATTCCAGGGGAAAAATTAGGAACATTCTTTAATAATCAAGATATTATTGGTAGGATTGAAAAGAATAGTCGATTTGGGATTTATGGAAGGTTAACAGGTTCTTTAAATAATAGATTCTTTCCAGAGCCAATTCCGGTAGCTACGGCTTTACAGGTTAAAGAAGGCCCTGCTAAAATCTATACCGTCGTCCATGGAGGTGAGATAGAAGAGTTTGATGTTAGAATTGAAAGGGTATTTAAGCAGTATCAACCTAAAGAGAAAGGATTAATAATTAAAATTACTGACTATGACCTTCTAAAAAGAACTGGTGGTATAATTCAAGGAATGAGTGGAAGTCCAATAGTACAGAATGGTAGACTAGTTGGGGCTGTTACTCATGTCTTTATTGATGATTCAGCAAGAGGCTATGGAGTTTTGGCTGAATGGATGGTTAAGACAGCTGGTGTTGTAAAAACACATATGGCTAGAAGACTAGGAAATTAATTAGTTTAATTTCCTAGTTTTTTTATTTAAAAGGAGGAAAATGGAAATGGGTGTAGAAGTTATTTATTAAGTAGAACTTATTGGGCAGGTCTACATAAATTTTAGAGATTTGCAATTATATTATAAGGAGGAGTAGATAATGGGCGACAAGAATATTGAAGTATTATTAGTAGATGATAACAAAGAATTCTGCCAATTAGTCAAAGAATTTATTGACGAACAAGAAGGGATGGAGGTAGTAGGAGTAGGTAATAATGGATTAGAGGCTGTAGATTTAATTGATGAGAAAGATCCTGATGTTGTAGTCTTAGATATTATTATGCCACATTTAGATGGGGTAGGGGTTTTAGAAGAGTTAAATAGCAATGGAAAGATTAATGACTTAAAAGTAATTATGTTGACTGCCTTTGGTCAAGAAGAATTGACCCAGCGAGTAGTAGAGTTAGGAGCTAACTATTATATATTAAAACCATTTGATTTGGATAAATTGGTAAATAGAATTAAACAGTTAATGAATCCGATCTCTAAAAAGGGTGGATTAACTGCTAGTGCAAATACAGGTCAAAATAAGAGTCAGAATTTAGATATTAGAATTACTGATATTATGCATCAAATTGGTGTTCCTGCTCATATTAAGGGTTATCTATACTTGCGAGAAGCAATTAGTATGGTAGTTGAAGAAGTAGAATTATTAGGTGCGATTACTAAGGAGTTATATCCTTTAGTTGCTCGTAAGTTTAACACAACTCCAAGTCGAGTTGAACGTGCTATTCGCCATGCGATTGAAGTGTCTTGGGAGCGAGGAAATACTGAAGCGATCAATAATCTATTTGGTCATTCTGTAACCACAGCTAGCGGGAAACCGACAAATTCACAATTTATTGCTAAGATTGCTGATAAGCTAAGACTAGAGTTACGAGCAGGGTAGTAGAGTAAAGAATTTAATATTAATTTTTAAAGGCTAAACGTTGACTAAATGTCAACGTTTAGCCTTTTTTTTATAGCCACACCACTTTTTACTTTAAAATGTAGTTTTTTAAGGCGGTATTATAATAAATTAAGAAGTATATACTAAAAGTGAAATTAGCTTGGAGGGACTCAATTATGGAGATAGAAGGTACTTTAAAGTTAGGTAGAAAGACTAAAGAATTAGTCAAAAGGCTGAATGGTGAGGAGATAGTAGTTATTGACCATAAGGATATTGATGAATTAGCGGCAAATTCTTTAATCAATAAAGGAGTTAAAGTCGTTATTAATGCTAACTCTTCAATTACAGGGAAGTATCCTAATTTAGGTCCTGAAAAGTTAGTGGAAAATGGGGTGCTCCTATTGGACGAAGTAGGTTCTAATATATTTATGAATCTAAGTGATGGGGATAGGGTTCATATAAAAGATAATAAAGTTATTAAGGAAGGAATAAGAATAGCTAAAGGGACGATATTAAGTGAAGAACGATTAAATACGATGTTAAAAGAAAGTAAAGAAAATTTAGAAAACGAATTAGAAAAGTTCATTGAAAATACGTTAGAATATGCTAAAAAAGAGAAGGATATAATATTAGGCTTAAAAATTCCTAAAATAGATACAGATATTAAAGGGGAACATGTATTAATTGTAGTTCGAGGTCAGAATTATAAAGAAGATTTAGAAACAATCAGTTTATATATTAAAGAGTTAAGACCGATTTTAATTGGAGTTGATGGAGGGGCCGATGCTTTATTAGAATTTGGCTTTAAACCAGATATAATTATTGGTGATATGGATAGTGTTAGTGATAATGCATTACAGATAGGTTCAGAAATAATTGTGCATGCCTATCCTGATGGACGAGCGCCAGGCTTAGAAAGAGTTAGAAATTTAAATTTAGAAGCAAAGAAGTTTCCGGCTCCTGGGACTAGTGAAGATATCGCGATGTTACTGGCTTATGAAAAAGGAGCTGAACTAATAACCGCAGTTGGGACTCATTCCAATATGATAGATTTTTTAGAGAAAGGTCGTGCTGGCATGGCTAGTACATTTTTAGCTAGATTAAAGGTAGGTAACAAATTAGTAGATGCCAAGGGAGTTAATAAGCTTTATAATAGTCGTTTGCAGCCTAGACATATTTTGCAGATCTTATTCGCGGCTTTAATTCCAATAGTAGTTATTTTAACAGTTGCTCCACTAATGCAACAGATGATGCGTTTATTATTAATTAAGTTGAGGCTTAGCTTAGGTTTTTAAATGTAGAAGGGAGAATACTAAGTATGGTAATTGACCTCAGATACCAAATAGTAACTATAGTAATTATCTTCTTAACTTTAGGGATTGGCATCTTGATTGGTAGCTCCATGGTTGGGCAAGAAGGCTTAATTAACCAACAGAAGGAACTAATTAATCGATTAGAAGTAGAATTTACTCGCTTGCGGCAAAATAATCGCCAATTTCAAGATAAGATCAATAATTTGCAAGCTAAATTAGAAAGGAGTAATCAATTTCAAAAGAAGGTATTTCCACTAGTTATTAAAGACCGAATTAATGGTAGTAAAGTCTTAATAACCTACAGTAAAGGAGAATTCAAATCACAGGCGGAGGAATTGAGTAATATTTTAAAGGTGGCGGGTAGTCAAAAGGTCTTTATTGAACCTTTAGAGCTTTTAAAAAAAGAGAAGGGTTTAACTTCTTATGACTATTTAATCTATTTAGGTACTAAAGAAATATTCCGCAAAGAAAAGATTAAGGAAAGGTTCAGAAGTTTATTTAAGAAGGTAACTTATTTGTCTAATAGTATTATTGGACCCAAACCTAAATTAATGGATTATATTCTAAAATTAAGTGATGACTTAAAAGCAAGTGGGGGGGTTCAGTTTGAAGAGTAATAATGAGGTAACGGTTCTAGTTCCGGCTTATAATGAAGAAAGTAGAATTAAAGCTACCATCTTAGCCTTACAAAAGTTATCAGCAGTTAAAGAAATTATAGTAATCAATGATGGTTCAACTGATAGAACAGCTCAAATGGTAGACGAGACAGAGGCTATACTGTTAAATCTTAAACTTAATCATGGTAAAGGTGATGCTTTAAATGCAGGGTTAAATATAGCTAAAGGAGAGATTATTGCTTTAATAGATGCAGATTTAGAAGAGAGTGCCAAAGAATTGCAGAAATTATTAATACCTGTCTTAAAAAAGAGAGTTGATATGACAATTGCTAAGTTTCCTCCAGCCAAAAGAAAAGGTGGATTTGGTTTAGTAACTAATTTGGCTAAATTAGGGTTAGAATTATTTACTGGTTTAGAATTTGAATCGCCACTTTCTGGACAAAGGGTATTGACTAGGGAAGTGATAGATTATTTGGGTGAATTTAAATCAGGCTTTGGGGTGGAAGTAGCAATGACTATTCAAGTATTACGAGGTGGTTTTGAGGTTGAAGAAATTCCGGTAAATATGGGACATCGCGAAACTGGGAGGGATTGGGCCGGTTTTAAACATAGAGGTCGCCAATTTATTGATGTGTTAACTGTCTTTTTTTCGCAACTTAGAGGTGAAAGATAATGTTATATTTATTAGCTATAACTATGTTATTAACTTATATCGGTTATCCAATTGTAAAAAGGATTCTATGTAAATTTAATCTAGTCTCGGTTAATTATTTAGGGCATAAGATTATTTTGGGGTATGGATTATTATTAGGGATTAATTCCATTATTATCTTAATTGTTGGTCAGAAATTAAATCTTTATTCAAAGGAAGTAACTATTTCATTTATATTTTTAACTATTACTGTTACTATGGTTGGTCTACTTGATGATTATTTTGGAAGTGAAGGAAGTAGGGGATTTAAAGGACATTTTAGTAAATTCTTATATCAATTTCAAGTTACTACTGGTTTTTTAAAAGCCGTAATTATCAGCGTAGTATCTTTTTTGATTATAAATAGATTAGAAAGCAATATTATATTGTTAATAATTAATTTTTTGCTATTAGTTCTGATGACTAATTTTATTAATTTACTCGATTTGCGTCCTGGACGAGCTATAAAAGGCTTTCTGCTTTTAACTTCAGGAATTATGTTAATAGCTAATTCCTTATTTAGAGATTTATTGTTGCCACTTTTATTAATGGCCATAATCTTATTACCATATGACTTAAGAGAAAAGGCGATGTTAGGTGATGTCGGTTCCAACTTGTTAGGAGCATTCTTAGGTTTGAGTTTGGTAATTAATTTAGGTATTACTTATAAACTAATTATAGTTACAGCTTTAATTATAGTTCATATTTATGCTGAAAGAGTTTCATTAACTAAATTGATTGCTAGAAACAGAATTTTAGATTATATAGATAAGTTAGGGAGAAGAAAGATTTAATTTGCAATATTATTCATGCAATGAATTGCAGCGTGCATTATTTTGCAGGAAAATAATCTTGATTTTACTTAGTTTTTCTATGACATAATGGTACTTATTTCTTAGAGTGCTATATAAAGGTTTACTCTTTAAGGATTATAGCTAAAAATAAAGAAAAATAGATTAATTTAAATAATTTTGCGAAAATTCAAAACCTAGGCATGAAGCTTGCAATATTAATAAAGTGAAATGAAGTAAGGAGATTAGTTGGATTAAGGAGGTAACCAAGGTGATAACAGATTTTAAGAAATTAATAAGTTTAGTTAAAGAAAGTGATAAAGTAAGTAAGATGACAGTGGCTGCTCCTTATGATAAAGAGACTCTAAAAGCTATTAAATTAGCTAAAGAGGAGAACATAACTGAATCAATTTTAGTTGGTGAGAAGAAAAGGATATTATCTACGGCGAGAGAAGTTGGGTTGGAGATTGATAAAGGCAAGATAATTAATTGTCAAGATAATAATTCAGCTGCCCAAGAAGCAGTAAAGTTAGTTAGTGAAGGGGAAGCAGACTTTGTTATGAAAGGATTACTTAGTACTTCTGCTTTATTAAAAGCTGTTTTGAATAAGAGAGCGGGCTTAAGAACTAATCAGTTATTAAGTTATGTAGCAGTTTTAGATATTCCCTCGCTTGACAGGTTATTAGTTATGACAGACCCTGCTATGAATATTAAACCTGACCTATCAGAAAAAGTGCAGATTACAGAGAATGCAATTCTTGTTGCTAAAGCTTTAGGAATTATAAAACCTAAAGTTGCAGCAGTAGCAGCGGTAGAAAAGGTAAATCCGAAGATGCCAGTTACTTTAGATGCAGCCTTATTAGCAAAGATGGGGGATAGAGGACAGATAAAAGATGCTTTAATTGATGGTCCTTTAGCCTTTGATAATGCAATTAGTATGGAAGCTAAAGATGTAAAAGGAATTGAGAGTGAGGTAGCTGGACAAGCAGATATAATAGTGGTACCTAATATAGAAGTAGGCAATGTACTTTATAAGTCATTAACTCATTTAGCTGAAACAACAATTGCTGGAACTGTGATTGGTGCTACAGCTCCAGTAGTACTCTCTTCAAGGGCTGATAATTATCGTAATAAATTTAATTCTATTGTATTAGGGAAGGTAGTTGCGCAACACCATAGTTAATAATTTGTAGTTAATTAATATATAAAATATCAAAAGGAGGTATAATAATTATGAATAAGTTTGAGTACTTGGAAAAGTATGATTATGAACAGGTGGTATTTGTACAGGAGAAGGAGTCAGGATTAAAAGCGATAATCTGTGTGCATGATACTACTTTAGGTCCAGCACTAGGCGGAACTAGAATGTGGAATTATGAAGATGAGGACGATGCTTTATTAGATGGATTACGTTTGTCACGGGGGATGACTTATAAGAATGCGGCTATGGGACTTAATTTAGGTGGAGGAAAGACAGTAATTATTGGTGATGCCCGTAAGGATAAGAATGAGGAGATGTTTAGAGCTTTTGGGCGATATGTTGATAGTTTAGGTGGACGTTATATTACGGCTGAAGATGTAGGGATTAATACTACGGATATGCTTCATGTAAAAGAAGAGACAGATTATGTGGGTGGATTACCTGGTCTAAGTGGAGACCCTTCACCTTTTACTGCTTATGGTACTTATTGTGGAATGAAAGCAGCAGCTAATAAGGCTTATGGTAGTGATTCATTAGCAGGAAAGAAGGTTACTGTACAGGGAGTTGGTCATGTTGGATACTACTTAGTTAAGCATTTACATGAGGAAGGTGCTGAAGTAGTAGTTGCTGATTTATACGAAGATAATCTAAAAAAGGTAGTTAATGATTTTGGAGTAAAAGTAGTAGATCCTGGTGATATTTATGGTGTAGATTGTGATATTTTTGCTCCAACAGCTTTAGGAGCAATTATTAATGATGAAACATTAAAGGTATTAAAGTGCGATATTATAGCTGGTGCAGCTAATAATCAATTAAAAGGCCCGGAAAAACATGGAGTGTTATTAGAGGAAAAGAATATAATATATGCGCCAGATTATGTAATAAATGGTGGAGGAGTTATTAATGTTGCCGAAGAATTTAATAATAATGGCTATAATGCAGAACGTTCTAAGCGAAAAGTAGAAATGATTTATGATAAGATTCAGCGTGTATTTGAGATAGCAGATAGAGATAATATTCCGACATATAAAGCAGCAGATATAATGGCTGAAGAAAGGATTCAAAAATTAGCTAAGTTAAATAGCATTCGCAAGCCAAACAGATAATATTGAGGAGGAATTAGAGAATGGACAAGTTTAAAGTTTTAACAATTAATCCTGGTTCAACTTCAACTAAACTTGCTATTTATGAAGGGGAAGAAGCAACTTTAGAAGTGAGTATTGAGCATGCTTCAGATGAAATTAAAGATTATGAAAGGATAACAGATCAATTTGAATTCCGGAAAAGAGTTATTCTAAAGAATCTTAAGGGTAAAGGTGTAGAATTGGATGAATTAGATGCTATTTCTGCCCGGGGCGGCTTATTAAAGCCGATCCCTGGCGGAACTTATGAAGTGAACCAACCTATGCTAGAGGATTTAAAAGTCGGGATTTTAGGGGAACACGCTTCTAATTTAGGTGGTATGATTGCTAATGAGATTGCAGAACAATATGAGATTCCAGCCTATATTGTAGATCCAGTAGTAGTTGATGAATTAGAGCCGATTGCTAGAGTTTCAGGTCATCCTAAATTTGAGCGGACATCTATTTTCCATGCTTTGAATCAAAAAGCAATGGCTAGAAAAGCAGCAGATGAATTAGGAAGTGCTTATGAAGAATTGAATTTAATAGTTGCCCATTTAGGTGGAGGTATTTCTGTTGGGATTCATCAATCAGGAAGAGTGATTGATGTTAATAATGCTCTAGATGGAGAGGGTCCATTCTCACCAGAGAGAAGTGGGACATTACCGGTTGGCGCTTTAGTAAAAGTATGTTATTCTGGGGAATATGAAGAAGCTGAAATAAAGAAGATGATTGTGGGTCAAGGAGGATTGGTGGCTTATTGCGGTACTACTGATCTGAGAGATGTAGAAGAGATGATTGTGAACGGAGATGAAGAGGCTAAAAAGTATTGGGAAGCAATGGCTTATCAAGTAGCTAAAGAGATAGGAGCTGGGGCTACAGCACTAAAAGGTGATGTAGATGCTATCGTATTGACTGGAGGAATAGCTTATTCAGAGCGTTTTACTGCATTAATTAAAGATAAAGTAGAATTTATTGCACCACTTAAGATATATCCTGGTGAAAACGAATTGAAATCACTAGCTCAAGGTGCTTTAAGAGTGTTACGAGGCGAAGAGGAAGCTAAAGTCTATTTAGCCGATAACATTCGGGACTAGTTAAAGAGGTGTTAAAGATGCAGAAACTAATAGCCCTTCTATCTTTTCAGCAGGTAATGGTCTTTCAAATAAGTAACCTTGTCCTATATTACAATCATTTTCTTTTAAGAAGGTTATTTGTTGTTCGGTTTCGATTCCTTCAGCTGTGACTTTAAAGTTTAGGTCATTACCCATAGTGATTATGGTCTTTGTAATAGCTGCTTTATTATAATCATCTATGATATTATGGATAAAAGATTGGTCGATCTTTAAGTTATCTATCGGTAGTTGGTCAAGAATACTTAGTGATGAATATCCCGTGCCAAAATCATCAACTGCTATTTTAACACCTGTTTTCTTTAATCTGTTTAAAAGTAAAGTTAACTCTTCAATATTTTTCATTTTATTTTCAGTAATCTCTAATTCAAGACAACTAGGTTTAAGCTGAGTTTCATTTAATGTATTAGTAATCTGTTCTACAAAGTTTTCACTTTGAAATTGATGGGCTGATACATTTACAGCTATTGATATTGGTTCTAAACCTGCATGCTGCCAAATCTTATTTTGCTTACAAGCAGTACGTAAGACCCATTCTCCAATAGGCCTGATAAGTCCTGTCTCTTCTGCTATTGGGATAAACTCTGCAGGAGAAATAAAACCCAATTTAGGGTGATGCCAACGGAGTAAAGCTTCCATACCAATAATTTTACCTGTTTTTAAGTTAACTTGTGGTTGGTAGTAGATCGATAATTCATTTTTGTCTAATGCTTTTCTTAGACCGTTTTCTAATTTACTTTTGCGCGAAAGCATTCTGTTTAGTTGGGAATTATAAAATTGATAATTATTTTTCCCTTTTTCTTTAACCGAATACATTGCTATATCGGCGTACTTAATTAGTGTTTCAGCTTCATCTCCATCTTTTGGATAAAGGCTGATACCAATACTAGGGGAAGTAAATATTTCATAATCTTCTACTATGAATGGTGAAGAAAATTCATCAATAATTCGTTCAGCAACCTTTCTAACTTGTTTTTTATTTATATTTTTCATTAGAATGACAAATTCATCTCCGCCAAGTCGAGCAACTATATCATGGTTGCGTATGCACTTAGCTAGTTTTTTAGCAACTTGTTGTAAGACAAGGTCTCCAATATTATGTCCTATTGTATCATTGATCATTTTAAAACGGTCTAAATCAATAAATAAGATAGCTAGTATTTGATTATCTTCTTTAGCGTCAATGAGTGATTGTTTAAGTTGTTCATTTAATAAATTACGGTTGGGAAGATTAGTTAATGCATCATGATATGCCATGTGATGAATCTTTTCTTCTAATCTTTTGTTTTCAGTAATATCTTTAACGATACAATAGACACCAATAATTTCGTTATCTACAGTCATAGGAAAATTCTTAACGCTGGTTTTAATATGATGACCATCCTTATGAATCATAGTACATTCATAGGTCTGGGGTTTGCCATTGGTTGCTTCAGTAAAATGTTGTAATGTTTTCTTTAAATCTTTAAGAGTAAGTAATTGATGAAAATTCATACTAAGTATCTCATTAGCTTTATAACCAGATAATTTTTCAGCCTTAGGATTTACATGAGTGAAATTACCATTTAAGGCTATAGTAAAGACTGCATCTGGATTATGCTCAAATATAGAATTGTAACGTTCCTTAATTTCTACCAATTTATTCTGTAATAATTGATTCTTCTTTTGTAATGGATTAGTCTGGTCTTTAGAGCCATCATATTGCTTAATAAGTAACAAAATACCTAAGAATATTAGTATACTTATTAATATTTCTAAGGTGTCAATTCTTTTATTATTTAAATAATGATAAATATTAAATCCTATAATTAGAAGAGAATTAATCATTACTATAATTATCTTTTTATTAAATTTCATTTTTATGATACCTCGCTTAAAAGTTATAATTAAACATACTATTTTCTATTTCGACATTTTAACTTTAATTCCTTGTTTTTACAGTGATTAATGTATAATGATTTAGTGTTGGGATTGTAGAAAAGTAGATTCATTATTCCAAATATTAACTTATCTAAGTATAAATTGATATAAATTAAAGGATTTTAATGTATTTTTCGGGAATTAATTATAGGGTTATAAATAAAAGGTATAGATGTAGTAATTAATCATAAAATCTTTTAAAACTAGGTGGTGAGTTAGTAATTGACTAAAGAACGTATTAATATTTTTACTGGTGACTATGGTAGTGGCAAGACAGAAATTTCTATTAACTATGCTTTAGAATTAGCAGCAAAAAATGATAAGGTTAAACTTGTTGATTTAGATATTGTTAATCCTTACTTTAGGTCTCGTGAAGCCAAGGAACCTTTAATGGAAGCTGATGTAGAGGTTGTAGCTCCAGCAGGGAAATTGGTACAAGCTGATCTACCTGCATTACCTCCACAGATCTTAGGGGCTATTCAAGATAAGAATAGCAAATTAATCTTTGATGTAGGAGGAGAAGAGAATGGGACGATAGCTTTAGGAAGATTTAGACAGTATCTAGATGAAGTAGAAACTAATGTTAATTTTGTTATTAACCCTAACAGACCTTTTACAGGTGATAGTGCCGGGGTGAAAGAGGTGATTAATAAGATAGAAAAAGCATCTAGATTAAAAGTTGATTACTTAATTAGTAACCCCAATTTAGGGAGAGAGACTAAGGTAAATGATATTATTGAAGGACATAAGCAATTAGAAGAAATTTCAGAAGAATTAGGAATTCCTATTAAATTTCTTGTAATTTCTCAAGAAATGATAGATAGGGTGAATTTAGAAGAATTTTCAGTTCCTGTATTTACTTTAAAATTATTTATGAAAGCTCCTTGGGAATAATAGAATTAGAAATAATATTATCTATAAAATACTTATGAAAGGAGAAATTTAATATGGCTAAAATAAAGTTTAACCAAGACAAATGTAAAGGTTGTGAGCTTTGTACTACAGTCTGTCCTAAGGATATAGTAGTAATTGATGATGAAATTAATACAAAAGGATTTCATCCAGCCACAGTTAGTGACGAAGATGAGTGTATAGCATGTGGGTTTTGTGCCAGCATCTGTCCTGACGTAGTGATTGAGATCTTTAAATAGTTGACAGTGAAGCCCAGAAAAGAGCTTCCGAATTAGAAGCAGAGTCTATCGTAGGCTTGCGACCAGCCTTGATTTTTAGGCTGGGCGAGACAGTGAAGCCCAGAAAAGAGCTTCCGAATTAGAAGCAGAGTCTATCATAGGCTTGCGACCAGTTAGAAAGGTCAAGGTTAAGATTAAGAAGTAAAATGATTGAGATAGTTTTAGATAAACTGACACTGACACAGATTACTGACACTGATATGTATAGGAGGTTATAGAATGAGTGAGAAAGTATTAATGAAAGGAAACGAAGCGATTGCCGAAGCAGCTATTAGAGCTAACTGCAAGCATTTCTTTGGGTATCCGATTACGCCTCAAAATGAGCTGCCGGCTTATATGGCTAGGAAGTTACCTAAAATAGATGGTGGAGTCTTTTTGCAAGCAGAGAGTGAAGTAGCAGCTATAAATATGGTCTATGGTGCTGCTGGGGCGGGAGCGAGAGTGATGACTTCTTCTTCTAGTCCAGGTATTAGTTTAAAAGCTGAAGGAATATCATATATTGCTGGGGCTGAGCTGCCAGCAGTAATTGTTAATATAGTGCGGGGAGGACCAGGCTTAGGTGGTATTCAACCGGCCCAATCTGATTACTTCCAAGCAACTAAAGGAATGGCTCACGGTGATTTTAAATTAGTAGTATTAGCTCCATCTTCAGTTCAAGAAGCTGTAGATTTAACTATGGAAGCATTTGATATTGCTGATAGATATCGTAATCCAGTTATGGTGATAGGGGATGGAATCATCGGTCAGATGATGGAACCAGTAGAATTTAAGGATATCGGTGCCGATGACTTACCAGAAAAAGATTGGATTACTGATGGCGCTAAAGGGAGAGAGAAGAATGTTATCAATTCTTTACATTTACAACCAGAAGATTTAGAAGAACATAACTGGAAGTTAGATAGAAAATATAAGGAAATCAAAAAGAATGAGGTAAAGTATGAAACTGAAAATATGGAAGATGCTGAAATAGCAATTGTAGCTTACGGAACAACAGCAAGAATCGCCAAGACGGCAATTAAAGAAGCAAGAGCCGAAGGGATTAAGGTTGGTTTAATTAGACCGATAACTCTCTTCCCATTCCCAGAAGAAGTAATTAATCAAGCAGCCGACCAAGTAGACAGTTTTTTAACGGTAGAGATGAGTACTGGTCAGATGGTAGAAGATGTCCGCTTGGCTGTTAACGGGAAGAAACCGGTTGAATTTTACGGAAGAACCGGTGGAATGATTCCTTCGCCAGCAGAGATAGTAGAGCAGTTAAAGGAGGTAAGAGGATAGATGGAACAGATAGCAGGTCGACCAAATGCTTTAACAGATAAAGAGTTTCACTATTGCCCAGGCTGTACCCATGGGATAGTCCATCGTTTAGTAGCCGAAGTAATCGATGAGTTAGGAGTGCAAGAAGAAGCTATTGGAGTAGCCCCGGTGGGATGTGCAGTATTAGCCTACGAATACTTCGATGTAGATATGCATGAAGCTGCTCACGGTAGAGCACCAGCAGTAGCAACCGGAGTTAAAAGAGTGCACCCAGATAAAGTAGTCTTTACTTACCAAGGAGACGGTGACTTCGCCTCAATTGGTACCGCCGAATCAGTACATGCGGCTAGTAGAGGAGAAGAGATAACAGCTATCTTTATTAATAATGCAATCTATGGGATGACCGGAGGTCAGATGGCACCAACAACTTTAGAAGGTCAAAAGACAACTACATCGCCATACGGTAGAGATGTAGACCACGCTGGCCATCCAATCAAGATGTCAGAGATGTTAGCAACTTTAGAAGGGGCAGCTTATGTAGCAAGAGTCTCAGTAGACTCACCAAAGAATATCAAAAAAGCCAAAAAAGCAATCAAAAAAGCCTTCGAAGTACAGCTAGCCGGCGAAGGATTTGCGTTAGTAGAAGTATTATCCACCTGTCCAACTAACTGGGGCCTATCGCCATTAGAAGCAATAGACTGGCTACAAGAGAATATGTTACCTTACTATCCACTAGGTGAGATTAAGAGTAAGGAGGAGGATAAGTAATGGCACTAGAAGAAGTAATCATGGCTGGATTTGGTGGTCAAGGAGTAATGTTAATGGGACAG
>NZ_FOTT01000048.1 GCF_900114655.1 Candidatus Frackibacter sp. WG13
ACATAAGTTGTCGATATGAAAGATGGCTTTGCTATCGCTTAAAGATGAGCTCGCGTCCCATTAGCTAGTTGGTGAGATAACAGCTTACCAAGGCAACAATGGGTAGCCGACCTGAGAGGGTGATCGGCCACACTGGGACTGAGACACGGCCCAGACTCCTACGGGAGGCTGCAGTGGGGAATCTTCCGCAATGGGCGAAAGCCTGACGGAGCAACGCCGCGTGAGTGATGAAGGTCTTCGGATCGTAAAGCTCTGTCTTTAGGGAAGAACACTTTGGTTGTGAATAACTGCCAGAGCTGACGGTACCTTTAGAGGAAGCTCCGGCTAACTACGTGCCAGCAGCCGCGGTAATACGTAGGGAGCAAGCGTTGTCCGGAATTATTGGGCGTAAAGGGTGCGTAGGCGGTCTAGTAAGTCAAATGTGAAATTCATCGGCTCAACCGATGACCTGCCTTTGAAACTACTAGACTTGAGGGTAAGAGAAGAGATCGGAATTCCTAGTGTAGCGGTGAAATGCGTAGATATTAGGAAGAATACCAGTGGCGAAAGCGGATCTCTGGCTTACACCTGACGCTGAGGCACGAAAGCTGGGGGAGCAAACCGGATTAGATACCCGGGTAGTCCCAGCCGTAAACGTTGGACACTAGGTGTTGGAGGTTCGACTCCTTCGGTGCCGCAGTTAACGCAATAAGTGTCCCGCCTGGGGATTACGACCGCAAGGTTGAAACTCAAAGGAATTGACGGGGGCCCGCACAAGCGGCGGAGCATGTGGTTTAATTCGAAGCAACGCGAAGAACCTTACCAGGGCTTGACATCCCGTGACTATCTGTGAAGAACAGAGTCTAGCCTTTTGGCTACACGGAGACAGGTGGTGCATGGCTGTCGTCAGCTCGTGTCGTGAGATGTTGGGTTAAGTCCCGCAACGAGCGCAACCCTTATTCTTAGTTGCCAGCATGTAATGATGGGGACTCTAAGGAGACTGCCAGTCAAAAAACTGGAGGAAGGTGGGGATGACGTCAAGTCATCATGCCCCTTATGCTCTGGGCTACACACGTGCTACAATGGTCTGAACAGAGGGTAGCTACACCGCGAGGTGATGCTAATCTTTAAATCAGATCCCAGTTCGGATTGTAGGCTGCAACTCGCCTGCATGAAGCTGGAGTCGCTAGTAATCGCGGATCAGAATGCCGCGGTGAATACGTTCCCGGGCCTTGTACACACCGCCCGTCACACCACCCGAGTTGGATGCACCAGAAGTCATCTTTCGATGCCGAAGGTGTGTCTGGTAAGGGGGGTGAAGTCGTAACAAGGTAGCCGTACCGGAAGGTGCGGCTGGATCACCTCCTTTCTAAGGAGCAACATTTACTTGAGCAATCAAGTTAAATTCATTTGCGACGTTGATACAGACAGTGTTTGGTTTT
>NZ_FOTT01000006.1 GCF_900114655.1 Candidatus Frackibacter sp. WG13
TTTAAATTTTGCTGTCACTTTTTCAGCGACATTTAAAATTCTATCACACTCATCAAAGCTTGTCAAGATAATTTCAAAAATAATTTTGCTAGACAAGTTATAATCTGTCGCATTTCTTCAAGCGACAATTAACAGTGTAACAAAACTTTCGAAACTTGTCAAGAGAAAATTTAAAATGTTTTTTCTCTCGCTCACGCTAACAATTTATAATTGACAATAACCCTTGACAACTATCTTTAAATCTTTTGATTTTAAAATTGTCAATTGTCAACTGTCAATTGCTCAAGCGACAAGAAATAGTGTAACAAATCTTTAGAGAAGTGTCAAGAAAAAATTCAAAATGTTTTTCTCTTACAATAACCACTTACAAAAATAGTTTTCTCGTAAGCGACAAAAAATATTCTAACATCTTACTTTTAATTTGTCAAGAATAATTTGAAATTAATAAGGCAATGTGCTCAACCTTCATTGGAGCCACATTGCCTTATTATAATATTAATTATTTACTTAAACTTTATATCCATATTCATTATATCTATTCTCTAATCTTTGCTCCAAACTCCTCATCTAACCTATCTTCTATTTGAGATTGAAGCTTATTTATCTCATCATCAGTTAAAGTTCTATCTTGGGCGCGATACGTTAAAGAGTAAGCTAAGCTCTTAGTTCCTTCCTCAACTTGTTTCCCTTGATATAGATCAAATAACTCAATTGTCTCTAATAAATCACCTGCTACTCCATTAATAATATTCTCTAAATCTTGGGAAGTAACTTCTACATCAACCACTAAAGCAATATCACGAGTAGACGCTGGATATTTAGGTAACTCTCTATATACAAGGTCATCATTGGCATGCTTTACTATTATCTCAAATTCTAATTCAAATAAAACAGTCCTTGGCAACAAGTCATAATTATCAATTAAGTCAGGATGAACTTCACCTAATATCCCTACCTCTTCTCCTTTAACCTTAATTATAGCTGTTCTACCAGGATGGAGACTTGGATGTTCACTGTTATTAAATTCATATTCTTCAATATTCAATGCTGTAAAGTATTCTTCTATCACACCCTTTAAAGCAAAGAAGTTAGATGCATCTAGGTCCCAAATTTCATTTTCATTTTTCTCCATTAATGCTCCTGATAATAATAGTCTCTCTTCTGGCAACTCACCCTCTTGTGGTGTAAAGGCTCTACCTAATTCAAATATCTTTACTTCATCTACATTTCGACTAATATTTCTATTTAGAACTTCTAGTAAATTTGGAAGCAAAGTAGTACGCATTACTTCATGTTCAGAACTTAAAGGGTTATTCAATTTAACTGTATCCCTTAAGTCACTATCTTCTGGGAGTTTAATTTCATCAAATATAGTTTGACTAGTAAAACTGAAAGTTTTAACTTCAGTTAAACCTAATCCTGTTAAAAGATTTAAAGTCTTATCCTCTAATGATTGCTGCCAAGTCTTCTTACCTTGTAAGATAGGTCCTGAAGCTAAGACCGGTTCTATTTGGTCATAACCATACATTCTAGCTATTTCTTCTACTAGATCAGCTTCGCGACTTATATCCCCTCTAAAAGTAGGCACTTTTACTATTAAATTATCATTCTCTTCTTCTACTTCAAATTCTAAATTTGTTAAGAGTTCAATCATCTCGTCTTCACCAATATCAGTACCTAATAACCTGTTAATTCTATTAACATTTAAATTTAATTCTAAAGGTTCTACTGGATTTGGATAAAGATCAATTACTCCTTTTGCTACTTCACCACCTGCTAAATCTAAGATTAATTTAATTGCTCTCTGACTAGCTAAATCAGTGCTATTAACATCTACACCTCTTTCAAATCTATGAGATGATTCACTATGTAACCCTAATTTCTTAGCCGTTTGGCGAATGCTAATCGGATCAAAGTTAGCTGATTCAAGAAGGATATTAGTTGTTCTTTCTGTTACTTCACTATTTGCTCCTCCCATTACTCCAGCTACACATATTGGCTCTTGGGCATCAGCAATTACTAGCATATCTTCATCTAATTCTCGCTCTTCATCATCAAGAGTCAGCAACTTCTCGCCGGATTTAGCTCGTCTAACTACAATTCTATTCTCAGTTAATTGATCATAGTCAAAAGCATGTAACGGTTGCCCAAACTCCATTAAAATGTAATTTGTGATATCAACTATATTATTAATCGGTCTAATACCTGCTGCTTTTAGTCGTCTCTGCAACCACAATGGCGACTCTTTAACCTCCACATCTTTAATTACCCTTACTGTATATCGAGGACATAAATCTTCATCTTCAACCTCAATACTAGTTAATTCTTTAACTTCTGGACCTGTAGCACTATACTCTACTTCTGGTAGCTGTAACTGATTCCCAGTCATAGCGGCTACTTCTCGTGCTACTCCAATCATACTTAAACAATCAGAATAATTAGGTGTTAAATCTAACTCAAAGATAATATCGTCTAACTCTAAGGCCTTTGCAAACTGGCTACCTGTCTCTAAGTTAGAATCTAAAATCATTAATCCTTCTGCTCTCTCTTCTTGCAATCCTAATTCATCGGCTGAGCAGAGCATCCCTCTAGACTTTACCCCTCTTAACTCAACCTCATCAATCTCCATTCCATTGGGAAGAGTAGTTCCTACCGAAGCTGTAGGTACTTTATCTCCTTCTTCCATATTTTTAGCACCACAGACTATCTCTTCTTTAGTAGTACCTAAATCAACTTGACAGATAGATAACTTATCTGCATTAGGGTGTTCTTTAATCTCTAAGATTTCACCGATTACTACGTTCTCTAATCCCTCATCTTGATAGACTACATCATCTACTTCTAGGCCAGCCATAGTTAACTTAGCTGCTAACTCCTCTGGTGTATAGTCAAAATCTATGTATTCTTGTAACCATTTATATGAAACTTTCATTTTATTTACTTTACCTCCTTAGAATACTTATGCTATCTTGTATATTGAAAATAATTCAAAATTAAAATTGTTCTAAAAATCTCATGTCATTTTCATAGAAAAGGCGAATATCTGTAATCCCGTACTTCAACATAGCAATCCTTTCGACTCCCATTCCAAAAGCAAAACCACTTACCTCTTCCGGATCTAAACCTGACATTTCTAAAACTCTAGGATGAACCATGCCTGAACCCAAGATTTCTAACCATCCAGTATGAGAACAAGTACTACAACCTTCACCCCCACAGATAGCACAAGAAACATCTACCTCTGCACTTGGTTCTGTGAAAGGGAAATAGCTAGGTCTAAATCTAACCTCTCTCTCTTCTCCAAATAATTCTTTAACTACTTTAATTAGAGTTCCTTTCAAATGACTAAATGAGACATCTTTATCTATCATTAATCCCTCTATTTGATGAAAAATCGGTGAATGATTGGCATCTACTTCATCAACCCGATACACTCTTCCGGGAGCAATAATACGAATCGGCACGTCTGTCTTTTCCATTGTTCTAATTTGAACCGGCGAAGTATGGGTTCTCAACAAAATCTCTTCTGAAATATAAAATGAATCTTGCATATCGCGAGCTGGATGAGTCTTAGGAATATTTAAGGCTTCAAAATTATAATAATCGGTTTCAACCTCTGGACCTTCAGCTATTTTAAACCCTAAACCTAAAAAGATCTCTTTAATCTCATTAAATACTTGTGTTAAAGGATGCTTGTTGCCTAGCTTAACTTTCTTGCCTGGTAAAGTAACATCTATCCTTTCTTCTTTTAATCTTGCTTCCTTGGCAACTTCTTTTAATTCTCTTTTCTTCTCTGCAATTAATCCTTCTAACTTACCTTTAATTTGATTAGATAACTTACCTACTATTGGTCGCTGTTCTGGCGGTAAGTTACCAATATTTTTAAGAATCTCAGTTATTTCACCTTTCTTACCTAAATATTTAACGCGAATATTCTCTAATTCATCTAAATCTGTTACTGCTTTTAACTCTGCATTAGCTTCATTCTCAAGGTTCTCCAACTTTTCTTCCATCTTTGTGTCCTCCTTTTATAATAATCAAGTATTAAGTTAAGAATAGTATATAAAACAAAAAAATAGCTCTCTCATCCTATCAGGGACGAAAGAGCCGCGGTACCACCCTACTTAATTCTAATTAACATAATTGAACTATAAAATTAGAAATCTCTTTAACTCCTTTTAACGGTAGAAGGCCGATCCGACTTACTATAGAGATTCAACCGGATAGCTCCAGAGCGAATTTTCACCTAGGATACACTTGAAGATGCTCTCAGTCTATGACACCTTCTCCCTGTTAATAAAGCTTAAGTCTAAGTTACTTATACTCCTTCGTAGCTTTTAACACTTATTAAATTAATTTCTGTTAAATCTAGGCCTGTGTGTCCAAAGACGCCTGATAATTAATACTTAAGAAAATCTTATAAGCTAAATACGCCTGAATAGAGCCTGTCTGTTCAAAGATTTTCCAGAACATAGCTGCGGTCAGCACTTAAAGACCACACCCTTTCAAGGAATTTTTGTTCCTTCTTTTAAAAACGATTATATCATAACTGTTAAACCTTTACAAGTAATTATTAGATTTTCTTTGTCTTACAACCTCATAAAGCATTACTCCGGTGGCAATTGCTGCATTTAGGGATTCAACTCCTGCAGATAAAGGAATCTTTACTTTATGATCTACTAAATTAAGAACTTCCGGTCTAATCCCTGAACCCTCATTTCCGACTATTATTGCTGTTGGACAGCAATAATCTAAATCATAATAATAATCTTCCGCACTAATATCTCCTGCTATTATCTGAATGCCTTCTGTTTGTAATACATCTTCCAAATCAGTTGGTTCGTCTATATCAAAAATAGGTATTCTAAATAAAGCTCCCATTGTTGCTCTTATAGTCTTTAAATTATAAATATCGACTGTTCCTTTCAAAAAAAAGACGCCATCAACTCCAGCTCCATCAGCTGTTCTCATAATTGTACCTAAGTTTCCCGGATCTTGAATCCGGTCTACAATTAAAAAGAAATTATTCTCTGAATGCAAAAATTCATTTAAATCAAACTGTGGTTGCTCAACGATTGCTATTATTCCTTGGGGAGTTTCAGTATCTGCCACTTCTTCTAATAATGAATCTGTAATTTGAATTAGTTCTGTATTATTAGCTAGCTTTTCAATAAGATCCTTATTAGTTTGATCAGCTAAAAATTGTGGCGAATAAAAGATTTGACAGATATCCGTCTCTTCTTTTAAAGCATCAGCAATAATTCTTCTTCCTTCTAATATAAATTTATTATGTCTTTTTCGATACTTCTTTCTATATAATGAACGTAAAAACTTTACTTTCTGATTCTGTGCACTAGAAATCAACTCAGACATTACTATTTTAAGCCTCCTAATAATTAAAAACTTCTTAATTTCTCCAAACTCTTATTATTTCCAATAACTATTAAGACATCTCCTCTATTAATAATCTGTTTTGCTTCAGGTGTAATTTCTAAACCGTCTTCCGTCTTAATTGCCATTACATTGACTCCAAATCTGCTTCTTAGCTCTAACTCTTCTAAATTCTTGCCGTCCATTTTATCTGTAGCTTGAATTTCAATAACACTATAATCAGGAGCAAATTCAATATAATCTAACATATTAGAAGAAATTAGATTATTAGCAATCCTTGTCCCCATATCCCGTTCAGGATAGACTATCTTATCGGCTCCTACTTTGCTCAATACTTTCCCATGTAATCTATCCTGGGCTTTAACTACCACATGCTTAACTCCTAATTGCTTTAAAATTAAAGTTGCTAATATATTAGAATGTACATCCTCACCGATACTCACTACTGCTACATCAAAGTTGCTAACTCCTAGAGTCTGCAGGGAGTTCTCATCAGTAGCATCAGTCTGCACTGTATGAGTAACTATATTCGCTAACTCTTGTACTTTACCTTCATCTTTATCGATGGCTAAGACATCATAACCTTTTTCTGATAATGTCTTAGCCACACTAAAACCAAATCGTCCTAAACCAATTACAATAAATTGTTTCATATCTTACTGCCTCCCTGTTAAATAGCTAACCGATTAGCACTTTTTCTTCTGGATATCGAACTTTCCCCTGTTGCTTTTGTTCACCTATGGCTGTAGCCAAAGTTAAAGGACCTACTCGACCTAAAAACATAGTTACAATGATTAGTACTCTTCCTATCCCACTCAAATTCCCAGTGATACCAGTCGATAGGCCTACTGTTCCATAAGCAGAAACTGTCTCAAAAAACACCTCTAAAAATTTTGCTTTTTCAGTAATAGTTAAGACCATTGTTATTAATATAACCCAAGCTAAAGAAATAATAGTCACAGCTAATGCTTTATAAATTACACTACGTGCTAACCTTCGTTTAAACAACTCAATTTCATCATTACCACGCACTAGATTATATACTACAGCTATCAACGACCCCATTGTCGTCGTCTTTAACCCACCACCGGTTGAGCCTGGTGATGCACCGATAAACATCAATACTATAATAAAGAAGAGACTTGCACTTCTCATCTGACCAAGAGAAATTGTATTAAAGCCAGCCGTCCGTGGTGTTACTCCTTGAAAATAAGCAGCTAATACTTTACCCTTAACGGATAGTCCTTGTAAAGTATTGGGATTAGAATACTCCAAGATAAAGATAACTACTGTTCCTAAAATAATTAAAGTAATAGTAGTTACTAAGACTAGTTTTGTATTTAAAGAGAAGCGAGAAAATTTCCGATGACGATATAGGTCAGCAATTACTGCAAAACCTATCCCACCTACAATGAAAAGACTAGTTATTACTATGTTAATATATATATCACCAGTAAAGTTCGCCAAGCTATTACCAAATAGATCAAATCCTGCATTACAGAAAGCAGATATAGAATGAAAGACCGAATAAAGTAGGGCCTTGCTTAATGGATATCTCACTATCATCTTTGGAAAGAGTAAGATAGCACCTATTGCTTCAAGCCCTAAAGTTAACAGAATAACATATCTGACTAATTTAATTACACCCGATAGATTAAAATGATTCAACTCTTCCTGAATAATAATTCTCTCTTTTAAATTGATCTTCTTTCCTAATAGCAGGGCAAATAGAGTAGAGGTTGTCATAAACCCTAAGCCACCAATTTGAATTAGCAATAGAATTACTAATTGACCAAAGACAGTAAAATATGTACTAGTATTAACTACAATCAACCCTGTAACTGCTGTAGCGGAAGTAGCAGTAAAGAGAGCATCTAACACATTTAAACCTTGATGATTTACAGTAGCAATCGGTAAGGTTAATAATAAAGTTCCTATTGAAATAACAATAATATATCCTAAAGCCAAGAATTGACCTGGAGATAATGACTTAATCCCTATATTAATAATTCTCACCTCCGAAGCTTGAGTATCATAATTTAATATCTCCACTCTAACGCTTCATTATAACCTGTGGTGAAAATTATTTTTACCATATAATATGATTAGAACACAAAAAGGTCATATTGAGCAAATCATACATTTTTCGGTCAACATCTTGGTGAGTAGGAGCCGAAAATATGGCCGAACCACAGGACGTGGTGAGCTAATCTCAGGACAGGACGTCCTATAGATTAGGAAGCCTTATTTTTGGCGGATACGAACCTTAGATGTTTCGAAAAATGTATTTTGCCGCGAAAGGTGACCTTTTTGTGGTTATACCATAATATAGCTATTACATAATTTGACCACAAAAAGATCACCTTACGCAAGGAGTTTTTTTGTGGTCTATTTATCTATATTCAACTTTTATTACTCATTTCCTTTATATCCTTAAATAATTTAGCCGTAGCAAAGAAGATAACAAAGAATTCAAGTCTCCCTAAGAACATACCTATCGTCTCTGTCCACAAGATAGTTGCTGGAGCATCAGGACCAGTAATTCCTATTGACAAACCAACAGTTCCTAATGAAGAAGCAAATTCAAACATAGACTTAGATAATGTATATCCATGAGCTAAAAATATTAAGACTCCAACAAAATAGGTTGCCATATAAATAAATATATAATTAGTAGTCTGTCGAATATAACTATCTTTTATATAGACCTTACTATCTCCATGCCAAATATAATTATCAACAACAACATTCTTAGGCAAGAAATAAGCCTTTAACTCCCAAATAAACGATTTAATCATTAGGTAAATTCTATATAACTTAATACCACCTGCTGTTGAACCAGTCCCTCCACCGATCCACATTAAGATAACTAAAGCTAAAATTCCAAATTGATTCCAATTAGCAAATGTATCTAAAGAATAACCCGTGGTAGAAAGAGCAGAAGTAACTTCAAAGATCGCCCTTCTAAACGCCATAGGTAAATTTGTATATAACTTAGTCATAGAAAAGTAAGTAACTATTGGCGTAAAAAGAGCAATTAAAAAGAATAATAATTTAATCTCACCGTTCTTAAAGAAAGTCTTTATCTTTCCTCTTAATAGAGTAAAGTGAGTAGCAAAATTTATTGTCCCTAATATCATTAGAATAAGAGTTATTAATTCTAATGGTAAACTATTCCAATGACCGATACTATTCACTTTAGTAGAAAATCCACCTGTTGATAATGCAGCTATTGCATGGTTAATAGCATCAAACGGTGTCATCCCTACTAATATATAGAGTAATGCTCCTCCAGTAATATACCCTATATAGATCAACATAATTGCTTTGGTAGAACGCTTCACGTGAGGTAAGAGTTTATCACTCCGCCCTTCAGCATTATATAGCCCAAAGCCGTAAGGATGTAAGACTGAAGACAACATTACAACTACTAATCCAACCCCACCAAAGAATTGCATAATACTACGCCATAATAAAAAGATACGTGGTGCTTTAGTGACATCAACAACAGATAATCCTGTTGTTGTCCAGCCACTTGTTGCTTCAAAGATGGCTTGAGTTATATTTAAATCTCCTGTAATTACAAAAGGAGCCGCTGAAGCTCCAATAGCAATAATCCAAGAGATTAAAACAATAATCCCACCTTCTTTTAAAGAAAGAGCAACCTCCTTTTTATAAGAAGTAAGCTTCCAAGCTAAAAAACCAATTATCAAACAGAAAATTGAAGGAACTAAAAAGTCTGTTAAATAAATTACTTCCTCTGGATAAAAGAATAAAATTAATAAAGGTAATAATAAAAATGTTCCAATCCCCATAGTTAAAGCACCAATATATTTAATTAATAGTTTATAGCGTTCTTTAAGTAACTGCCTATATCTCATCTTACTCCCTCTTTCTCGTGCCCTAATAGTACCTTAAATACTTCAGCTTGATTCTCTGGTAAAGCAATAACTATCACTTTATCTCCTTTTAATAATCTAGTATCCCCCCGAGGAATAATCACTTCATCACCTCTAATAACCGATCCTAATACTGAATCATAAGGCAGACTAACTTCACTTAAACTCCTCCCTAATACCGGTGATTCTTCTGTTAGAACTACTTGAGTGACTGTTACCTTGCCTTCATCGATTGGAAAGAGGTTTGTCACATCATCAACAGTTACTTGCTGTTCAATTAAAGATGAAATAATTGAAGTTGTACTAATTACTTTAGTAACTCCTAACTTTTGAAAGATCCATTCATTTGTCGGATTATTAACTAAAGCAAAGGTCTTAGGAACTTTAAATTTTTGTTCTGCTAACTGACAAATAAATAGATTATCTGGATCATTAGGAGTTAAAGCTGCTACAGCATCTGCTTTTAAAGCTTCTGCATCTTCTAAAAAATAAGGATCAGAACCATCGCCATGAATGATAGTAGCCCTTAATTTCTTAGCTAATCTTTCACAATAATCCTGATCTCGATTAATAATAGTTACCTCATAACCTTTAGACAGAAAGGTTTTAGCTAAGAAATATACCACCTTCCCACCACCAATAATTATTACTTTCATTTCATATTTCCTCCTATCACTAATTTCTAATCGAGGATCGCCTTCTCAAACTCTGTTACTGATAATGTAGTTGGACAAATAGTGTCAATTCCTAATTGATTATATATTTTCTCTCTTCTAGGCGCAAAAGTTCTAGCCAATACTTTAGGAACCTCAAAGATATCTTTAGCAATTTGCGCAATCATAGAATTTACATTATCATCAGTAGTTGTAGCAATTACTACATCTGCATTATCTATTTTCGCTTCTTTCAACAGCTCAAATTCAGTGGCATCACCTAATAGAGTGAAACCCGTAAATTCAGTCGATAAGTTATTAAAGGCTTCTTCACGATTATCAATTACTACAACATCCTCCCCTTTTCTTGAAATTGAATTGGCTAAATGAGAACCGGCTTTGCCACAGCCAACAATTAAGATATACATATCTACTCACCCTCTTCTTCGCTTTCATTATTTGCTTCTGTTTCTTCCCCAAGATTCATGCCATGCATACTATAATCAAACTTTCCAGTTCGTTCTAAATTATCCTGAGCAGGTTTATAAGTAGGGTCTAAAGCTAAAGCAGCTCGATATTGTTTCTGAGCTTCATTAACCTTACCTTCGATTTCTAATAAGACTCCTAATAGATTAAATGGTTCTGGTTTTGTGGCCTCTATACTAATCGCTTCTTTTAAATATTTAGCTGCTTTGTCATACTTTCTTTCGTTAATGCATGCTTTTGCAAACTCAACATATGAATTAAAATCATCTAAATCTTCTTCATCTAAGCCTTGTCGGTCTAATACCCGTTCTACTATCTCGCGAATCTCAGATGGCGAAAATGGTTTGCGCAAGTAGTCACATGCACCTAACTTCATACTTTCTACAGCAGTTTCAATTGTTCCATAAGCAGTAATCATTATTACATCTGCCTTAGGGTTAATCTCTTTTAACTTACCTAAAGTTTCAATTCCATCCATCCCGGGCATCTTCATATCTAATAAAACTAAATTATAATTATCTTCTTGGAACTTACCAACCCCATCTTCACCATTCACTGCTGTCTTTACTTCGTAAGCCTCTCCTTTCAAACATTGACTTAACGTATTTCGAATATTCTTTTCATCATCAATAATCAAAATTTTCTTCACCACTTTTATCACCTCTTTAAACATTTTTTCTAACTTTTATATTAGTTATTCTTACTTAAATATTTTCTCCAACCTTATCTAACAATTCACTAGGTTCAAAAGGTTTTACTAGATAATCATCAGCTCCTAATTTCATTGCTTTTTTAATATCCTTTTCTTCAGCCTTAGCACTCAACATTACTATTGGAATATCTTTAGTTTTATCATCTTCCCTAAGCGCTTCACATACTAAATATCCATTCATTTTAGGAATTAATATATCTAACAAAACTAAGTCTGGTTTTTGACGTAATGCCCGGTCTACAGCCGTTACTCCATCTTCAACTACCGCAACTTCATAACCAGCGCCTTCTAAGCACATCTTAACTGATAAGATTATATTCTTAGTATCTTCCACTAATAAGATTCTTCCCATTATCTACCCTCCTAACCAGCCAACAATAAGGTAAACGTAAATTTACTACCTTCTCCAACTTCACTATCTACCCATATCTTTCCACCGTGGGCTTCTACTATCTCCTTTACAATTGCTAATCCTAATCCTGTTCCACTAACATCTATTGCATTCTCACCTTTTACTCGCACAAACTTTTCGAATATCTTATCTTGATATTCTTCTGGAATACCTATACCTGTATCCTCAACTGATACATAAACTCTATTACCTTTTTTTGCTGCACTGACTTCTATCTTACCATTACCTTTAGTATATCTTAGGGCATTACCTACTAAGTTACTTAAAACCCAAGTTATCTTATTAGAATCGGCTTTGACTAATGGTAGTTCTTGTGGAAGCTTAGTTAATATATCTACTCCCTGTTCTTTAGCTTGCTCTTCAAGCGGTCTAACTGAAGCATTAACTAAATCTCCTAAATTGATACTATCTAAATTAATCTGAATCTTTCCTGATTCAATCTTAGATAGGTCTAATAAGTCATCTACCAAATCAATTAGTCGCTTACAATCCTCATGTGCAGCTGCTAATAATTCTTTTTGATCATCATTAACTTCTCCTGGAGTCTCTTCTAATAGAAGGCTAAGTCCCATATTCATTGAAGTTAATGGTGTTCTAAATTCATGAGATACTGTAGAAACAAAGTCTGATTTCAAATCATCCACTTCCTTCAAATGAGTGATATCATCTAAGAAAGTAATAACCCGCGATACCTCTTCTTCCTTATCAAGTACTGGAGTAACCATTAATCGATAGTAGTGTTCTTTATTTTGATAAGAAAACTTTAATACTTTCTCTTTTTGATTAGTATCTCTTATAAACCCATTCTCTGCTACTTCTTCTATCTTTGCGAAAATTTCTTCTTCTTTAATTACTTCTAGGAAGTGTCTACCAACTACTTCCTCTTCTCTTATGCCAAATAACTTCTCAGCAATTGGATTTAATAGTACAATCTTATGTTCTTTATCAGTAACAATAATTGGACTATTGATACTTTTAACTATAGCCTCTGATTTATTCTTTTCAGCCATTAATTTATTAACATTCATCTCTTCATAATCTTTTAAACGCTTAGTCATCTGATTAAATTCAACAGCTAGTTCTCCAATTTCATCATTCGACTTTACTTCTATCTCCTGATTTAACTCTCCCTGACCTACTTTCTGAACAGTTTCAATTAACTTTTCAGTTGGTTTAATAATTAAATTCGATATATAAATCCCAAATAATAATGCTAAAACAATAGCAACAATTGAAATAATCGCTGTTGAATAGACGGCATCATTAGCATTTTTGTTAGCTCGTTTCTGAGCTTTAACCATAGCATTCTGATTTACTTCTAGTAAGTCCTGACACCAGCCTTTAATTTCATTAAAGTGCGGCATCGCCTTAGTTAGATAAAATTCTTTAGCTTGTTGTGGGTTTTTTTGATATTTAATCTGTAACTGATTAAAATCTTGTAGGTATTTAGTAAATCCTTTATCTATCTTATTTAGAATATCTCTTTCTTCTCTAATGGTAATATTATCTTCAGCCCGTGAAAACCACTTAAGAAACTCTTTTTCATTACTTCTATAGACTTCAGTACCTTTATCCTGTCTACCAAATAAGAAAAGAAGCTCAGCACTATCCTGCCTCTCTAAAGACCCAATCATATTTTGAGCAGCAATTACACTACGATAATTTTCTACCATAATATCATTAATGGCATTACTTAAACCTAAGAAATTATTAATAGACCATAGTGCTACTCCTGAAATTATCAAAATTAAGATAAGATATCCAGCTAATATCTTAGTCCGTAAGGTATTAAACATAAAGCTCCTCCTATTCTAGATTAATTATATGTTTATCTATTCCTTAAATTAATATTCTCTAAGTTTATCTAAGCCTTCATCTTTACCCATTACCACTAAGATATCACCGGCCTCAATACGATCATCTGCTTCGGGAGTAACATTAATATCATCACCTTTTTTAATAGCAATAACATTAACACCAAATTTAACTCGCAAAGCCAATTCTCTTAGAGTTTTACCTACTAACTTAGTAGTTGCTCGCACTTCAATAATACTATAATCTGGAGCTAACTCTATATAGTCTAGCACATTAGATGTAACTAAGTTATGCGCCACTCGTGTCCCCATATCTCGTTCTGGATATACTATTTTATCAGCACCAATCTTACTTAGAACTTTGCCGTGTAGATTATCCTGAGCCTTAACTACTACATAAGGTACTCCTAATTCCTTTAAAACTAAAGTAGCCAAAATATTAGAATGTACATCATCACCGATACTTACTACTGCTACATCAAAGTTATTAACTCCTAATGTCTTTAAAGAATCCTCATCCGTAGCATCGGCCTGCACGGCATGAGTTACTAGATTACTAATCTCTTGAATAGGATCTTCATCACGATCAATAGCCAAAACGTCATGTCCTTGTTCTGCTAATGTAGCTGCTACACTAGTACCAAAACGTCCTAATCCAATTACAATAAATTGTTTCATATCATCACTCATATTATCACTCCTCTAAATATACTCTCCTAATCTAATTATCCAACTAAGATCTTTTCTTTTGGATATCTAATATTAGCTTTTTCTTCTTTGTAACCAATCGCTAAGGCTAAAGTTAACGGACCTACTCGCCCAGCAAACATCGTTAAGGTAATTAATACCTTCCCTATTATCGACAGTTTTCCTGTTACCCCTGTTGATAGACCTACCGTTCCAAAAGCAGATACTGTCTCAAAAAAGAGATCTAGAAAATTCATATCCTCAGTTATAGTTAGAATCATAGTAACTGTAACTATCAAAAGTAATGAAATAATTATGATCGATAGCGCTTTAAATATAATTTCCTTAGCTAAACGACGTTTAAATATTTCTATATCTCTTCGCCCAGTTATCATTGCGTATACTACAGCAACAACTGCACCAAAGGTAGTAGTTTTAACCCCACCTCCAGTAGAACCCGGTGATGCACCAATGAACATTAAAATAATCACGAAGAAAAGCGTTGAACTCTTTAATGCTCCTGTAGGAACAGTATTAAAACCAGCCGTTCTTGGAGTTACAGATAGGAAATAAGAAGCTAAAGCTTTGTCTCCTAGCGATAAATCACCTATAGTTTCTGGATTTGAATACTCTAAAGCAAAAACAACAATTGTACCAAATATAATTAAAAATATTGTAACTGATAATACTAATTTAGTTTGTAAAGAATATCGTTTAAAGTTGCGTTTATTACTATACAATTCTGCAATTACAGCAAAACCGATTCCACCAAGAATGATTAAAGTAGTAATTACTAAATTAATAGTAATATCCCCAGTGAAATTTTCTAAACTATTGCCAAATAAATCAAATCCTGCGTTATTAAAAGCTGATACAGCGTGAAAAATAGCAAAGTATAGCGCTTTCAATGGCGGATAATCTTTGAGTAAACGTAGAAATAGAATTAAAGCACCTACACCTTCGATTGTAAAAGCAACCATCAGGACATACCTAACTAACCTAATGATTCCTGATAATTGAAATTGGTCTAAATCCTGTTGAATGACTAACCTTTCTTTTAAAGTAATCTTTTTTCCTACTAACAGGGCAAATAACGTGGACATACTCATGATTCCTAAACCGCCGATTTGAATTAGAATCATAATTAAAATCTGCCCGAACATAGAAAAGAAAGTACTAGTATTCTCTACAATTAATCCTGTTACCGCTGTTGCCGACGTAGCCGTGAATAGAGCATCAACAAAAGGCATGCTTTGTCCACTAGCAGTAGCAATTGGCAATGACAATAAGATTGAACCGATTAAAATAACAACTAAATAACCTAAAGCTAAGACTTGTGCCGGCGTTAACTTATTTAAATCAAATCTATCATTTGCTCTCATCTTTACATCCCTTTCTAAATTTAAAATTAGGCATAGAAAAACCACAGGAACACCTACCTGTGGTAATTATGGTCTTCCTCTTCCAACGCCTACGAAGTTAGCTGTCGGGTTCGGGTTGAAAGAGTAACCCTACCATTTCCAATCCTATATCAGTAAGCTTGAAAAGTAGATTCACCCCAAAAGAAAGTGGGTCCCCCGCTTCCAAATGGAATTAAGCGTTTTAACCGTTTTTAATTTTGTTGCTTATATTATACTATAGTTTTTTATTTATGTAAAGTAACAGAATAAGAAAAAGGCATGGGATAAACCCCATACCTTTCTACTTACTAACTAGATATTTTCTTTAGCTAATGTAACTAATTCACCAAAAGCTTCGTCATCATTAACTGCTAAATCAGCTAACATTTTACGGTTAATATCAACATCTGCTTGCTTTAGACCATGGATAAATCTACTATAAGAAAGACCATGATTTCTAGCTGCAGCATTGATTCGAGTAATCCATAACTTTCTGAAGTTTCGCTTCTTCTGCTTTCTATCTCGATACGCATAATGTAATGACTTCAATACCTGTTCTTTAGCAGGTCTATATAACTTACTCTTAGAACCAAAATACCCTTTAGCTAATTTTAAGATTCGCTTTCTTCTTTTGCGTCGTTTAGTACCTCGTTTAACACGTGGCATCCTAATCCCTCCTTTACCTAAAATAAATCTATATAAAATTCAAAATTAATTATTCATATGGTAATAGTTCGTCTAATTTCTTTTGGTCTGCTTTAGAAACTACTGCATCTTTTCTTAATTTTCTCTTTTTATTACCTGACTTTTTAGTTAACAGGTGGTTCTTATAAGCTTTCTTACGCTTATATTTACCTTTAGCAGTCTTCTTAAATCGTTTCTTAGCACCTTTATGCGTCTTCATTTTCGGCATAAATTATTTCCTCCTTTATTCTTTATCTATTCCTTATCACTTTTTGGTGTAACCATCATTAACATGTTACGACCTTCCATCTTAGGCTTGCTTTCCATTTTACCTAAATCTTCTATTTCAGCAAAGAAATCCTCCATTAAATCATATCCTAACTCTTTATGAGTAATTTCTCTCCCTCTAAATTTAATCTTAACTTTAACTTTGTCTTTATTATTTAAGAACCTTTTAGCCATATTAACTTTTACATTAAAGTCGTGTTCTTCAATCTTAACACTCATTTGTACTTCTTTTACGTTCATGACATTCTGGTTCTTCTTAGCTTCTTTAGCTTTCTTAGCCTGCTCATACTTGTACTTACCATAATCAAGAATTCTACAGACAGGCGGGTTAGCATTTGGAGCTACTTCTACTAAATCTAAACCTCGCTCTTTTGCCAAGTTTAAGCCTTTCTTTAATGGCATAATCCCAATCTGGTCTCCATCATTATTAATTACTCTAACCTCTCTCGCTCTAATTCGTTCATTAACTCTTAAATCCTTACTAATTTTTATGCACCTCCTGAGTTTTTAACAAAACTTAACATAGCCTAAAGATTAAAATTAAAAAACGGGTAGCCTAATATAGACATAGACCACCCGCAAACTTATCAATAATACTAGTCGCAATCAGATATAATTATAACAGTGATATAGACACTACTCTATGCGACTACTTATTAACCCTCGATTGATACCGATAGGTGTGAAGCGGATGGCTTCCTCTTTATTGTCCACTCAATTATAGCACATTATTTTAGACAAGTCAAATATAAAAATTAATTAACTTTATCTTGAATCTCATCTAAAATTTCAGCTTTAAATTCACTTAATTCTTTAGCTCCTACATCTCCTTCACGACGATGACGAACTGATACGGTGCCGTCTTCTACTTCATTATCTCCTACTATTAGCATATAAGGAACCTGCTGTAATTGTGCTTGTCTAATCTTATATCCTACTTTTTCTTGCCTAGCATCTACTTCTACACGAATACCTTCGGCTGCTAATGCTTCTTGCACTTCGTAAGCATAGTCTAAATGGTCATCAGTAATTGGAATAATCTCTGTTTGGATTGGTGCTAACCAAGTTGGAAAAGCTCCACCGAAATGCTCAATTAAGATTCCAATAAACCGTTCTAAGCTGCCAAAGACTACCCGATGAATCATAACTGGTCTATGTTCTTCTCCATCTTCTCCTACATAATTTAAGTCAAACCGTTCTGGCATCTGGAAGTCTAACTGGATAGTTCCACACTGCCAAGTACGCCCTAAGCAGTCTTCTAGATGGAAGTCTATCTTTGGCCCATAGAAGGCTCCGTCTCCTTCATTAACGGTATAATCTAAGTCGTTAGCAACGATTGCATCCCTTAAGGCTTCTGTTGCTTCTTCCCATAACTGGTCAGAGCCCATAGCTTTATCTGGTTTTGTACTTAGCTCTACATGATATTTGAAACCAAAGACATCATAGAAGTAATCGATTAAATCAATCACTTCTGTTAATTCATCTTTAATCTGTGATGGTAGCATAAAGATATGTGCATCATCTTGTGTAAAAGACCTTACTCTCATCAAACCATGTAAAGTACCAGAGCGCTCATGACGATGTACTAAGCCTAACTCTCCCATTCTAATCGGGAAATCACGATAACTATGCATTTGATTCTTATAGATCAATACTGAACCTGGGCAGTTCATCGGCTTCACTGCATAGCCTTCTTCATCTATCTCTGTAAAGTACATATTCTCCTGATAATGGTCCCAATGTCCTGATTCTTTCCATAATTGTTGATTCAAAATTAAAGGTGTCTTTACTTGTTGATAACCTCGTCTTTGATGTTCTTCTTTCCAAAAGCTCTCTAATTCATTCCAAACGACCATGCCCTTAGGATGGAAGAATGGAAAACCAGGCCCTTCCTCATGCAGGCTGAATAAGTCTAGTTCTTTCCCTAGCTTACGATGATCTCGTTTCTTAGCTTCTTCTAATCTATGAAGATGTTCTTCTAACTTAGATTTCTTAGGAAATGCTGTTCCATAGATTCTCTGTAACATTTCATTATTCTCATCACCACGCCAGTATGCTCCGGCTACATTTAGTAATTTAAAAGCCTTCACCTTACCAGTTGATGGTAAGTGTGGTCCTCTACATAAGTCTACAAAATCACCTTGTTCATAAAAAGTAACTCTTTCATCTTCAAACTCTTTTAACATTTCAACCTTATACTCTTCATCTCGTTCTTTCATTCTCTCAATTGCTTCTTCTTTACTTAATTCAATTCGTTTAAACTCTAAATCCTCATTGACAATTCTTTGCATCTCGTCTTCTATCTTTTCTAAATCATTATCAGAAAAGCTTTCGCTAGCATCAAAATCATAATAAAATCCATCATCAATAGCTGGACCAATAGCTAATTTTACTTCTTCTTTACCAAAGAGATTTTCAACAGCTTGGGCCATAATATGAGCTGTACTATGCCTATAAATCTCTAATCCTTCTTCTGAATCGATAGTAATTATAGCTAAGTCCACATCGTCTTCAATTGGATAATCTAAATCAACTTTATCACCGTTAATCACACCAGCTACTGAAGCTTTTCCTAATCTAGGGCCAATATCAAAAGCTACTTCTTTAATAGTAGTTCCTTTTTCATACCCGCGACTAGAACCATCTGGTAAAGTTACTTCTACTTTTTCCATTTTCTCATCTCTCCTTTTAAATAATATTATAAAATAAAAAAACCTTTCATCTCTAAATTAGAGACGAAAGGTATTATTATTCGTGGTTCCACTCTATTTTATCCGATTAAAATTATTAACTTAATTAAAGTAAATTAAGAGCTAATAATTACAAATCGAATAATCTCTTATTTAATAACGGAAATTATAATTTCCGGGCTACCATACTTAAAACAAACTCTTTCCGGTACCAACTCAGAGGTGGTTTTCAGTTAAATTATCTCGGAAAGCTTGCAGCCGATGACTTTCCTCTCTTAAGAGATAAAACTTAACTTACTCGTCCTCTTCATAGTCTTTACTAATATTTAATTTTAAAATCATTATAACTATAATTTCTATCTTTGTCAAGTATCATTTACCTTTCATATTCAAAAACTTGGTCACTCTTAACCTCTTGACAATATTCACAGCCAGAACAAACTACAGCCTTATCTTCAAATATATTCTCAACCGTTTCAACAACCTTATCGTTCTTATCACAATGTAACTTTATTCTTTCAGGTGCTACTGTAATTAAAGCGCTAATTAATAAGTCTTCATAATGCAGTTCATCATCTACCATATCTAAAACAAAGCCTTCCAAGTACTCATTCTCTATCCTTTCATAATCCTTATCTAATAGCTTAAAACCAGACTTCGCATCCCTTACTACATGAACTAAATGAACCTGTGGTTCTTGAATATCAACAAAGTAACGGAGTAAAGTAATAAATTCTTCGTACTCTTTTTCTAGCATAAAATCATCAATTGCACACTCTACAGCCAACTTTAGTTCTGTAAAGTAGTCCTTTAATCTGAATCTGATAAAGCCTTCCAATATAATTTCATTATTTATATCTAAATAATCAATTAATTCTAATTGAATTCTACTCTTCTGGTTTACCTGAGAAAGAATACTATCTTCCTCTTTTTCTTTTAAATTATTTAGTTTTTTTAAAGCAGAATCATAAATTAGCTTTTTCTCTTTCTGACTATAATCTTGACATTGATTTTGAACAATCTCATTAATTAATACACCTTCTAAATCATTAATGATTATATCTGCTATAGTATTAGCTAGATAATCTTTAAATGACCTTTGTATGCTTAGATTACCATTCTCTCTACCATCTATAAATTCATCTATATTATTGACATTACAACCAAATAAAGTTAAATCTCCTTTACTCTTTTCTTCGATATTAATCTTAATTCCTTCTTCAGTTAGAATGCGTTTTTCAAAGTTTAAACGTTCTCTTAATTCTTCAGCACAAAGGTTAGTACCGATAGAAATAGCATTCATTTATTTCACCCCTTTCTACCTTTCTTTCTGTATATCTATTATATGTTTTAAATTATGGTTGTATACAGTGATTAAAATGCAAGAGGTGAAAATATAACGCGTATTTAAAATTATTGTTGTAGATTGCCAACATTCTCTAACATGATTCTTCCTTTCACTTTTACTAATTCTTCTTTCTTCTTTTCGATTACTTCTTTTAAATCTAAAATCGAATTTTTTAATTTTAAAAATTTCTTTTTTGGTATCTTTTCTTTTTCTATCTTTTTCTTTAAAGGTTCTAAAAGAGCCTTTGCTTGAGTTATATCCTCTTTTCTCTTCTTCCAATCACCTTTTAGAAAGAGAATTTCTTGAGCATAAAACCTCATTGCTCTTAATTCAATCGGCATTTTAGTTTTGTATAACTTAAAAAAAGGCACTAAGTCTAAATTTAATCTATTAGTATTAACTAAAGATTCTCTTAACTTCTTCTTTTTAACAGCCTCTGTAGCCTGATTTAGATCATCTTTAAATCTCTTTATATCTTTTGGTTTAGCCTTATCTTCTTGTGCGGTGACCTCAAAATTATTCCACCTTTTATTTAATTGCTGAGTCAGATCATCTGTTTTAGACCATAATTTTTCAAATTGATCTTGAGTAACTCCTTTAACATTCTCAGCTAAACTTTGGTTTTGTTGACCTCCTTGCTTCCCACCTTGTTGCTTCTTTTCCTGTTTTTGAGCACCTTGTGCTTGCTTTTGCTCTTGCTTCTGTTTAACTTTCTTCTTTTCTTCCTTCTTATTCTTTATCTTTTCTAGTTGATCAACCACTTCTTCAATCTTGTCATTGACTGCCACTAAATCATTTGGTACCAACTTCTTTTCATTCTTCTTTGGTTTCGACTGTTGATTAGACTTCAGTTGACTACAACCTAGTATACTAAAAACTATTGTCAAAAATAATATTAAAACTATCATTATTCTCTTACTCATACCTATTATTCACCTCAATAGATTTCAATTATAATTTTATCTGTAATTTTCATTATCTATTATGGCTTATTATTTAAAAGTTATACTATAAAGAAAAAATCTCCTATATAGGAGATTTTGTTTTATAAAATAATCTATTTTTTATTTTCTCGTTTTTCATTTATATCCTTAACTTTATCGAATAATTTATCAATCTCTTCTTTTTCATAACAATAGACTCCACCACAAAAATGACATTTAACCTCTACTTGACCTTCTTCTTCTAATATCTCCTGAATTTCTTTTCTACCCATACTAACTAGTAAATTCCTAGTACGTTCTCTGCTACACTGACATTGATAAGAGACTTCCCTTTCGGCTAAGATTCTAAATCTAAACCCCTCTAATATTTCTTTTAATATCTCTTCTGGACTTAAACCTTGGTCTATCAATCCACTTACACTCTTTATTTGAGCCAAATTTTCTTCTAATTTTTCTATCGTCGCTTCACTAGCTTCTGGTAGTAGTTGAACAATAAATCCTCCGGCAGCTTTAACAGACCAGTACTTGGCTTTTTACGTAGTTCAAAAATTGAATAATATACTTGAAAAATAGGCTTTTTAAAAATAGTTATTGCGAAATTATTGCGAAATGGTTATTAAACACAAAAAAACAGCCATTCTCAAAATGACTGTTAAGTATTGATATTACAGTATTTATAAATGGTGCGGACAGATGGGATCGAACCATCGGCCTCCACGATGTCAACGTGGCGCTCTCCCCCTGAGCTATGTCCGCCTAAACAAATGGTGCCGGGGGTGGGACTCGAACCCACACGGGCACTAAAGGCCCATCGGATTTTAAGTCCGATGCGTCTGCCAATTCCGCCACCCCGGCTTATTTTGGAGGTGGCACCCGGACTCGAACCGGGGCAATAAAGGATTTGCAGTCCTCTGCCTTACCAACTTGGCTATGCCACCTAATTATTTATGCTGTTCTTGGGTCGAACAGCATAAATAAGTATATAAAATAAGCATGAAATAGTCAAAAACGAAAATTATCTTTTAAGGGGGGTTAACATCTTTTTTCTCTTTTTTTCTAAATCATACTTAATTTTTCGCCTTTATTTATTTTTTAGGTCAGTTACTTTGTCTTCTAAATAATTAATAATTTCATCAGCTGTCTCTAATCTTAAAACATCCTCTGCTAATTCTTTAGCCTGAGTTAAAGTTAATGATCGTATTATCTCCTTTACCTCAGGAATAACTATTGCACTCATACTAAATTCATCTAAACCAAAACCTAATAAAACCGGTGCTAATCTAATATCTCCAGCCATCTCTCCACACATTCCTACCCACCGATCTTCTCGATGACCAGCATCGATAACTCGTTTAATTAAACGTAAGACTGCTGGATGAAAAGGTTTATATAGATCAGAAATATTCTCATTCATTCGATCTACAGCGGTAGTATATTGAATTAAATCATTAGTACCTATACTGAAGAAATCAACTTCTTTAGCTAAAATATCGGCTGTCATAGCCGCACTAGGCACTTCAATCATCATTCCTACTTCAATATCTCTATCAAATTTAACTCCTTCACTCTGTAGGTCAGCTTTTACTTCGGCGAGAACTTCATTAGCTACTCTTAATTCTTCTATAGAAGAGATCATTGGATACATGATTTTAAGATTTCCATAAACTGATGCCCTCAAAATTGCTCTTAACTGTATTTTAAAGATATCAGGCCTATCTAGACAAATCCTAATCGCTCTATATCCTAAGAATGGGTTCATCTCATCTGGTAAATCTAAATATGATAGTTCCTTATCACCACCAATGTCTAATGTGCGTATGACAACCGGATTACTATTAAATCCTTCTGCTACTCTCTTATAAGCTTGAAATTGTTCTTCTTCGGTTGGCAAATTAGACCTATCCATATATAGAAATTCTGTTCTATATAGGCCAACTCCTTCACCGCCATTTCTTAATACTCCATCAACATCTTTAGGAGTTCCGATATTAGCTACTATTTCGATACGATGACCATCTTTGGTCTCAGCCGGTAAATCTTTTAGCTCATTGAGCCGTTCTTTCCTTGCTAAATATTCTTCTTGTTTAGCTTGATACTCTGCTAATTCTTTAGAAGTAGGATTAATAATTAAATTTCCTTCTAAGGCATCAACAATTACTCTATCCCCTGAATCTACCTCTTTTAATAAACTTGACCCTAATCCTACCACCGCTGGAATCTCTAAAGAACGAGCCATAATCGCAGTATGAGAAGTCCTTCCTCCAATTTCAGTGACAAAGCCTAAAACTTGCTCCTTATTAATCTGAGCTGTATCGGAAGGAGTCAAATCTTCAGCGATTAAGATAATCGGTTCGTCTAAATTAGCTAAGGAACTCACTTCTGCATCTAATAAGTTCTTTAAAATTCTAGTTCCGATATCCTTAATGTCTGCTGCTCGCTCTTGCATATATTCATCGTCTAAAGCAGAAAACATCTCTACGAAACTATCAACTACTTCATCTAAACTTCCTTCTGCATTCACTAACTCATTAGTAATCTTTTCCTCAACTGCCTTAATTAATTCTGGATCATCTAGCAATAATAGGTGTGCTTGAAAGATCTCTGCTTCTTCATCTCCCATCTCCTGAGCAGCCTTTTCTTTTATTTCTTCAAGCTGTTCTTTAGACTTAGCTACTGCCTCTTGAAATCTCTTCTTTTCAGCTTCCGTTTCATCTTGACTAATCTTTACTTTTTCATAACTTAAATCTGGTTGGTTTAGTTTAAAGACTTTTCCAATAGCAACTCCTGGTGAAGAAGCAATACCCTTAATCATATTTCTACCTCCTATTCTTCGCCAAAGTTACTCTCAATTAACTCTACTATTGCTTCAACTGCTTCTTCTTCCTCTACTCCTTCTGCTTTAATGATTATCTGGTTATCAGCACTTACTGCTAAACTCATGACTCCCATTATACTCTTAGCATTAGCTTCTTCGTCTTCTTTAATTAATTTAATATCTGCCTCAAATTCATTAGCAGTTTGTACTAGTAATGAAGCTGGTCTAGCGTGAATACCTGTTTCATTTTTAACTATAACTTCTCTTTCTACCATGTTAGACTGCCTCCTTATTGTATTAATTACATTATTAAGATTCCTACATTTTTCTATTTAACCTCAAATAACTTCTCTTCTATTTTAATTTCACTTTCGGCAATTACATTAATTTCTTCTTCCTCTAAATTAGTAACTACTATTGGAGTAATTATTGACGTAGCGTTCTGCTTAATATATTCCAAATCAAATTCAATTAATTTAGTACCAACTTCTACTGTTTGACCTTCATCTACAAATTTCTTGAATCCTTTTCCATCTAATTCTACAGTATCAATACCAATATGCACTAAGATTTCCGAACCTGATTTAGCCTTAATACCAATAGCATGTTTCGTAGGAAATAGCTGTTTTATTTCTCCTTCGACTGGCGAAACCAGAATGCCTTCTTGAGGTTCAATTGCTACTCCATCGCCTACTATTCGTTCAGCAAATACTTGGTCTGGAACTTTTGATAAATCTATTAATTTACCATTTAAAGGAGAGTTTACTAAATGAACTTGCTTATTTTTCTTAAAGATATTGAACATTTGACTTCCTCCTCATTTTAATTTGCAAATTGAATTTATACAGTTTTTAATGTTACTAAAAATCATACATCTCTAAAGCAACTTATTAATTTCATCTTTTAAAACATCTGACTCTGGACCAAATACGACTTGTACATTCCCACCGCCAGCATCCATTACTCCAGAAGCACCTAGTTGTTTAAGCCTATCTTGGTCAACTTTCTCACTAGTTACTAAGTTAGTTCTTAATCTAGTAATACAAGCATCTATCTCTTTTACATTCTCAGCTCCACCTAAGGCTTCTAATACAGCTGCTGCCTTATCATTATCCTCACCTGGATTAGACATAATACCTTCTAAAGCATCATCTGTCTTGTCATCATTTCCACGTCCAGGCGTAGCAAAATCAAACCATTTAATACCAAAATAAAAGACCACAAAATACATCACACCAATAATAGGACCAACTATTAACCAAAACTGCCAAGGATTCCCGGCATTACTAATACCTAAAATATAGTCTATCAAACTAGCTGAAAAAGTATACCCTAAGCGAATACTAAAGAAGTTAGTTAATAAACCGGAAATAAAGGCACCTACTATATGAAAAACATAAAGCGCTGGTGCTACAAAGATAAATGAAAATTCAATCGGTTCAGTAATACCTGTTAAAATAGAAGTAATTGCTGCTGTAGACATAATTCCGGCTACCGCTTTTTTCTGTCCTGGCTCAGCCCTTAAAAACATTGCTAAAGATGCTGCTGGTAAACCAAATAACATGATTGGATATTCTGCAGCCATAAACCGCCCAGCTGTTGGATCACCAGCAAAATACCTTGCTGCCTCACCTCTTAAAACCTCTCCACTCTCAGTTACAAAACGTCCAAACTCATATAAAAATGGCTGATAATAAACATGATGTAACCCAACTGGAATTAATGCTCGTTTCCCAGCTGCATATAATGCTGGTCCAATCGGAGATTCAATTGCCCAACGTGCAAAATTGTTAATCTGAATCTGAATCGGTGGCCAAATAAATGCTAGCAAGACCCCAATTGCAAATGCAGCAAATGATGTTACAATTGGCACTAACCTTTTTCCAGCAAAGAATCCTAAATAAGGAGGTAGCTTAGTCTTATGATATCGCCTATATAACCCGGCTGCTACAAAACCAATAATAATTCCGCCAAAAACCCCGGTATTAATAGCTTCTATATTTCCACTGGTCTTTTCAGCTATCTTAATAATATCAGTACCCATTACACCAATTACCTTAGTAAAGACTATATATCCTACGCCTGCAGCCAATCCCGCTACAGCTTCACCAACAAAACCAATTGCTACACCGATAGCAAAGATTAGTGGTAAGTTTTCGAAGATTGAAATACCACCTGCAAACATTACTTGCCCTACTCCACCTAATAATCCTGAATTATTTGAAAAAACTCGACCAATAGCTACTAAAATTCCAGCTGCTGGCAATACAGAAACTGGTAACATTAATGACTTCCCAATTTTCTGTAAATACTTGAATAATATTTTCATTACTTATTCCTCCCTTAATTATTGATTAATATTCTTTTTTAACCTCTGCAAATGCAAAGCAATATAACCTACCTCATCAATTGGAACTTCTAATTCTAATCTATCTTCAATCATTCTTGCTAACTCTTCAGCAAGTTGATAAGCATCATTAAAGTTATTCTTAATCGTTGCTAAAATTGGATTTTGATTAGGAGTTTCATCTTCAATTCGTTTTAAAGCAAAACGTAAGTGAGTAACTAAACGAGCATGATTTAAACTCTCTCGCGATAATTTTATTGCTAATTCTTCTTCTACTGCTTCAATCATACTCTTAATTAAAGAAGTATACTTTACCGTCTTTGAAACTTTTAAATTATTTTTAGCTGCATGTAGATGTAAAGTAATAAATCCTACTTCAGCTACAGGCATCTCTATTCCTAATCTCTTTTCTATTAAAGCTACTGATTTTTTAGCTAAATTATACTCTGTTGAATATAAAGTTTGTGTTTCTGCTAAAAATGGATTTAGAATCTCCATGCCTTCTTTTAATCTTTTGAGCGAAAATTGAATATGGTCTGCTAAAGCAATATGAATATGCTCATCTAATTCTTCTCCTAACTCTTCACTTGCCATGGCTATAATCTCTTCAGTAACACCAATCACTTCTTTATCTACATTAGCAACTAACCTTTGGTACTTTTCTTTATTCTCTTTATTTACTGCTACAAAAGTCTTATCAATTTTGGGATCATCAGTAGACAATATATCGCCTATGGAATTACTAAAACCTAGCCCTTTTCCAATAACTACTATCTCTTCTCTACTTCCTATGCCTTCTGCTAAAACTACATTATTATTTAAAACTTTTGTAACTTCATAATTTTGCTCTGAACTTTGTCCAAAGTTTGGCATCTTATTGCCTCCTATACTCCTATATCATTTAAGTTCCATAATTTTATATTTCCCAAAACAACCTAAATTAATTTTAAACCAAAAAATCTATATATAAATAAAAAAACTAGGAAAAGATATTACCTATAGTTATCCCAAGGACTTGTAGATAGTATCTCTCCCTAGTTCATGCCTGCTTTACCAGTAACACACTAGTTTAAGAGAGGTATTTTTTAATTTTAAGTAATTTTATTTTACATATTTATTTTACATAATTAGTCGAAAAATGTCAAGCGGTTTCTTAAGTTTTTATTACCTTAACTTCTCTTCCATTGTCTGCATTAATATATATTTTAAACTCTTCATCTCCAAGTACACCAACAAATTCATAACTTAATATCGGTCTTCCTATATCATTAAAAATTACCGCTAATCTATTATCTTTTAGGTCTAATCTCTGGTTTACCCGCTGCTTGGCTTCTTCTAAACTTAATTTTGGTTCTAAATCTACTTCTAAGTCATTATTAGATAGGAAACGTCGCGCATTAAATCCAATAATATCGCCATTATCTAAAGCAACTTTAACTTTAACTAATTGAGGATAAATTAAGACTCCTTCTGTCTTAGGTGCTAAATCTACTATACCTAAGTTTCCTTCTGAACTAATCTCTTTCACTACTAAATCATCATAATTACTCTGTTTTACAAAATCTGTAGCAAATTTTTGTACCTGGTCGTCCTCAAATTCTGATGTCTTAAAAGACCGCTTTTCTAAGAACCAGATAACCTCTCCACTTTTTTGACTAATATCAAAGAATATCTGACTATTATTCGTTTCTTCTGAATTAGCTATTACAGTAACTATACCTGAATCCTTCACTTGATTATCATATAAATCGAATTTATAATTCTTGCTTCGAGCACCTAAGAAGTCTTTAGCTAACTTTATAGCTTTATCTTTCTCAATACTACCTTCTTGTCCTTTTACTTTACTTAGTTGTAAAAGAAATTGATCAGTTGATTCTTGTTCTAAACCTAAATCCAAATTAGATAACTTTAGTTTTCTTTCTGTAACTTGTAAACTGCTTAAAACAGAATTATCACTTAAATTATCTTTTTCTAAGATAATATGCCTTTGCTTGCTCCATCTGAAATTATTTTTTTCAATCTTGTTATGTACTTCTTCTAAGTCATTTGCTGCCACTTTAACCTGCTTATGTAACTGATTAAGATTTTCCCAATCCTTGCCGGATAGTTTTTTATTGATATTTTCTTGAGATAATCTATAAGCATACCTTTCTGTTTTGGATAATAGACTTTTAATGTTCGTTAAAGAGACACCAGCAATTGGTAATTCTCCTAAATCTTCTTGTGCAGCAAAAGCATCTCTCCAAATATTATTTAACTTAACTAAACGTCTCTCATTAGACTTAGTAACTAAAGCAGTAGCTATCTCTGTTTCTAATGATTCAAAATGAGTATTCAATTCTTGAAAAGCACTTCTATATTGATTCTCAGCTTGTAACTCCCACTGAGCTAAAATTCTATTATTCTTAACTCCCCAGTAACCCACGACTGCTAAAGATACGACTAAAACAAAGATCAAAAAGTTTCGTTTCAAAATCTCCACCCCTTTCTACACTTAACGAGCAAAAACATGTCTCCCGATAGTTCTAACTGTTGGTCGCGAAAAGATCCAATTAGAAGTTACTTTTACCGGATTATAATAAAATACCGACCCATAGCTAGGATCCCAACCTGACATTGCATCTAAAGTTGCTTCTACAGTGGTTGAATTAGGTGTATGATTCCAAATCTGTCCGTAAGCAACAGCTGTAAAAGCCCATGGCTGATAAATAACTCCAGCAAGTGTATTAGGAAACCTTGCATCGTCAACTCGATTCATGATCACTGCTCCCACTGCTACTTGTCCTATATAAGGTTCCCCTCTTGCCTCAGCTGAAATCGTCCGGGCCATTAGTCTAGCATTAGGCGATAAATTCCAAAAACTTGGTCCCCATTGTGCTTGCATATTACTTGCCTGTTGCGGCCGATTAGGTTGCAGATGATCATATATAAACCAACCTCCTACAACTAATACTAAAATTATTAGGATAGATATTTTTTTCATCAATAATCCTCCCATCTCTCTTTATTCATTTATCATTCTTTACTGTTTAGCACAAATTTATTCTTGTTAAATGTAGTAAATCAAAAATTTATATTAAAATAAAAAAGTCTAGGTGGAAATATTTCCACCTAGACTTAGGACTCAAAATAACCTATATAGTTTATAAGTAATAAATTTAAACTTCTTTAGCTTAAATTTATAAAGCAACTACATTATCAGCTTGAGGTCCTTTTTCTCCCTCAACAATTTCAAATTCTACTTCTTGTCCATCTTCTAAAGTCTTGAATCCGTCAGAATTAATCGAAGAATAATGCACAAAAATGTCGTCTCCTTCTTCACTCTCAATAAATCCATAACCCTTTTTTGCATCAAACCATTTTACTGTTCCTGTTAATGTCACTAAAATCCCTCCATGCTTAAATTATAACATATTATTTAATATATTTTTTCACCAATAATTGTATAACTATTAGCAAATCCATAGATTATTGTAACATATAGTAGCCTTAATGTCTAGAAAAATATTATAAATTAACATGCACCTTGACAATTTTTAAGATCTAATCCTAAATTTTTCGCTACCTTTCCTACTTCTTTTGGCTCGACTCCTAAATCAGCTGCAATTTCCTGAGCAACTTCACATTCAATACCTTTATCATTAATATTTTCTTTAATAGCCTTCTCTATAGCCTTCTCTCTACTTTCATCACTCATAAAACTTCCTCCCCTTTTAAAAAATTTTAATTTACTTCTACTACCATTTATATTCTTCATTTAACATTATTATCCTGCAAATTATGCTATTTTCATAGAATTATTGTGATTACATCCATCTGTCATAATAAATTCCAAGACTAATTATTCAATTAATTATTTCATTCTTGATAATTTATTCAATAATTTCTATCTTTAAAATAATTATATTAATCTGCTCTATTATCTATTACACTCTTTGCTCTAAGTCATCTATCATTTTAATATACTTATCTTGAATACCTTCTTGAGCTGCCTTTTCTTCTACCTCTTTACAACTTACTCCTATCTCTTGCAAAGTATCTGAGCTTAAATTCTCTTTTCCATAATTATATACCATATTATTCTCTTTAAATATATGCCCATCCAGCAAGTCAGCATAGCCAACTGCATTAGCAATTATATCTATTTTAGCTTCTTCATCTCCACTCTTAACTTCCTTCAATGCAGTCTCTAATTTACTAATAAAGTACCTACCGAAATCATGTTCAGAAAACATAGCAGAAATAGTAATCTCCTTTACATCTTTATCCAACTCATCAGACATTCGCTCAAATAAAATATCTTCTTCTTTCCCATGATGGTGGTCATCAGCATAATTTTTTACAAAATCTATTATCTTTTCAAAAACTTCAAAATCAACTTCCCCTTCTTCTAAAATTTTAAGACATAACTTTCTTGCTACTGCTAAGACCCTCTTGATATTATCATGCTCTTTAATTAATAAATCTATTGCTTCCATTTTATCACTCCTAATGTTCTGTAATTAGTAATCAGTATTCAGTGTCTGCCCAATAAAAAGATATCAAACTAGAAGCAACAATTATCATAAGCTTATGATCAGCCTTGGTTTTTAGGCTGAACAATCAGTATCTTTAAGGTTTTAACTGTAAACTATCAATTGTCAACTACTTAAAAAGCTTGTCCATATACGAAATAATTGGTGCTATCTTCACTAACGTTGGTGCTCCTCTTTAAATTCATCTTTCATCTTTGCTTTATCAAATTCTTTATCGTCCATTAATATTCCTCCTACTACAATAGTATTTAAATCTATCATCTCACTTGAAGTCAATCATTATTCATTATCTCTCCTAAAATAGATTCTACATTAAATTAAAGCATCTTACCATTTATGTAAGAACCCTGCCCAAAAGCAGGATTCCTATTATTCAATTTTTAATATTAATCTAAATAGTCTCTAACTATCTCTAATGTTTCTCCAAAACGCTGGAAATGAACTATTTCTCGTTCTCTTAAGAAGCTAAGCGTATCAATTACTCCAGAGTCATTACTAAGATTGATTAAATATTCATAAGTTGCTCTTGCTTTTTCTTCGGCAGCCATATCTTCATGCAAATTAGCAATTGGGTCTTCATGTGATTGAAAATAAGACACGGTAAAAGGTACTCCTGCAGCATCATGAGGATATAAAGCATGGCCGTGTTGAGCATAATGTGCAGCTAACCCTGCTTCCTGTAACTCTTCTGGTGGAACTCCTTCAATCAATTTATAAATTAATGTGCCAATTATCTCCCAATGTGCTAACTCTTCGGTACCTATATCTGTTAATACAGCTTTTGCTTCATCCGTAGGCATAGTATAACGCTGCGTTAGATAACGCAACCCTGCTGCTAATTCACTATCTGGTCCTCCATATTGAGCAAAGAGTTCACTTGCAATTTCTAAGTCAGTACCTTCTACTTCTGCTGGGTATTGAAGCTTCTTTTCATAAATCCACATATTTATCCCTCCCTCTTTGAATTAATATTCTATTTGCCATGGCCAAGCAGTCTGAATATATTCCCAATAATCTTCCATCGGTTCTCTTAAAGGATGTCTAGCAACAATCGGGCCATATTCTTCTTGATATTCTTGCATTAGTTCTTGTAATTCCATTGCATACTCATCATAAAGTTCTAATGCTTCCTCATCATCAGGATGAGTATCAAGATATAAAACAAGTTCGTGTACAGTAAATTGAATAGCCATTAACTCTTTAAGCATTTCAAGCTGTTCCTGTGGCATTATTTACACCTCCTTACAAACTAGTATCTTCGCCTACGGTCACAACACCTTCTCTCTCGATACGGAAAGTATAACTCTGGAAACAATGTTCCTTTCATTAATGCTTCTTCTGGGTAAAAAATATCATCAAGCATTTGAAACGGAACATACGCTTGAGCAAGTTCTCTTCTTCTACAATTATTTGAATAGCCATGTTGAAAATCTGATTTTCTTTTCTTCATCGAAGTCACCTCCAAACGCAATTTAGTATATCTTATTAAATCTTACCTAAAATGTGATTAAATAGAAAAAGCTCCTTGCAAATTTTTTGCAAGGAGCCTAATGATTAAATACTCTCTTCCCATATATTATAGTATTGATTTAGCTTCTCTTTTGTTTCTTCATATTCTCCAGTTAGATCATTTAAATCATCAACATTATCATATAACTCTTCATTATTAAATTCTTTTTCCAATCTTTCAACTTTTTCTTCTAATGATATAATTTTTGATTCTAGCTCTTCTAAATCCACTTGTTTTTTTGCTGTTTGCTTCTTTACCTTTGCCACACTTTCTCGTTCTCTCTTCTTCTCTTCTTTTTTAGAAGCTATTAACTTGCGATACTCTTGCCGATAATTAGAATAGTCACCGCGATATTCAACTAAACCTTCATCTTGTAAAGCAAAAACTTTATCTACAACTTCATCTAAGAAATAACGATCATGAGAAATAATTATCACTGTCCCCGAATAGTTCTGCAAAGCTTCTTCTAGTAGCTCTTTCGATCGAATATCTAAGTGATTAGTTGGCTCATCTAATAATAATAAATTATGTTCTTCTAATGTTAGTTTAGCTAAAGATACCCTAGCCTTCTCTCCGCCGCTTAGAGTCGCTATTTCTTTAAATACATCATCGCCTTGAAATAAGAAACGAGCTAAGAGATCCCGTGCTTGGCTCTTAGTGACTTCGTCAACCTTTTGCAACTCTTCAACTAAATTATAATCTAGAGATAGGTTTTCATTTTCTTGAGCATAGTATCCCATCTTCACCCGAGCACCTAACTTTATTTTACCCAAGTCAGCCTCTTCTTGGTTTAATAATAACTTAAAAAGAGTCGACTTACCACTACCATTGGGGCCAACTAAAGCAACTTTTTCTCCTCGATATAATTTAAAATTAATATCTTCAAATAATGTTTCTTTACCATAAGATTTCGTTAATCCTCTTATTTCTAACACCTCTTGTCCACTGACACTACTCACATTAAAGTCAATTTTCGGCTTACTTAACTTCGGAGGCGGTGGAATGCGCTCCATTCGATCTAATTTCTTTTGACGCCCCCGCGCTTGTTTAGAATTTACTCCAGCTTTATTCTTTCTAATATAAGCTTCCGTTTTTTTGATCTTTTTTTGTTGTTTTTCATACTCTCGTTGCCAAGTTAATAGTCTATGCTCTTTTTCCTCTAAGTAAAATGAATAATTGCCCTTATATTTTTCTAACCTTCCTTTTTCTAACTCCCAAACACGATTAATTACTTGATCTAAAAAGTAACGATCATGGGAGATAATAACTAAAGCTCCAGTATAATTAATTAAGTAATCTTCTAACCATTCCTTAGCTTCTAAATCCAGATGATTTGTCGGTTCATCTAATAATAAGAGATCCGGTTCTTGTAATAATAACCTTGCCAATGCAGCCCTAGTCTTTTGGCCTCCACTAAAATTAATTAGTTGCTCTTTAAACTCATCTTCTTTAAAACCTAGCCCCCTTAATACCCCCTTTATCTGACTTTCATATTCATAACCGCCTTCTTCTTCATATTTTTGACGTAATCGACTATACTTCTTCATCACCTTATCTAATTCACTACCCACGACTTGACTCATCTGTGCTTCTAATTTCCTTAATCTTTCTTCTAAAGAGAATAAATCTTGATAAATACTTAGCATCGCTTGGTATAAGGTAGTATCTAATTCCAAATCTAAGTTTTGAGTCAAATAGCCCATCTCTAAATCATCACTAACTAAGATTTCTCCTTGATCCAAACTTTCATTTTGGGTTAATACCCTTAATAATGTAGATTTACCAGTTCCGTTCACACCAATCAAGCCTATCTTATCATCTTTTTGAATCTGTAATGAAATATCCTGAAAGATTATCTGTTCTGGATAAACTTTGTTTCCCTTCCTCAATTGTAATAACGCCATTTATATTCCTCCTGAAATTAAAACAAGAATAATGAACTCTATATCATTATATCAAAGTTATTTATTGCAAACAAACTTCTTTAAAATATGAAAATACCTAAAGTCCCCTTTAAAAACAATCGCTTAACAAGGAACTTTAGGCATTACGTTCATTATTAATTTTATAAGGCAAAAATATCATCATAATATTCATCTGTTACATCACGATGATGTTTAATATTAGAATTAATAGCTTTTATGAATCCTTTAATCCAACTACTATATAACTGATGCATTAATTTCTCTGATACACCTACTGCTTGCCAAAATTCAACATGGAGTTTAATACTATGCCTCCAAACTATCTTATCTTCTTCATTCTTAACTACTGAGGATAAGCGGTCACAAGGCATTCTTTCAACAAAGTTATTTGTTAATAGCTCAAATGCTGTTTCTAAATCATTATCACTTGCTTCCTCAGATGCATTCTTGGCGGCCATCTTTCCATGTTCTTTATAAACCTTAAGTAATAACTCTTTATTATCATATTCATTCATCAATCTTTTTGCCATAGCCGCTTCCCGGGTTTGAGCAGTCTTGATTGCTCCTTCTAGCCAAGGATGAATTTGACTATTTCCTATTAATTCTGCTAAAGGATAGCCCCCTTTTAATGCTCCATACTCTTCTCTAAGTTCGTTTGCTAATTCTTCTACTTCACTGCCATATTCTTCTTTGAAAGTTTCAACTATCTCTTCTTCTCTCTCCTCAACTAATTTAATCTGGTTATATAGCCATTGATGAATAGGTCCTAATCTTGCGCTCATCTAACCACTCCTTATTCATAGAATTTTGTTATATTGCAGGCTTTATATACTTAAAAGTTCATTACTACAAATAACTTCTATCTTTTATTATCCCAATTATATTAAATAGTATCAGTTAAAAATATCACTTTTGTCAGTGAGAATAATCACAGTGAGTAGAACATTAAAAATAAGAGCTCCTTATCCTTCAGTAAGAAGCTCTTATTACTAATTCAGTTATCCTTTTTTAACTACTAAACTATAATAACCTTCCTCTTGTTCTTCCTTAGCTAAAATTTCATGTCCTTCATTAAGTAAGCTTTGTGGCACATTTTTTATAGGCTCACCTTCATCTAAGTAAACCTCTAAAATATCTCCTTCATCCAACGGAGCAAGCGCAATCTTGGTTTTTACAAAGTTCATTGGACATTTTACTCCTCTTAAATCTGCTAAGTTATTGTTAGAATCTTCTTCTTCGATGTTATCTTCTATCTTCTCTGATTCTTCTAAATCAAACTCTAACTTAGCATTCAACGATTTAAATAGATAATCTACTCGCTCAATTAAGTTATTTATTTCTTCTGAACATTCCAATAAACCATCGATATCACCTAACTTATAATCTAAAGCTGCATCCAATAATTCTGTATAATCTGTATTTACTAATTTCTTCTCAATGAATTGCTCTTTGAATTCCTTTAATATGACTCGGTCCTTATTAGTGTCGACCCCTCTAACGATTAGTAAAGCGCGGGCGGCATTAACTATCGCTTGATAGAGCTTATCATTATCCTCAGTTTCGATTGCTTTTTCATATGCATCCTTAGCTGTGTTTAAATCTAACTGAATAATATCCATAACACCAACGCCACATTCACCAGCACCTCTTCCAGCTAGAGAGAAGTCTTCATCTTGTCCCCAATCTTTATAAATTTGTGGGTCTTCTTCATAATCTGGAATAGAAGTGAAATTCTCAGCTAAGTTTACTATCTTCTTCTTGCCTTCTTTAGCGAGGTATTGGTCAAAATTATCACGACTATAGTCTTCTTCTGATTCTAAAAATTTAGCTAATTCTACTAAAAATTCTGGTATCCTTTTAGCTGGTATATCTATAACCTTTTCACCATATCTGGTACTACCTTCTTCTACATTTCCACCTAATAAGAGAACATAATGTGGCACTAGCCTGCCATCAATTCGTTTTGCTTTACCCTCAAATCCTATCTTACCAATCAAGTGTTGACCACAGACATTAGGACAACCGCTAATATAAATTTGCGGCAATCTCTTCTGACATTTATCATTAATCTTTCTTAGCTGCTTACTAATCTCTTTAGTTAAATTAGGAGATATACATAGTCCTAACCGACAAGTTGAAGCCCCTTTACAAGATATCGGTGCTATTCCTCTGTTTGCTACTAATAACTTTTGATTAATTTCATTTATATTATTAATTAACTCATCTAAATCTTCACTTTTAATTCCTCTTAATAGTATCCCTTGTCTATTTGTAGTCCTAATTGATATTTCTCCATCAGTTAATAATTCTAATAATGCTTCTACCTCGTCATAATAAAGGTCTCCATTTTCTGGTCTTAATTCTAATGAGTAATAACCATCTTCCTTTTCACGATAGATATAATCAACATCTTCTTTTAGTGCTTTTGCTTCTTTGTTTGCCACTTCTTCTCTTGTTTCTTGATAATAATTAATCTCTTCTGTTTCTATACCTTCTTCAAGTACCTCATCTAAATACTCTTTATATTTATTAATAAATTCTTCATCACCTAATCTCTCACGAACAAAACGTAACCTTGCTTTATGTTTATTACTACGATCACCATAATCATCAAAGAATCTTTTAATTGCTTCTGCTACATGAAAAATCTTATCTTCTTCTATAAATTCTTCTAATAATAAGCCAACTTTTGAACCATTTCCCATTCCTCCACTACCATAAACCTTAAATCCTTTCTTACCCTCTAATTCTTTAGCTATAAAACCTAAGTCGTTAACTGTCGCTAAGGCATCATCTCCTTGCACCGAAGAGAAAGCTATTTTATACTTTCGAGGCAAATTGAATGAAGACCTAGACCTAATTAAATACTCAGTTAAAGCTAAATTATGAGGAGTTGTATCAAATACTTCCTCCGGATTAACTCCTGCTCTAGCAGAGTTCATAATATTTCTAACGGTATTCCCTCCACCACCACGAGGACTTAATCCGTTATCTAAAAGCTTGAATAGAACTTTTGGGGTATCCTCTATATTTACTTGATGAATCTGAATGTCTTGTCGAGTAGTAATATGTAAGTAACCACTTCCATACTCTTTACTTAATTCATTCAGACAAGCAAGTTGTGACCTAGTTATCACCCCACCAGGTACTCTTACCCGAACCATATACTTATCTTCTGTTTCTTCTCCTCGTTGTCCGTAAACTCCCATTGGTACTCGATAGCCTTTAAAACGTACTGGATCAATCTCCCCATCTAAGAATGCTTCTACTTGTGATTTATACTTCTTAGTATCTTCTTTAATTGTTTGCGGAATATTAAAAACCGGCTCCTTCTTCACTACTCTCACCTTCCTTAATTATTATTGACATTGACTTTTATGTAGTCGTATATTTTTAATCTCTAGTAATTTGATAGGTTTTTATTACTTTATCTGTTACTATAAACTTTATCATATTCAGTAAACTATGTCAATAATAATGAAAAATTAATCATTAGGAAACAAAATAAAAAGATCTGGCTCCTACACTTAGTAGAAACCAGATTTAAATAAAACTTAAATTCTATTATATTTATCTACCTCTTGGACCAAAACCTCTGCCACCACGCATCATTCCTGGGCCATACATCATACCAGGACCATGCATCATCGGTCCAAACCCAAAGCCACCCATCATGCCTGGGCTGTGCATCATTGGACCAGCACCTGGTCGTCCACACGGCATTCTAGTAGCATAATCTCCATTCTGCTGATAATACTCTTTCATTGCTTCTAATCGTTCTAGCATATACTCAGCTTCTTTTTCAGTAATTAATCCTTTTTCTAGCTGCTGATTAATATAGTCTTTCTGGAATTGATATCTTTCTTCAACTCCATAATCAGTACCATTTTCCTCATAGTAATTCTTAATTCGTTCTAATCTTTGCAGCATATAGTCTGCCTGCTGTTGAGTAATTACACCTTCATCTAATTGTTGCTTAATATAATCTTTCTGAAAATCATATCTCTTTTGGAACCAATCATCATTCTGTTCTGCCGCCATGACCATCATACTTAATGATAATAGTAATGCTAAGACTGTTAAACTTACTATTAACTTTTTCATTTAAATCACTCCTGCTTAATTATTTTTTAATAACCTAAATCTCTTTTCTTCTCTTCAAATTCACTCTTACCTATTTCTCCTTTAGCATACCTTCTTTCTAAAATCGCAAGTGTTCTAGAACTGTCATTGTTCACAGCACCGCTATTACCATGACCCTTCATTCCTTTTATAAGAAAAACTACAACACCGATTAGTAAACCCCAAAATAGAATCTGTGTTATCCACATTCCAGTACCACCTGCTCCAAAGCCAAAACCGCCCCAGCCAAAACCACAGTTAAACATCTTTAAATACCTCCCTCTTCTATGAAAGTAGATCATTCTTTTTCTCAATAAATTCTTCTTTATCTATTTCACCCCGTGCATATCGTTCTTCTAATATCTCTAAAGGAGTTTTAGAATTAACTGTATTTCTAGAATCATAACTTCTATTTTGAGAATTATTAAAATAGAAGAAGATGCCAATAATTATTATAATCCATAGTAATCCGCCTCCCATCATCATCTGTTTTATCCCTCCTTCTGATATCACTACAATCTCTAGAATTAAATCTATTATTTGTTTAGCTTGATTAAATTATAATATATAAATATGAAAATCTAATGAATACGACAAAAATTATTATTTAAAACAAGAAAATCTAGCGCATTGTAACACTAGTTACAAAAGGCTAGAAGTTTATGGTGCCGGGAGTGGGATTTGAACCCACACAGACAAAAGTGTCCATAGCGCCCTCAACGCTACGCGTCTGCCAGTTCCGCCATCCCGGCGTATATTAACTTTTCACAATGGTATTATACCATATATTTTAAAAAAGTCAATGCTAAAAATTAATAGTAGCTTAAGTGTCCTACCCTTAAGCTACTATTATATGTCTTTATTCAGTTATAAGTACTACTCTTATATCAGACTATAAGCTCTCCTGGAATAATCAATTGTACTTTATCCGCATCAAAGAAACAGTTTTCGATTGCAATTGGCATCTGGGCAATCAAAATTAATTTCTGACTTTTAATAATCGGATTATTGTTACTAATCCCTAATAGCTTAGCCAAAAATTGATTTGCATTCTCTACCTGCATAATGTTATTTTTAAAATTTAATTTGTTAACACTCTGGTCTCCAAATAACTCATATAATGAATCCAAGTTTTCAATTCTTTCTTTGTTGATTTCAGGATTTAAATATGTAATGATCTCTTGAACACCAAATATTTCTCCATCAATCATACGCTTCTGAGAAATCTTATATAATTCCTGTTCTGGATGAGTCTTACGTAGATCTCTAAATTCCTTATTAGTAATCTTACTTAACTTAATCTTACCAGTAGTCACTTCGCCTTTTTGATTAATTAACCTAACTTCTGCCTTCTGTGAATTACTTTCTTTAACCTGTAATCTCTCTTCCATATTACGAGCATACTTCTCTCTTAATTTCATTAATGAAATATTTGCTTCTGAAAGAATAGTTCTTACATAACGTGGTGTAGTCTTAACATGTTCTGCAATATCACTAATCTTTAAAAAAGGATCATTACGAGCAAAATTAATAATCTGTTCCTTTTTAGTTAATTCTTCTAAACTCATATTTCTCACTCCCATATTTTGAACTTTAATTATTTGTCTTTTATTTCCATTAGCCTTATAAATATTATCTCTTAATTAAAGTCCTTTTATACATAGAAAATAATATTTTCTCGTGAATAACTACTCTCTTATATATAAATTATCCAGATAAAAGTGAGAATATACAAAGAAGCAACTATCGTAATCGATAGTTGCTTCGCCATTAAATTATGAATCTTGCATAATTAATTGCTGACGTCAATAATTCAGCGTTAATTATGCTACAAATCCCATTATAAAATTCGCTTAATTAACCTTAATACAAACAGAATTTAATTATAGGGTCTTCTTAACTAAATTTCTTCCGGATCTAAATGACAAGCTACGAAATGACCGTTTCCTCTGTCCACAAACTCTGGTTCCTCTTGACTACAGATATCCTTAGCAAATGGACATCTCGGATGGAAACTACAACCACTTGGTGGGTTGATTGGACTTGGCACGTCTCCTTCTAAGATTATCTTCTCTCTATTTGCTGTTGGATCTGCTAGTGGTATTGCTGATAGTAGTGCTTTAGTGTAGGGATGTTGAGAGTTACTATATAACTCTTCTTTATCGGCTAACTCTACCATCTTCCCTAGATACATTACTGCTACCCGATCACTGATATGTTTTACTACACTTAGATCGTGAGCAATAAAGATATAAGTTAGACCTAACTCTTCTTGTAAGTCTTCCATTAGATTAATTACCTGAGCTTGAATCGATACGTCTAAGGCTGACACTGGTTCATCACAGATAATTATCTTGGGGTCTACCGCTAAGGCCCGAGCAATTCCGATTCTTTGCCGTTGTCCACCACTAAATTCGTGGGGGTATCTTCGCATCTGCTGGGCTGTTAGACCTACCTTTTCTAGTAGTTCTCTTACTTTTCTTTCTTTATCTTTACCTTTTGCTAAACCATGAATCGCCATCGCTTCTCCTATTATATCCCCGACTGTCATCCGTGGATTAAGCGATGCGTATGGATCTTGAAAGATCATCTGCATCTCTCTTCTTAGACTTCGCATCTCTCGTTTGCCTAAGTCAAATATATTCTGATTATTAAAGATGACTTCTCCTTCGGTTGCTTCTAATAATCTTAATAGTACGCGACCGGTTGTTGATTTTCCACAACCACTCTCTCCTACTAAGCCTAGCGTTTCACCTTCTTCTACTATAAAGTTTAATCCATCTACTGCTTTTACTGTGTTTACTGTTTTGGATAGGATTCCACCTTTGATTGGAAAGTGTTTCTTTAATCCTTTTACTTCTAATAATGCTTCTCCCATTATTACTCACCTCCTATGCGCCTATTTCTAGCTCTTTATGGTGCCAACAACGAACTGTATGCTTCTCTTCTGCTTCTTTTAACTTTGGCTCTTCTTGCCAACATTTATCTGTTGCGTAATCACAGCGATTACTAAATTTACAACCGACTGGGAATGAGAATGGATCTGGTACTACTCCCCGAATTGGTTGTAATCGCTCTTGTTTCCCGTCTAATTTTGGAATCGACTTTATTAAACCGATAGTATACGGATGTTTTGGTGATTGGAATAGAGTTTCAACATCGGTCTGTTCTACAACTCGCCCGGCATACATTACTGCGACTTGGTCGGCTACCTCGGCTACTACCCCTAAGTCGTGGGTAATTAACATGATTGCAGTATTAAATTCATCTCGAAGTTCTTTCATTAAATCTAAAATCTGTGCTTGAATCGTTACGTCTAAGGCTGTCGTTGGTTCGTCTGCTATTAGTAATTCGGGATTACAAGCTAAAGCCATGGCAATCATTACCCTCTGTCGCATCCCACCACTTAGTTGATGGGGGTATTCGTGAACTCTTTGCTCTGGCGAGGGAATCCCTACTTTTTCTAGCATTGTTACTGCTCTCTTTAAGGCTTCTTCTTTATTGACGTCTTGATGAAGTCTAATTGTCTCCATTATCTGATTACCTACCGTATAGACCGGATTTAGTGAAGTCATCGGTTCTTGGAAGATCATTGAGATTTCGTTACCTCTAATCTTACGCATCTCTGCCTCACTCTTATCTAATAGGTTCTCACCTTTAAAGTTCATCTCCCCACCGACAATCTTACCTGGTGGATCTGGAATTAATCGCATAATCGAAGTCGATGTTACACTCTTTCCAGAACCAGATTCACCAACGATACCTAATGTTTCTCCCTTTTTTATCTGAAAGCTAACTCCATCTACAGCCTTAACTACTCCTTTTTCTACAAAGAAGTGGGTCTGTAGCTCGTTAACATCTAAGATTACATCTTTACTCATCATTGCACCTCACTTTAGTTATACTTTAGTTATTAATTATCTTTCATATTTGGGTCTAGTACATCACGCAGTCCGTCTCCGAATAAGTTTAAACCTAAGACTGTAATCATAATTGCTAAACCTGGATAGATCATCATACCTGGATTACTTCTAATAAATGATCGTCCGCCACTTAACATTAATCCCCAACTTGGTGTTGGTGGTTGTGCTCCTAACCCTAAGAAACTCAATCCTGCTTCTGAAAGAATAGCACTAGCTACACCTAACGTAACTGTTACTATAATCGGTGCCATACAGTTAGGAATCAAGTGCTTAAAAATAATTCTAACATCATTAGCACCTAAAGATTTAACAGCCTCCACATATTCTTCTTCCCTAATAGACATTACTTGCCCTCTAACAATCCTTGCTAGTCCAGGCCAACTTACTATTGCTAAAGCTAAAAAGACATTATTAATTCCTGGGCCTAAAGTTGCCATAATTGCTATTGCAAATAATAAAAATGGAAATGCTAAGAAGACATTAATTAAATATGAAATTATTTCATCAACCCAACCACCATAATAACCAGCTAATGCACCTAAAGTTATGCCGATAACTAGAGCGATACTCTGAGTAATAAGACCTACACGTAAAGAGATTCTAGCTCCATAGATAATTCTACTAAAAATTCCTCTACCTAATCTATCAGTTCCTAATGGAAATTCATCACTAGGCGGCTGTAAGGAGTTCATTAGATCAACCTTTAATGGGTCATGGGGTGCAATATAAGGAGCAAAGATAGCAATTATAACTAATAAACCTATTACTCCTAAACCTACCATTGCCATTTTATTCTTTTTTAATCTTCGCCAGGCATCACGCCATGGACTGTATATCTCTAATTCTTGATTCTGCTTGTCCATCTGCTTACCTCCTATTTACTTTATTAATCATATCTAATACGTGGATCTAAGAGACCATAACCTAAGTCCACTAATAAGTTCACTATAATAAATACCGCTGCCAAAAAGAGGACTGTTCCTTGAATCAATGGAAAGTCACGAGCACGAACTGCATCAACTGCTAGCCTTCCAATCCCTGGCCAAGAAAAAGTAGTTTCTGTCAATACAGTCCCCCCTAATAGATAACCTAATTGAGTTCCAATTACTGTAATAACAGGAATCATAGCATTTCTTAAGGCATGCTTAATCACTACTATCTTTTCTGATAGGCCTTTTGACCTAGCAGTTCGAATATAGTCTTTATTAATAACTTCTAACATACTAGAACGAGTCATTCGAGCAATCTTAGCAGCCTGTCTAGAACCTAAAGTAATGGCTGGTAAAATTAAATACTCAATCTGTCCATTGCCATATCCACCAACAGGTAGAATATTTAGTTTAATTGCAAAGACAACTATTAACATTAATCCTAACCAAAACACCGGCATAGAGACTCCTAATAATGCTCCGACCATAGAAATATAATCCCAGATAGAATAGGGCATAATTGCAGAAATTATTCCAGCTGTTACTCCAATAAGTATAGCTGCTATCATTGCACTAACAGCTAGTTTAGCCGTAGCAGGTAACCTCTCTAAAATCATATCACTTACTTCTCGTCTGGATTTATAAGAACGCCCTAAATCTCCTTTAGCTAATCTTCCTAATAATCTAAAATACTGTACGTACAATGGTTTATCTAACCCTAATTCCTTGCGTATCATCTTAATTGTGTCTTCATTAGCTGTCTGTCCCATCATAATTCGTACCGGATCTCCCGGCACAAAGACAAAGTTTAATAAAAAAGTAATTGTTATAATACCGATTAAAATCGGAACTGCCATTAATAACTTTCTTGCCGCATATGTGAGCATATTTACCACCTTTCTATATAAAAGTTCTCCAATAATCACAATACTACTTTTTAGTTAAATAATATTTTATAAATTTAAGTCATCAATTTAAATCTAACCTCACTTACATAAGTCATTTTATAATTCTAAGCCACCTCCTTAAAAACTATCAAACCACAAACTTCGACATTAACTTCTAACTTAATTCTAATAAGCATACTTTAACATATATATTATATATCCTTTGTCGTTTTGTGTCAAATAAAAAAGATTTATCAATTATTGAGATTGATAAATCTTTTGATAACGCCTATATGTTTTTACAGTCTTCTGCACGTAATCTCTAGTTTCTGGAAAGGGAATCTGTTCAGAGTCTTTGTGTTTGCCAGTCCATTTTTTCAATTCAATCCAGCGATTAACATTGCCTTGTCCTCCGTTATAAGCAGCAATAACTAAAGTTAAGTCATCATCAAAAATTCTCTTTAAATGTGCTAAATACCAGCTACCAAATTTAATATTGAGTTCAGGCTTATACAGTTTTTCAGTAGTAAAGTCATCAATATCTATTTCCTTAGCTATCCACTTTCCGGTCGCCGGCATAATTTGCATCAATCCGATAGCTCCACGCTGAGAAGTAGCCTCTTTATCAAATTTACTCTCTACTCTAATTATTGATGCTATTAAATATGGATCTAAATCATATTTTTCTGCATATCTAAAGATAATTTCTTTATAATGTAGAGGATAAATAATTTTTAAAATTTGATTATAATTAACAATAACTAAGCTAATGATAATCAAACAAATAACAACTATCATTAGCTTCTTTATAGTCTTAAACTTTATAAACAAGCCTAACACTCCTTAGTCTAATTCTTCACCAAGATAAGCCAATACCATTTTAGCCGTTGCTAGATTTGTGGCTAAAGGAACATTATGTACATCACATACACGTAATAACGCACTAACATCAGGTTCATGCGGTTGAGCAGTCAATGGGTCACGTAAAAATAAAACAGCATCTAAACTATCCATAGAAACCTCTGCTCCAATCTGCTGATCGCCTCCTAATGGTCCGGAAGCCATCCTCGTCACTTGTAAATCAGTATTCTCATTTAACAATTTTCCCGTAGTTCCAGTAGCAATTAAATTGAAGTTTTTTAAAAATTTCTGGTTTCTTTTAGCAAATCTAATTAAATCATCCTTTTTTTCATCGTGAGCAATTAAAGCTAGTTTCTTCTTTGTCATCTATATCCCTCCAAATAGATAGTACTTTATCTTTTAGTTCATCTTTACTTCCTTCATTAATTATTAATCTATCAGCATACTCTTTCTTCTTATCTAAGGAAAGTTGTGCTTCAATTTTAGCTATAGCATCTTCATAATCGATTTGATCCCTTTCCATCAACCTTTGGATCTGTGTCTTACGACTTACATAGACTACCCATATCTCATCAAATATATCAACCATATTACTCTCGATTAATAATGGAACATCAACTACTATTACTTCTTCTCCCTCTTCTCTTAACTTCTTAACTCTAGCTTCTATTTCAGAAATCACATATGGATGGGTTATCTGATTTAATTTTTCTCTTGCAGCCTGATTATTAAAGATAATATCACCTAATTTTTGGCGATTCAAATTTTGATTAGGTAATAATATCTCTTTACCAAAATAGTCAACTATCTTCTGCCAAGCAGCTTTACCTGGTTCTACTATTTCCTTTGCAATCAAATCAGCATCAATAACAGACACTCCTAAACTCTTAAGTATATTACTAACAGTACTCTTCCCACTAGCTATTCCTCCAGTTAGTCCAATTAACAACTTTAAATACTCCTTTTCTAGTTTATTTAAAATAATTTAAAGATACCTAATATAATCAACACTATGCCGGGTAAGAGAATAGTCTTATTATTCATTCTTTCTAAATCAAGCCTCTTTCCTAAATATAACCCTGCGGATAAACAAATAAATGTAACTACCCCAACAGTAATCGACGTCAAAAATGGGTCGTAACTTGCCATAGCTGCTCCAAAACCAACCCCTAGCGCATCTAAAGCTAATGCTAAACCCAAAAATACTGCTTCAATCATACTAATTTCTCCAGAATAATCAAAATCAGCTCTTATCGGTTCATTTAAAATTTTAATTACTATCTCTAAAGATTTAATTCTAAATTTGAATATAGGTTCATCTTCAATTACATGATCAGAAAATACAATCTCTGAACCTAGCGCTTGATCTACTAAAATTTTTTTTATAGACTGATATAGAATCCAGAAACCGATTACAATTAAAATTAACCCTCCTACTATTTCAGCCAATTCAGTCGATAAAAATTTAGCCGCTAATCCTCCTAGCACCATAGAAGTTGAAACAGAAATAGTGGAAGCGACCCCAATGATTAATAGTGAAGATATAGGAATCTTAATCTTTCGCAAACCATAAGTAACTCCTGTCATCATGCTATCTAAACTGGTAGCAAAAGCTAAAACTAAAATTGAGAATATTTCCAAATTCCTTTCCTCCCTCCATAACAAGTACACTAATTAATATATGGAGGAAGTTTGACTTTCGTGCCTGTCCCAAAAACTATTCTTGACATCGAGGGCAGAAATAAGAACTCCGCCCTCCAACCTTAATACGTTCTATCTCTTTTCCACAATTATAACATACTTCATCTTCTCTGTCATATACTTGCAGATAATTCTGATGTTCTCCTGCCTTACCACTGCTATCAACATAGTCCCATTTAGTAGTACCGCGATGTTTGATCCCGTCTCTTAAAACCTTACGAATAGCTTGATATAGTCTCTTTAACTCTTCTTCGTTTAAAGTATCAGCCTTTCGTTCTGGATAAATCCCAGATAGATGCAGGCTTTCATCTACATATATATTCCCCAATCCAGCCAAGAACTTTTGATTAAGCAATAGTGGTTTGATCATTCCCCGTCTATTTTTAAATGAAGCTTTAAACCTATCAAAAGTAAAACCTTCATCTAGTGGTTCCGGTCCTAATTCCATCAAACTTCCAGCATCATCTAGGTCCGTAACAAAGTACATACGACCAAACTTACGCGGATTAACGAATCGTAATTGATGCTTATTTTGAAACTGGATAACTATATAAGTATGTTTAGTCATCTCTGTCTCATCGTTAGTATAAAGTAACTGTCCAGTCATCCGCAAGTGAGTCACTAAATACTCACCGCTAGCTAAATGAATAATTATGTATTTGCCTCTCCTAGTTATATCCTCAATCCGATTACCACTTAATCCAGACTTAAAATCGACTATATCAGGCGTAGCAACTATCTTGTCCTCTTTGACTTCTACATCTATAATTTCTAATCCTTTTATTTTAGGCTTTAAAGAGTCAACTACTGTTTGAACTTCTGGTAGTTCTGGCATATTCAACCCCCTCTAATCTACTACCAATTATTATATCACATTAAAAAATCAAATATCAAAAAAGAAGAACTTTTAATACCTTAATTTATATTTCATTAGAATTGATATAGCCTGATTCAATGTGCCGAACACCTTTAGGGTCGATATGAACCAAAACTTCCTGGATACCATCACAATACTCTTGAATCTTTCTCCTAACCTCAACAGCAACTTCGTGCCCTTCAACTACTGTTAACTCATTATTGACAACTACTCTAATATCCACAAAGTAGTTCGGCCCGTGGGTTCTAATCTTTAAATTCCTAAGCTTTATTACTTGGTCTATTGTCTCTACTACATCTATAATTTCCTTAAATTTCTCTTCATCAGGAGCAGCATCCATTAACTCATTCGCCGCATCTTTAAAGACTTCAACTCCCATCTTTAGTATGAATAAAGCGACTATTAAACCAGCTATAGGGTCTAAAATTGGATATCCCAATCTTGCTCCCCCGGCTCCAATTAAGGCAGCAATAGAAGAAAAAGCATCCGTTCGATGATGAATAGCATCTGCAATTAAAGCCCTATTATTAACCTTCTTTCCTGCTCGATATGTATAGTGATACATTAATTCTTTAACTAAAATTGAAGCTAGCGCAGTCCATAAAACCAACTTGCTAGGCACTGAAATATCACCTACTAAAATAGCATGGATAGTCTCCTTTAGGATTATCAATCCACCTATAACCAATAAGATGCCTAATACCTTCGTAGCGATTGGCTCAGCTTTACCATGACCATAAGGATGTTCATCATCCGGTGGTTCCTTAGAAATTCTATTCCCAACCATAACAGTTATAGTAGAGACAGCATCCGAAGCTGAATGTAAACCGTCAGCCACTAAAGCATGACTACGAAAGACCGTTCCAACAAACATCTTAATAACTGCAAATATTAAGTTAGCTATTAGAGTAATTATACTCACCTTTTGACTGACTGCATATCTAGAAACTTCACTCATCCTCACCCCTCCCCTCTGTATTATGTTTAAAATAAATATAACCTGTAGAACCTAATTAAAATGGTCCCACAGGTTATTAAACCCGCTGCTATAATAAGCCCAGCACCATTAACCTCCCCAAATAAAAGCTTGAGTTCGTTAATCGCCTGACCGAAGATCATATCCACTTCACAATTTATTATATTATATTTATAATTAATTGTGAAGAAAAAGAGCTAATTTATGTTTATTTACCACTTATCGCTAATTTTTGTACTCTAAATGTTGGCGCAGCATAAGACCCTATCATCGGATTAAACTTCAAATCATCACCAATTAAGTCAATATCCTGTAGGAAGTCAATTAAGTTCCCAGCAATTGTAATCTCACGTACTGGTTTTGTTAGTTCTCCGTTCTCAATCCATCTTCCTGTAGCTCCAACTGAAAAATCTCCTGAAATTGGATTGGCTCCACCGGTTACTAATCCTGAAACTTTCATTACATAGAATCCATTATCTACAGATGATAATATCTCATCCGTAGATTTATCACCAGCATCTAAATAAAAGTTACTTGGTGAAACCCCAGGCACTCCTTGATAGGAACCACGACTAGCATTGCCGGTTGAATTAGTCCCTTCTTTATTGGCAGTATAAGTATCATATAAGAAAGTCTTTAACTCGCCATCTTTAATCACTTCTGTTTTGCTAGAAGGTACCCCTTCACCATCAAAAGGTGCCGTAGCTAAACCATTAGTTAAAAGACCATTATCTAAAATATTTACCTCCTTAGAAGCTACTTGCTCTCCTAACCTTTGCGCAAAGACTGACCGCCCTTTCTGTACCGACTCAGCTGTTAAAGCTTGCGATAGAACATACATAAACATCGTTCCTACTTCTGGTGGAAAGACTACCGGTGCTTCTTGTGAGCTAACAGGTTTCCCACCTAATAAATCTACTGCATTCTTAGCTGCTTCTATCCCTGTCTCCTTAGGAGTTAGTTCAGCTAAGCTATCACCATAAGTAATCGCCATTCCGGTCTCTGCCTCTTCATCCTCCCTGGCAATAACATATAAATAGGCATAACATTGATTCTGACGATAACTCTCATCAAATCCTTTCGAATTGATAATCCGAATCTCAACTTCACTATCTCCATATCCAACAGTATCTACCGCTGCTATACGTTCGTCATAGTCTAAGGCGGCTGACTCTAATTCTAAAGCAAGTTCAATCTTATCTTCCATTTCAGCATCAGCTAGTTCTTCGTTATAAAGCTCTAAAGCTTTAATTTCATCACTTACCTCAGGTAAAGTACGATATTCATCTACACTTGCAACCTCAGCATTAGCAATTGCTTCTTTTAAAGTCTTTTCTACCTCGCCATCAGCGAAGTTCGAAGTATAGGCAAAGCCCATCTGCTGATTAATAAAGACTCTAATCCCTAATCCTTTCGCATGGGCCGACTTTAAAGACTCTACTTCACCTTCATAAACTTTTAGATTATTGACCGTAGATTCTTCATAGAATAATTCGATATCGTCTACGCCTAACTCTTGACCTTGAGTTATTATCTCTTCTAAGTTTAGTGTTTCAGTCATCTCTACTCACCTTCCCTTTCTGTGCCACCAACAGTTACTTCTTCAATCAATAAAGTAGGCTGCCCTACCGCCGCTGGAACACTCTGACCTTCTTTTCCGCACATTCCCGGCGCATGTTTAAGATCATTACCAACCATAGTAATTCTATGTAAACTCTTAGGCCCATTCCCTACTAAAGTAGCACCTCGTACTGGCTCAGTAATTTTACCATTCTCAATCAAATATCCTTCGGCAACAGTAAAAGTATAATCTCCTGTCGCTGGCTCTACTTGACCTCCACTTAAACTCTTAGCATAGAGACCTTTATCTACGCTACCTATTATCTCATCTGGCGTAGATTCACCTGGTGCAATAAAGGTATTAGTCATCCTCGGAATCGGTGGGTTTCGATAAGACTGTCTTCTTCCGTTACCAGTAGATTCTCTACCTTCTTTCTTAGCTGTTTTGAAATCATACATATAATCGGTTAATTTCCCATCTTGAATTAAAACGGTCTCTTGGGCTGGATGGCCTTCATCATCAATAACAAAGGCCCCCCACTCATTAACAATCGTCGCATCATCAATGGCTGTTACTTTTTCGTTAGCAACCTTCTCGCCTATCCGGTTAGCATATACCGAAGAACCTTTTTGAATAGCATCTGCTTCTAAGCCATGACCACAAGCTTCGTGGAATAGGACTCCACCAAAACCATGATTGACCACTACTGGCATTCTAGCTGATGGCGCTGGCCTAGCTTCTAACATAGTAATTGCCTTTTCGGCTGCTTTCTTACCTATCTCTTCTGGTGGATATTCTTCAAACAGTTCAAAGCCTATATGTTTCCCAGGAGTCTCCCGCCCAGTCTGGATTATTTGACCATCCGCAGCTACAGCATTGGCCATTAAACGAGTCCTCACTCTTTCATCTTCAACAAATAGACCTTGAGAATTAGCAATTAAGACTTCCTGAGTATAATCTACATAATTGACCATCACCTGCTGTATCCTTTCATCAATACCTCTAGCAGATTGGTCTACAGTCTCTAAAACTTCTTTCTTCTTTAATTTCTCTATAGTCTCGGGACGAATCTGAATCTGATGTGGTGAATCATACTTACTTTTTTTTAAATTATTAATCACTACATTATCATGGTATTTACTAGCTGCCCCGGCTACTTTTGCGGTTTCTAATAAGGCTTCTAAGGCAAGATCATCGGTATAAGCATAAGAGACTTGATCCCCATTGATAACACGAATTCCAACTCCTAAATTATACCCTGTCTTTACCGTTTCTACCTTGCTACTTTCCATACTAAGCTGATTACTAACCTTTCGTTCAAAGAATAATTCTGCAAATTGACCACCTTTATTTAAGGCTGTTTTTAATACTTGATTAATCTTCTCCTGACTTAACACCATCATTCCCCCTTTAGCATTTAATCAACACTAACCTACTCTAACTCTTTCATATCACGCCAATTTTCTCCTGCTTTCACGTCTACTATTAACGGGACGTCTAATTCGATAACGCCTTCCATCTTCTCTTTCATAACTGCTTTGATTTCTTCTAGTTCATGAGCTTCGACTTCAAATACTAATTCATCATGAACCTGTAATAACATCTTGCTTTCTAAATTATGTTCTTTTAAAGCATCCGCTGCTTCTAACATTGCTAACTTCATAATATCAGCTGCACTACCTTGAATCGGAGTATTAATCGCCATTCGTTCGGCAAAGCTACGGCGATGATAGTTATTACTATTAATCTCTGGTAAGTAACGTCGTCGATTTAGAATCGTCTTAACATATCCCTTCTCTTTTGCTTCTTCAATCCGCTGGTCCATATAGACTTTAACTTTTGGATAACGTTCAAAATATTGATTTATGTAATCCTCTGCTTCTTTTTTACTTACATTAATATCTTTTGCTAATCCCCACGAACTTATACCATAAGCTATACCAAAGTTAATAGCTTTAGCCCTTCTTCGTTCTTCATATGTAACTTCGCTATCTTCAACCCCAAAGACTTCCGCTGCTGTCTTAGTATGAATATCTTCATTATTGATAAAAGCATCAATTAAGTTCTCATCTTGAGATATATGAGCTAGCACTCTTAATTCTATCTGTGAATAATCGATAGCTAGTAACTCTTTTCCTTCCTCAGCTACAAAGACCTTTCTAATCTCTCGGCCTTCCTTAGTTCGAATCGGTATATTTTGTAAATTAGGCTCTGTACTACTTAACCTTCCAGTGGCTGTTACCATCTGGTTAAAAGAAGTATGGATGCGACCAGTCTCAGGATTAATTAGATCTGCTAAAGGATCGACATATGTTGATTTTAATTTTTGATACTGTCTATATTCTAAGATTAAAGGTATAATTTCATGTTTATCCTCTAGTTCTTCTAAGACTGAAGCACTAGTTGAATAACCTGTCTTGGTCTTCTTAATTACTGGCAAGCCTAATTTTTCAAAGAGGATCACTCCTAACTGTTTAGGAGAATTAAGATTAAACTCTTCTCCAGCTAACTCATATGCCTGTTCACATATATTATCTAGTTTCTCTTGTAATTGAGCCGATAATCTATCTAATTCTTCTTCATCAACATCAATTCCATTCAATTCTAATTCAGCTAATACTGGAATTAAAGGTACTTCTATATCATTAAAGAGTTCAAGTAAGTCTTTATCTTTTAATTCTTTAATTAGTACTTCTCTTAACTTAAATAGAGTTCTAACAGTTTGAATCTCTTTTTGAATTGCCGAATCTACCTCAGATAACTCTACTCTTAAATATTCGGTTACTAAATCTTCTAAATCCTCTTCTTTATTAGCTGGGCGCAAGAGGTAACCTGCTAATAAAGGAGTAAAAGTTAAATTTACTACTTCTATATCAAACTCTTTTAAATAGAGTAGATTCTCCTTAGCATGCAAGCTTAACTTATTAATAGTTGAATCTTCAAAGATAATTTTTAATTTATTAATAGCTTCTTCTACTGCTAACTCTTTTAAATCTATGTAATAGACCTTTTCTTCATTACAAGCAATCGTTAATCCTTTCACTTGGTGATGGTAAGGTTTATTCTTTTTAAAGTTAAATTTAAAAGCAAATTCATCTATCCTTTTTAACTCTGCAAGCACTTCATCTAATTCGATCTCCTTATTTATTAATATGTAAGCCTCTTCAAATGAAAGAGTCTCATAACCACCTAACTCTTTTAAAAGGCTATTAAATTCTAATCTACTAAGAATCTCAACTAATTTCTCTTGGTCTGGTTCGCTTAAACAGAATGCATCTAAATCATAATCTAAAGGCACATCTAATTCAATAGTAGCTAACCTTTTACTCAGCCTTGCTTTATCTGCCTGTTCGCGCAGCCTTTCTTTTCTTTTCTTTCCAGATACTTGGTCAATATTGGCTAATACCTCTTCAACCGTACCAAATTCTTTTAATAACTTAATAGCTGTCTTTTCACCAATCCCATAAATACCAGGAATATTATCTGATTTATCGCCCATTAGTCCCTTCATATCTATTAATTGTTTAGGCTCTAATTCATACTCTTCTCTTACCTTAGGAAGATCATAATTAACAATATCGGTAATACCTCTTCTAGTATACATAATCTTTGTATTATCAGTTACTAACTGTAACGCATCGCGGTCTCCAGTTACAACTGTCACTTGATAACCTGCTTCTTCTCCCTTATTAGCTAAAGTCCCAATCACATCATCAGCTTCATAGCCTTCTAATTCTAAAACTGGAATCTGAAATGCTGCTAAGACTTCTTTTATCAAACCAAATTGTGGTTTTAGCTCATCGGGGGTCTCTTTTCGTTGAGCTTTATATTCTTTATATTCTTTATGTCTAAAAGTAGGCGCTGCTAAATCAAAAGCAACCGCCAATGCATCCGGTTCTTCATCTTCAATCAAACGTAACAACATCTTAGTAAAGCCAAGCACAGCATTAGTACACTCTCCATCCGAAGTCTGCAAACTCGTAGGTAAAGCATAAAATGCACGATGTAATAAACTACTACCATCTAATAAGAACATTTCTTTTTTTTCTGCCATGATTCTCCTCCTTTAGCCTTCTCCTATCTATTGTAAACTGTAATAGAACGCGCCTTCCCTTTAGGATTTATAATAATCCCTACTATATCTCCAATCTTTAAACTACGAAAAGTAACTTCTTCTTTACGAATCTTAAAGACGGCGTTAGGTGCTATTTTAATTGGGTTTTCAACCTTACTATGGTTATCGTTCATATGTAACTTAATAGAAATAGCCCGCGGATCAGCATAAATCTTTTTAATTTCGCCTTCTAAATGGATTTCTCCTACATCTGACCGAGCAATATTCTCCTTTGAATTTTCATCTGACATTAAATCTGTTACCTTATCTGTAACCTTTTCTTTTACACTAATCGCTATTTTAGTAAAATCATTCTTAATAACTGCTGAGTTTATACTACCAGCCTGTGACTTTACTCCTACCTCCGGCAATGCCCCTAAAAAGTCCATCGCTCCAAACACTAAAGCGATAAAAATCATAGTAATAATTAACTTTTTCATATTTTAATCACCTACTATCTAAATTTGTTAACTCTTATTTATATTTCAGTAAAAAGTTTATAATCCCTGTTTAATTGAAAAATTAAGTCTTAAAAGCCTTCTTCTTATTTTGATATTATCGCCTTGAAAGTATTCATTAGTTTAATTGCAAGAATAATATCTATTTCTTAACAGTTTGGGCATAAATTACATAAGTAATAATCTAGAAATTAATTATAAAATATGGTACTATTTAAACAGTGAGTATAAAGAAAGGAGCAATCGCAAATGCAAAAAAGAATCATCAGTACAGGAATAATTATTATGATTCTTATGTTAGTGATGAGTTCAACAGCTTTTGCTGCTGGACAAGCAAATGATATTAATGGTCACTGGGCAAAAAAAGAAATAAATAATTTATTGGCTAAAGGTATTATGTCTACTTATGGTAATGGCACTTTTAAACCAAATCAGCCGATTACTAGGGCTGAATTTGCAACTAGTTTGGCTAAGACTCTAAATTTAACGCCAATTAGTGTTACTAATTTGAAAGATATCCAGACTCATCCGGCTAAGGGGTATGTCGCTGCCTTAGTTCGCAAAGAGATTATTACTGGGTATCCTGACAATACTTTTAGACCAGAGAAAGCAATATCTAGATCTGAATTAGTAACTATGTTAGTTAGAGCTTTAGAGCTTAATAAGATGGAGACTAAGATTGAATTAGACAAAAGTATATATCGAGATGTTAGTACGAAGCATTGGGCTAATAATTCTATTAATCTAACTACTAAGTTAGGTATCATTACTGGTTATCCTAATAATACTTTTAGACCAGATAATCTAGTAACTAGAGCTGAAACAGCTAAGATGTTAAGCCGTTTCTTGAAATTAGAAGTTATCCAAGGTAACTTAATTGAAAAGTATCCTTTAGCTAACAAGATTCGGGTTAAAAAGAACGATGGCTCTGAATTAACCTTAGATTTAGCTAGCGACCCATTAATTGGTCGTAATAAGAGAATAACTAATTTAAGGTCACTATTAAGAAATGATAATCTGCATTTAGTGCTTAATCAAGCTAATGAAGTTAAGTATCTAAAAGCATATGGAGTTATTAGTGAAGATGATTTAGCTTTTGAGGTAAGTGAAATGACCGGTGGACTATTTAATACTCAGGAAGTTAAGTCATTGGCTAAAGGTAACTATCAATTTCTTGACTCTAAATTGAATACTGAAGTTAGTAAACGAACTAACGGATTATTTGCACCTAGTGAAGTAGAAAGTATTGCCAGTGGTAATATAAATGTTATTGAGTCTGAACTTAATAATCAGTTAAGTCAGATGACTAAAGGAGTCTTGAGTCCTAGTGAGGTAAAGGCTCTATCCCAAGGTAATTTAAAGACCCTTGAGCCTACTCTTAGACAAGGAATTGAAAGTAGATTAGTTAAACAAGGCTTGACTACTAATGAAGCCCAAGCTCTTTTAGACCAAGATTGGAATACTTTACAGTCAACTGGTAAGAATCGTTTAGTAGAGGCTGTCTCTTTACAAACAGGACTACCTGTCGATGTTACTAAGGCAATCTTTGAACAGAACTGGACTCGCTTACAACGATTAGCTGAAATCGAGTTGATTCAAAGAGCAACAGTGCAAGTCATGAATAGCGGTCTATTGTCTTAAAAATTTAAAATATCTATTCAAGGGATTAAAATATTCCTTCCCAAAAAAAGAGCAACTTATTTGAAGCTTCAAATAAGTTGCTCTTTTTAATCTCATATATAATTATAAGCTCTGCACTCCAAAGTCTACCGCGTCTCTACATTCTACTGAACAGAAAGGAGAAAGTTCTATATTCATCATCCTTAATTCACCACAATGTCCACATTCATCTAAAGTCCAATTAGGATCTACCTCTATTGCTTGCTGATCTTTAAATTTCAATTCTTCTTCTTTATCTTCTTTTAGTTTAGAAATAAATTCTTTTAAGTCACCTACTTCTATTCTCCACTCCTCACCTAATTCAACACCTTCTAATTCTCCATCATAGAGATACTTAACAATAACTTCTGAGCTGACAGCTAATAGTTCTGCTACTTCTTCTTCATTTAAATAATCTACATCTACTCCATAATTCATTATATTCCCCCCAGTTACTTCTTGACTACTCTCTACTAATAGGCGTGCAAATAATATCCTTATCAACTATTTATTGTTTATATTATACTATTTATTTACTTTTATGTCAATAATCTGTCTCTTGCAACCAATAATTATATGACTTATGTAATTGACTTGCATAAATTAAAATGTTATTATAATTAAGTACATTAAATTATCTAAAGAATTATTCTAGAAAGGAGATGAAGTATAACAATGGCTTACACTATTACTGATGAATGTATTGCTTGTGGAGCTTGTGAACCAGAATGTCCAGTAGAAGCAATTAGCGAAGGTGATGACAAGTTCGATATCGATGCTGATTTATGTATTGATTGTGGAGTCTGTGCTGAAGTCTGTCCTGTAGAAGCAATTGAAGAGTAAAGAATAAATCTACCCCGGTTAACCTATTGTTAACCGGGGATATGTAAATAATTTGTATTAGATTTTCCTTGCAAAAATTTAATCATTGTGTTATTATATTAATTGTCGATACGGGAATTGAATATATTTAAATGTGCCGAAGTGGCGGAATTGGCAGACGCGTTGGATTCAAAATCCAATGGGCCTTGTGCTCGTGTGGGTTCGACTCCCACCTTCGGCACCATTACTTTTTATATGATATTAGAATTTATCAACTTTTCCTTATAATCACCGTTATGACGGGGTTGTGGAAGGTTGATTTTTTTATTTGTATTAGCTTTTATCAGTCTATTTTAGATTTTTGGGCACTTTTTCGGCACTTAAATGGCACTTGGTGTCAAAGTGATTTTAAAGCAAACTCAAAATAGTTAAAGTTTATTTTTATATTATAAATTATATAATAGTAATATTATATGAAAAAAGTTAACCCCTATTCTCTAAAACTAGAGAATAAAAATTGACAATTAATAAATCATAGTCAAGAATAAAAACCCCTCCCAATTCCTCGTATTATAGCACTTGAATTCAATCAATTTATAGCATATTTCAATAAATTCAAAATATATCTGATTTTGCTGTATTACAATCCTTATATTATATTTTCTGCTCATACACTCCTTTATTTTAATTATATTTTAATAATAATTACACCATTCCGGTTGTTTTTTTCTCATATTTCTTTCTACATCTGATATCCAATCACCAATCTCTTGTAAGCTTTTTTGTAAATCTTCGATACTCATTTCATTACTATCTGCCCTTTTCCATAAAACTTCAAAAGCATGCTTAACACCTTCTCTAGGATAAAAAATACCATCATGATCTAAATTACTGAGCAAAACACCTTCACCATTTTTTAAAGAATATCCATTAATTGATATATGTTGTACTTCCCAACCATATATGGTCCTTTTAATAGAATATATATCATCATGTCCCCATCTAGAAGTAAAAACTTTAAATTTCATAACCTTATCTACATTACAATCTCCTTTTGTTGAATTCCACTTTTGTTTTTTTCCAATCATTACTAAATATAAATCTTCAAGAGCATGATAATGATCATAATACTTTTCTAAATTATCTTCTGGCACACATCCCCTATTTCTCATAATATCTTCAGAATATACAGGGACATACTTCCAATGTAATTTTTTAGATAATTCCAAAAGGCTATTATATGCTTTTTCCCATTTATCTTGATCTGTATGCTTTCTTAGATTTTTTTCTAGTTTTTGAAATAGTTTTTTATATTCTTTTTCTAACTTACTTGAATTTTGTATAGTATCTCTCTTATTTATATAATTTTTTAATTTTTTTAAAACTCTATCCTTTATTTTATATTTATCTTCTTTTATATCAAAAAAATCACTGCTAAAATGTATTATATCAATTTTTTTAAAATATAGTTTTTCTGAAAGTTCCTCTTTTGTAAAAACATTTTTTTTATATTTCTGATAGCTTTTAAATAACTTTATAAATAAATTCCTTTTTCTCTCTTTCGTTATGCCAAAATATTCTTTTAATTCATTTAATATTGAAGCTTCTTTTATTCTACATTTTTTATTTTTAGAATCACATTCAAAGAAATTTTCTATTTTTTTAAACGAATAAGCATTCCAGTTTACTGAAAAATAACCTCCATTTAATATATGAGCAACGTTATCCTCATTTCTATTCATTATAAATTGAATAAGTAAATTACGTTTTTTTATATTCAAGTCAATCACCCCTTCTATAAATTAAATTTATCCTTTATATATTGAACATATCCCTCTACATCTGGATAAACAGTAACTGAATTTATGTCAAACAATTTATCTAATTGCTTCTGAATTTTTTCTTTATTATCCTTAGGAATCACAAACATAGCAACACTATTTACATTTAACTTGCACTTGCTTTTTTTTATTGCCCGAGAATCATTTTCTAAAATTAAACTTTCTTTTATTTTACCAACCTTATGTTTTAGTACTGAAAAAATACATCTTAAAATCTTTTCAATTATATTTTTTCCTTCTTTTCCCCTCTCACTTGAACGTATTTCTATTTCATCTATAATAAAATTAATATCCTTGTTCTCACTTAAACAATTATATACTTTAACAATAATTTTTTGCGAACTTTTAATTTCATTAAACCAAAATTTAATATCATCCTCTTCCTGATAATGTTCTTCTAATAACCTTCTTTCAATATCTTCAATATTTTCTATAAAGATTTTCTTTACTAATCTATTTCTAACTTTTGTAAAAATATTTTCGTTTAAAACTAAAGATAGAGAAAATAATCCTGCTTGAACTCTTATTCTCATATTTTCTAGTATTGGATTAATAAAATAAAAGTTTTTTCCTGTTATATATGATTTATACATTTGATTCACTAATACATCCAGATTATCTTTATCATTTTTCTTATTTTTACCATAAAAAACTTCCAAAATTATAGATAAATTTTCATATTCTTCTTCATCAAATTCGTAAATCATTTCAGGAATATTAACAAATACTTTTCCATCACTATCGGGTTTATTAGATACAGCAAAAAATAATGCAATTAATGAATTTTTTGTCCAATCTAATAAACAAGTAGGTATTCCATAATGTTGCATATGAATAATTTCATTTAAAAATTGCTCTTGAGTTTTAAATTCTTTAAAATTGTGTCTTCTAATACTTTTATAAATTTCTTTTTCTTTATCTATATAATAATTTTCTCTATAAATGCTAGGTAACAAACCCCAAGTTTTATTTGCTTGTCCTCTATATATTATATTCTTTTTGTTTAAATTAAGTTTTTCAACTTTTTTTAAATATTCCATAACATCTTCTATAATAATTTCATTTTTTAAAATAAAATCCAGTTTTTCAGGAAGCGGCTTGAAAGTAAACCCTAAAAAATCTACTTTAAATTTTTCGAAAATTTTATTAAATTCACTTTTAAAGTCTTCTCTGTTATCAATTATTTTAATTTTGACACTACCCCAATCTCCACTAACAACTTCAGGTTTAAATTTATCTATAGCAATACCAACTTGAAATAATTTATTTTTGACATCACATATTAATATCTTATCCTTTTTAGAAATTTCTTTGAAATATTTCAAAAATTTTTTTTTGCTTTTTATGCCTTCTTCATTTTCATTATATGTTTTTATAATGATTTTTTCTCCTACTTCCCATATACCACCTTTTCTTTTCTTCAAAATATAAGAATTATTCACTTACATACCTCCTGTTACTTATACTTTATAAACAATTTAGCTTTCAAAAAAATATATTCATTAATAATATTATTAATAAATATATCCTTTATAGTTTATTTGTTTCTATGTTCGAAATTTTCCTTTATCCTAATGGAGAAATATAATAAATTACAAAGTTGTTATAAATAGCATTTTATATAATATTTTTAACCCCACTTTTTCTTAACTATAGATCTTATGTATGTTATGTGAATTTTTAATTATATAATTATCCTATATAACCTGCTACTTACTTACTGGGAACTAAGTTAAAGTATATAATTAGTTCAAGAATATTTCAATCATCCATTTTGTAGAATGCATAATGATCTACCTCCTTTCACAGTCTAAGGTTATTCAACTGTAAAAGGAGGTTCCTAATAAATAAAATATTAACAATTTAAAAATCTATTTAATTGTTGTCATTTTAGAAAAAAAGCAAAATAATAATTATATTCTTTTTAAAATAAACAAACAATCTAAAGTCAGTTTAAAAACTAAGACAAACAATTTCTTCTTTTATCTATAATTATGCTAATCCATCAAAGCCTTTTTGAAATTTTCAATAATTAGCTAAAAATTAAACTTATCTACTCATTCTCAATACTATTGCTTACAAGAAGAAGATCCTTATCAAAAGATTCTAATCTATCTATTATATTAACAGTATATATACGCTTTAAAAACCACCTTTTTCTCCAAAATTCAATAAACTCTTGTGTCTGCTCTTTTATATTACCATCCAAAGAATAAAAATAATTTAATTCATCTGTTTCTCCTCTTAAAAATTCTCGAGCATTTGAAGCTAATTCAATTCCATATATAATTCTTTTATTCTCCTGCTTAAGAAAATCATTCTTTATCCCTAGAGCTGTTAAACCGATTTTCAATAACCGCATCCGAGGACTAGTACCTTCACCAAAAATATTATTTACTCTTCTTCCTCCATCAATTATTTCCACCGCTTTACTAATATATTTAGTAGTGTCATCGGCAAAATATACTGAAGTATACCCTTCAGTTTTTCCTAGCTCCTTAAATTCTAAATGATTTTCATCTCCAACTGGCATCTTTAATCTATTATATTGACTACTACCAACTCCATACAAACTTGTTGTCCCTAAGTAAGCTAAACGTGAATCTCTTACTACTTCCTCCCCTTTCATTTTTGAGGCAATCCGACTCACTTGATTTGAATATTTCTCTTTATAATCCTGAACTATAAATGGACTACAGGTCAATAAACTTACCAACTTACCTCCTAATAAATGATTATAGGGTGGTATAGCACCACAAACAATAATTTCCATAATATTAGAGCCTATTTTTTGCTTCCTATTAGCCTCTAAGGCAATATTAATAACCTTACCATCCTTATAATTAATTAACTCCTTTAATACTTTTCTTGCCTTATCCCCATCTTGATTTAACTGATCCAATTTTAAGCTGAATTTATCTAATAGCCTTTGTATAAGCATTCTTGCTTCTAATAATCTAGCTAATTCTCGCACACGCTTCTTTTTAAACAATGAAGTTTTTGCTTCAACCTCCCAATCAATGTCTCCAGTTGTTTTTTCATTATCAAGTTGATTCTTTCTTAATTCTTTATTAAGATTACTAAGCCTTTTAACAATCTCTTCTTTAGGCTTAATAACATCCTTTTCTCTAATTATATTTTCTTCAATTAAATCATCAATATATACATCATCAATCGCTTTCTTAATAAATTCATTAAAAAGATTTAGCATCTTTTTACTCTTTTTCTCAACCTTTCCTTTATCTCCTTCAACTTCCTTTTCATTATTATTCTTCTTTCCACTTAACATATCTTTAATTGCATCTAATGTCCAACCGATATAATTATCTCTTTTAGATAAATTTAAAACTACATTACCTAATGCAGAAATACCAATAACTGGATGGCAAGGCTGAGATGCGTCTCGTATAAGATAAAACCGGTTTCTCCCTGGAGTTTGTTTGTATGGTAATGACCAAGTATATCTAAAATATCTCCATATGTCTCTTAGTCTATATCCTGTATACGAACATCTCGATTTATCAACTAATTGCAAATATGGCTTTATCGCTTCCCTTGCTAAGTTATACTGTTCTTCATCACTATCCTTACTTTTTATTTCTTTTATTCTAGAAGCAAGAATATCCTTATCTCCAATAATATTTTTTATGCTAATCCTTTCTCCATTATATTCCTTATCTTTTTCCATCTTATTAATAAATTTACGGATACTATCTTTTTTAAGTTGAATATTCCTCTCACGTTGTAATTGTTGACGCAAGTCATCCTTATTCTGATTCAAATCAGGCTTAGCTAATTTTATAGTTTCATTGTCCATAATAATATCCCATTTCAACTCCAATAAATCTCTTAGTATACAAAGGGCAGCAATAAATTTCACCTTCTCTAAATCATCATCAGCAATCTCATCCTCTATCTTTTTTTCTTCAATCTCTTTATTTAAAATCTTTAATGCTTTTTTTCTAGACACAGTATTAATATTTTTACCTATTTTAATGAGCATTTTATTATAAAAATCTATTAATTCTGGGTTAAAAGAAATAAATTCCTCCTTTGCTCTATTAGATGTATCATCTAAGTTGCTTTCTGTATTTGTTGATGACATACTTTTTCCTCCTAATATTTATATAATTTAAATTCTGTTATGGTTATGTAGTTTAATTTTTCATATAAATTAAATAATTACATTATTACTTTACAAAATTATATTTACAAAACAAACTTATTTTAAAGAAAACAAACAACCACTACTTATATTATGTATTGTATAAACACGCTTATTATCCTGCTTTTATAAATATAGATTCTTTTTTCTGCATTATTCTGCCATTGCATTTTAGGTGTTTAATACTTCCCAATAATTAAATAACCTCTAGTTTAATTGCTTTTGGCCTTATTAAAATTTAGTTCTAGTACCATTGTGAGGAAAACAAACAACTGTTATAAAATAATTAAACCTAGGTTTAAACCTAGGTTTTTTAATATCTTTCTCTAAACTCCCTAATATAAACTTTATCCTGTGCTTTTAAAGATATTATAGATCTTAATTTCCTATTTGTTAAATAAAAAATTATTATACTTTAACTTTATAATAATATTTTTGGCTGTTTTTCAATATAAACCCTTTCTTTATTATATGAAACACTAAATCCTTTTAGATTCATACCATTTTCTATACATTCATACATCAAAGTTTTGAATTCTTCGATTTCATTATTAATAATAACTTTTCTTATAATTGGACTCAAAGAGACTAAATAATATTCAATTTCATACCCTTGCTTTAATAAATCCCTTATTTTTTTCAATTGGCTAATTGCTCTTTGAGAAAAAACACTTGGAAAAACAACTTCTCTTCTTATACCAATTAAACCTTTAGCTTCAACAATAATCTCTTTTTCTTTCTTTATAATTAAATCTGCCTTATAATTTTCAATCTTCTGTTCTTTATATATCTTGATGTTTTGCTTTGTCATATTAAGTAACCTAATATATTTTTCAACTAATTTATTAACTATCTTTAAGTTTAATAATATGTATTTACCATAATATTTCACTGCAAAAACACTATATCTTGTTCTTGTATTCTTTCCTTTATTAGTAGTTAATAATATATCTTTATTCTTTAATTTTAAGTAATTATCTAACCTTGATGAACTTGGAATATAGCATTCTTCTATTGAGTTGTTTATTAATACCTTACAAAGAAATCTATTTTTGCTTTCACTTATAAATTTGCCATGAACAATACCTGATTTTATCCTTAATAAATTCATTAGTATCTCCTTTATTAAAATAATAATAGGCCCAAGGAAATGAGCCCATTATCAAGTTATTTCACTAAATTATAAACTTAATCTTTAAACAATGATTATATCAAAAGTTTTATTTATTCTGCAGATATTTTTCTAGCTTATCCTCACTAATATATAATCCTTGTAACCTTTTTATCTTACCATTAAATGAATAAAGCATATCACCTTTACCAAGTAAATCTTCAGCTCCTGAAGTGTCTAGAATTGTTCTTGAATCTTGATTTGCAGGTAATCTAAATGAAACTCTGGTTGGAATATTAGCCTTTAATCTTGATGTAACTATATCAGCACTTGGTCTTTGAGTAGCTATAATAAGATGAATCCCTACATTTCTTGCCCTTTGTGCAAGCCTCACTATATTTCTTTCAAAATCATCCTTGCTACCTTCTAAATCAGCAGCCTGTACTAAGTCAGCATATTCATCTATTATAACTGCAATCGGCTTCATTGGATCATTTGAATTTTTTCTATTATAGCTAAACAAATCTCTACTCCTAGATTCTCTTAGTAAATTTGTCCTTCTTTCTAATTCATTTTCAAATAAATCTGTTAATATTTGCACAGCATTTTCAGCATTAATAATTACTTGCTCATTTCTAAGGTGTGGAAGTCCTTCGAAAAATATAAAATCAGTTTGCTTAGGATCTATAACTACAAGTTCTAGCTCTTCCTCACTATATTGGGAAATTAAGCTTACTAATATGCTATATAAAAATATTGTTTTCCCAGAGCCTGTAGATCCAGCAATAAGCATATGAGGGGCACTTACTATATTGTTTATTTCAATATTCCCGTTTGGTTCCTGTCCCATAATAACATTAAGGTTGCCAACCTCTTCAGAAGGAAGCACATGAGTATAATCTAATAATTCTATAACCTCATTAGTTTCTCTTGGTACATCTACATATATATATTGACTTCCTCCCTCATTATCAACTAATATATCAGATATAGCTTCAATTTCCCTAGCTATATCTGTTCTATATCTTTTTACATTTTTAAGAGTTTCTCCTGGCCGTAACCTTACTCTAAATCTAATAAAGCGAGATGCTATTAAAGCTTTTTTAGGATCTATTTCAGCAACATCAATAGAATAATCCTTCATGGCTCTCATTAACTTCTTAGCCTTCTTTTCTATAGTCTTCATCTCTTTTTGCTCTATAGTTATATCATTAGATTCATCATCCTTAATGTCCTCTTCCTTCTTACTGGCATTAGATTGCCTATCCTCTTGAATATTTTCTTCTAAATTATCATGCTTCTCCTTGTCATCGTCACTAATAAGCATTTGACCATCATCATTATTTTGAGCATTGTCTTGATCAAAATAGCTAGAATCAGGTGCTTTAATGATATCAGAATCATTTTCATTATGTTTATTCTGTTCTCCAACTATGTCATCTTTTATATTTTGCTGATTATTTAATTCTTTACAATTATTAAATACTTTATTTATGAAATCATCTTTAATTTCATAAAGAATAATTCTGTTTTCATTATGACATTCAATACCTTCATAATTTGTTTCACCATGATCATTTAAATGAATATGATATATGGCTGAATTTATATTAACCCTTTTATCTCCACCAAATAATTCATTTAAATTATCAGTCCAGTATTTCTTTTGATTCGTATCTAAGTCCTTTTGGTATAATGCATTAAACACTTGAAACCTAAGAATTTCTCTTCTAGATGTACTTGTTATTTTATCTTGCTCATAAAATATTTCATTAATTATTCTTTGAACTGCATTAACTTGATCAACAGCATTTCCATTAATCTCAATTACTTCGTCATTTATTTGATTTAGTGAGTAATCCTTATATGTCTTTACCTCAATCACATCCACATATGCTTCACCATTTTTAAAATAAATCCCTATTAAATCGGAGAAAACACTATCCTTCCTCTCTTCTAGCCAGCCCTGTGCTAAAGCAGTGTCTAAGCTAATAAGCAAGGGATTTTCATTTTTATGCTTGTAAAAATATGCTGCAACTGCTAATCCAATAGCTCCTTTTGTATGCTTCTCATCAAAGGTCCTATTAAGACTATATGACGTTAAATGTAATATTCCTTTTTCATTTAATCGCCGTATTTCTCTTAAAACCTGCTCTAAACAATAATTATCAGGATCATAATTTCCTATTGAACGAATTAATTCATCTAATCCATTGATTAGCTTGGACCAATTTCTTGAATAAATTCCTAAATCTCTAGCAGAATTAGTTTTATAATTAGTTTCATAATAAATACATTTTTTAGGTCCAATTGTAGTTAATTCTAATTTTTTTAAATTATCATCCGCTAATATAAGCCATATTGTATTATCTAAAATTTTATCAAAAACTTTTTGTTCAGTTTCAGCTTCTAATGCAACAGCATGATACCAACCTCGTGGCTTATCATTAAGCTTGGCAACTAAATCATGATAATCAGAAAACAAATCTCCTTCTGATGATGGAATAATCTGCAGGTCATCTGTTATTGGGTCATACTTGAATATGTTAGGAACACATAATGGATGAATCTTTAGCTTTAAACGCGATTTTCTTCTATTATTAACAATTGCTCTATTACAAGCGTCAAACATTACTACCCCATGGCAAGCATTATCTCCCAATAAATTAGCCACTTCATTATACTTGCGAATCTTATTATCTATTTTAATTGAATAATTAATATTTGGCGATAGACCAAATTTATTTAAAATTTCATCGTCTACACCTTCAAAGCTAGCCCAATTATATGATGTTTCCTTAGTTCTGTAAATATATATATATGCACCATCTATTACTTGACCCTTTACCAATTTTTTTAATATTTTCTCAAAAACAATTTTAACACTCGGTGGATTAACAAAAGCAATACGTAAGCCAAATGAACTGTGAGGATAGGTCTTAACTAGCTTTTTTAGAGATTTTTTAATGCGACTTAAGCCACTTGAAATATTATTGACCTGATGCACACTAGAATAAATAGGAAGTTTCCCTAGACAACCTACTTCTGGTATTATAATATCACCCTTATTTGTTATAAAATTACTAACAAATAATGTTGACAAAGGATTAGGAATATCTTCAGCTGATCTAATTAAAAATTCTTTATCATCCTTGCTTAAATCAGATGATGTTTCACTTAACCTCCTTGTCAATTCAACATATTTCCATAGATATAGAGGATTTAAAGGGGTTAAAATCGCATGAGTTTCTTTGTCATCAATAATATAAACTATGTCTAATGAATTTATTCTAGCTATTAATTCCTTCGTTCCATCTCTACTGAACACTTCAAACATGTTGTATTTTTCTTTCACTAAATGCATGAAGCGACTATATATCCTTATATACTTTGTAAATTCCTTAAGTATTTTTTCTGATTCAGCTATCTTTAATATTGGGCTATCTGCTAATCTTTGAGCTTGTTTTACTAATTTATTTCTCTGAGAAATAAAGCAATTAAATTGATTAATCAATCCTGTAATATCATCAAACTCTTTTTCTAGCTTTTTTAAAATTTCTCTAATTTGCTCCACAAATTTATCATCAAACGCCTTAATCACATTATTCTCACTTATAGAATTTAAGGCATCAACAGGACTTGAGACCTCAGCCTTAATAACTCCTCCATATGTGTTAGAACCAACAAAGGCTTCGATTAAGTTTGAAACTTCAGGAATAAGCTTAATATTTATCCTTTTATCTGCCGATTTAATAGTGATATTTTTTTCTTCACTCTCGTCCCAGTTATCATATTTATCCTCTACTTGATCTAATATATCTTCTATCTGCTCATCATCATGTTTAATTATTAAGTCTACTCCTGTAGAATCAATTGATTTGGGAGTAGTGTCTTTATTATTTCTCCTTCTTTCCTTTTTCTTTCGTTTTTTTCCTCGCTTCTTTTTGTTGACATTAGATAGTGCTTCTACTACTTCTTTATATTTTAAATTCTTTAAAGCCATATAATCTCTTGTTTTATAATATTTTAAAACACTGGCTATTACTGAATCTGTTCTATCAATATCACTTGATTGAAGTGCTCTTTGATCTGTTGTATTTAAACGACTAATTCTTGAAACAAGTTTTTTATTATCGCGAATTCTTTTTCTAATGCTTTTGACATTATTTCGTTCAAATAAATTCTCATCAATTAATATACCTAGCCTATACATTTCTAAAATTGCTGCCTGAGTCTCATTTTCATTATTATCAATGAAGCATTGATAATAATTAACGAGCCTTTGTAGTGGAATTAATTCTCTAATTTTATTATGCTTAAATGCCTGCCATAAGTTACCAAGTGCATTATTAATTTCTCCTAATTCCCCTTTAGCAATATTACATAAATTATCATATAGCTCACGAGGTTCAATTTTTTCATACCACTCTAAGGACGTAAGTTTCGAGACTTTTCTTTTAACTATTACTACACGAGTCGCTGACACATCTCTTTTATTTCTAAACTTTTCTGCATCTTCAACAGTAAAATAAATTTTAAATAAATCTTTATAATCATTAATTTCCTGCTTTATTGTATTAATCTCTTCTTTTTTATAACCTACAAAAAAGATATATGGTAAATCAAGTTTGTAATTAGCAGTTTCTGTATGTAGTGATTGTAAAAGGGATTCATACGAATAATTAGGCAAATCCTTAAGCATAATACCGAAACTTTCATTTTGTACTCTCTTAATAATTGAAGAAGCTAATAAATTTGAAACTACATTTTTTATAGACATATTATCCTCCTTACAAGTTTAATCCTAAAATGGTAACTCCATCAGCATACCTTTTACCATAACCCATAGCTATATACATATCAGCTATCTTTTTAGCATTTTGAGCTAAACTTCCAGCCAAATCCCCAGGGGTATTTTGACTTACATTCCATTTTGCTAGGTTCTCAAAATCAATTTCAGGATTAGCACCAATTATTACCCCAAATTCATTCCATAATTTTATACCAAATTCACTTAAATTCATTGATCTATTGTCTGGCTCTAAAATTGTTAGTAAGATTGTTTCTAATAATACTGGATCAGGTGAAAATCTACTAGTTTTATTTTTACCATATACTAATTTGATTTTTCTTCCAAGACTAGTCATAAAATTAGAAGGACTAGTAGAATACTCATCAGAAAAAAGCTTAAATCTAGTTGCTTTTATAATTGCATCAAAAGGATCCCTGCTTTGCTCATAAAACCCAAGATACAATTTTTTATACTCTTTTCTTTTCTCTTTCTCAGGAGTTTTATTTTTAATTTTGTTACTATCAGCTATTGAAATCATATTTATTCTTTCTAACATTTCCTTATGGGTAAAGCTTTCATAGCCCTCTTGTTTTAATATACCCTCTAACTCATTCTCAAAATATTCTTCAATTCCTAATTTAGCACGTAGTACTGTTTCTTGACTAGCATATTCAATAGGAGCAAGAGTCCTATCACTATCAAAAAGAATTGGTATACGATTATTATTGTCGTATTTATCTGATAAATCTATAATTCTTGATGATAGGTGTAGGATGATAGAAAAACATGCAAATAGAATTATTCTTTCCATACTTAATAGCTTATTTGTATTTTTATAATTTGCATTATAGGCTAATCTATCGAATGCTTTTCTTATTCTAAGCTCAACACCTGTTAAATCCAAATCTGCTTCTTCAACTGTATGTATTTTCTTTTTAACCATTTTAATTATCGGACTCACTAATCTACTCAAATCATCACTTTCATCTTCTAAGCATTTTTTTATTAATTCAATACATGGCGAAACTTGTCCATCTATTTTAGTTGAAAGGATGTTATATAAAAAGCGTGGCATTTTATATTCGTTTTGAACCTTCTTATTTACTTGAGTTTTTGAGCAAATTGTTAGAACTGAATAATCCATACTAGGATAGTTTCCTTTATCTGCATTGAATATAGCCTCTAAAAAATATCTTAAATCACTAATCTGTTGATTAGTAGCATCCCCATCAATCAGGTTATCATAATTCTCTATAATATATGAAATAGGATAGACTTCCTTCCCTTGCTTATATTTTATAGTAGACCATTCATGCAATGGCTTTATATTGTATGAAGATCCTAAGACTAATCTAAATAAACCATTTGCAATATGAACTGGCTTTATTGATGAAGATGTAGGCTTATATTGAATTTTTTTAAAAACCTCTTTCCCATATTCTTTCAATCTATTATCTGCCAATTTTATCACCCTATTTAAAATTATATTTATTATTCTTTACAGTCACCCTACATGAATCCCCATTGATAATATCCCTCATAAAAAAATCATTAGATCTCGTAATATCCTTAAGAGAAGCTAATTCATTCATAAAGCTAAACAGCTTAAATTTATACTCATCTGGTATTAATTGAGCTGGATAGCCTTTATTAATTAATGACAAAGCCCTATAAAAATTAAGATTAATTTTTAAATCTACACTTTCCTTATTATTCATATTCACTACCTTAAACAAAATATGGTCAGGTACATATTCCATAGTCTTAAATTCCTTAGGAATTCTAGGCACCTGTAATGATATAAAATCTAATGGAAAGCTACGACTAGCAACTGCTACCTTTGGATTTGTTCTCAACTCATATTTATGAGTTATCCAAATTTTAAGTCTATCATGGTCATTATCATTAGGATTAAAAAATCTATTAATAGCTAATACAATTTCTTTTATTTTTTCACTATGTCTATCATAAGCTTGTGTCAATAGCTTATAATACTCTCCAATCTCGTCTGGTATTAATTGAAGTAATTCTTCACCTCTAATATTTTCAAAGTAGAACTTCCTTTTTATGGACTTAAATACTTCGTTAGCTTTATTATGATCATTTAATTTTTCAGGTGCTTCCTCAGGAGGGTCAAATTGCCACCCTTCTGTTAGTTCACCCTTCCAAAGATTTTCATCAATCTCTGGATGTGTATAATTGTAGGGGTCAAATTGCTTAATAACTTTAAAAAGTTCATTGTCACCTTGAAAAACTAAGTCATAATATAAGCCTTGTTTTGATTCATTATTTTCTCTTTCAGAACATCTCTTACCTTTTGTGATGAGATAAGCAAAAAATCCTAGAATATCCCTCATCACTATATGAATACCCGAATTACCTATTTTATTAGTTAATTTTAATAATCTTTCTTTTACTATATCATTATCAAGAGCATCTATATTGTATAAAGAACTACATCCATTACAAGAACTACACCCATCACATTTATTACTCAAATTCAATAGCTTAGATAATACTCTTTCAGTCATATCAGGTGATAAAAGGTTTCTATTATTTAAATCAATCACAACCACATTATGTATATCAAATTCTTTTACTTCATTATTATATATTATTGAATTTTTTCTTTGATAAATAATTGACTTATAATCAGGTAGTCTTTCTCCTAATTGATTAAGCAATTCTATAAAAGGATATTCATTAATAGCAATAATAGCAGGATTATTAGCATCGATCGCTTTCTTAAGATCTTCAAGAAACTTTTCATTATCCTTAATTTCATTAATATCCTTAACCACATATGCATCATATTCATCTATAATCTGTTTTAAAGATCTTATTAAATGTGTCTTTCCATCACCTGGATTTCCAGTTATATAAATCACCTTTTTATTCTTAATACATTGTATAATTAATTCTTCTATTGGAGACTCTATATGAAGTGCTCTAAGTTCACTATCTGTAAATATATCTGCATAGCTATTACGATTATTATATAGCTTAGATATAAAATCTAAATTAGATTTCATAATATACCTCCAGCCTAAATATTAAGTTCTGTTAAGTTATATATACCTTAAATTTTCTACTTAAAAGTAACTATTTAAATCATCAATCTCAGAAACCACTTGTAACCAAAAAACTGATCAATTTCAACACATTTCTTAAATTTCTATAGTATATCTCATTAAAACATTACATATCAGGATTTTTTCAAAAGCTATATATTTACTTATGATTGATTTTAAAATAAAAAACCGCTTAATTCTTTATAACCATAAGAAAAATATGTATTGAAGTTGGTTCTAAAAAGCAACTTATTATCTTTCGACCATGATTTCCCCCACCAAATCAATAAATATAAAAGTTTTTCAATTATAACTAAATAAATTAGAATAAAGTTTTTAAATATTATTACTTACAAAAAGAGATTTTTCATCAAAATCTGTTAACCTATTTACTATATCAACAGTATAAATACGTTTTAAAAACCATCTCTTTCTCCAAAATTCAATAATTTGCTGTGTATATTTCTCTTCATTACCATCTAAAGGATAAAAATAATTTAATTCATCTGTTTCTCCTCTTAAAAATTCTCGAGCATTTGAAGCTAATTCAATTCCATATATAATTCTTTTATTCTCTTGTTTAAGAAAGGAATTTTTAAGTCCTAAAGCAGATATTCCTTTCCTTAATAATCTCATACGAGGACTAGTGCCTTCCCCAAAAATATTATTTATTGTTCTTCCTCCTTCAATTATTTCTAATGTCTTACTGATATATTCCATTGTATCATCGGCAAAATATACTGAAGTATATCCTTCAGTTTTTCCTAGCTCCGTAAACTTTAAGTAGTTTTCACCTCCAATTGACATTTTTAGTCTATTATATTGACTACTTCCAATTCCATAAAGACTCGTTGTTCCTAAATAAGCTAAGCGCGAATCTCTTATCACTTCACCACCATTCATTTTTGAAGCAATTCTACTTACTTGCGAAGAATATTTGTTATTATAATCCTTAATTACAATTGGACTACAAGTTAATAAAGCTACTAGTTTGCCTCCTAATAAGTGATTATAAGGTGGTATAGCACCACAAACAATAATCTCCATAATATTAGATCCTATTTTTTGCTTTCTATTAGCTTCTAAGGCAATATTAACAACTTTACCAGCTTTGTAATTAACAAGCTTATTTAATGCTTTTACTGCAGCCTCCTTCTTTTGGCCCAATTGATCTAACTTTAAGCCTACCTGATTTAATATCCTATATATAATCAGTTTTGCTTCTAATAATCTAGCTAATTCTCGCACACGCTTCTTTTTAAACAATGTAGTTTTTGCCTCAGCCTTCCAATCAATCTCTCCAGTTGACTTTTTATTCTCTAATTGCTTTTTTCTTAAATCTTCAAAAATACTTTCAAGCTTTTTAACAATCTCTATATTAGGATTATCAATATCCTCCTTAGTCAGTATATTTTCCTTAATTAAATCCTTAATATACACCTTGTTAATTGCCTGTTTAATAAATTTATTGAAAAGCCTTATTAATTTAGAACTTTCAGTTTTTATCCGTAAAGAATACTCACCTTCAGTTTCTAAGTAAATTGTTTTTTGTACATCTCTTTTTAAATCAAGATCCCCTTTTAATGTTTCTTTATATTTTACTACCTTTTTATTACGATTCAATCTATTTTTTACAAATTCTAATGTCCATCCAATGTAATTGTCTCTTTTTGACAAATTTAAGACAGTATTTCCTAGGGCAGAAATACCGATAATTGGATGGTAAGGCTGAGATGCATCTCTTATAAGATAAAATCTATTTCTACCTGGAGTCCTTTTATATGGTAAAGACCAAGTATATCTAAAATACCTCCATATATCTCTTAATCTATACCCAGTATAAGAGCATTTTGACTCATCAACCACCTGCAAATATGGCTTTATCGCTTCCCTTGCTAAATTATACTGTTCTTCATCACTATCCTTACTTTTTATTTCTTTTATTCTAGAAACAAGAATTTCTTTATCTCCAATAAGATTCGTTATACTAATTTTTTCTCCATTATATTCCTTAACCTTTTCCATCTTATTAATAAATCTATCAATGCTATCCTTTTTAAGTTGAATATTTCTCTCTTTTTGTAATTGCTTACGTAAATAAGCTTTATTTTGATTTAAATTAGGCTTTGCTAATTTTATATTACTATTGCTATCAATAACTATTCTCCAATTCAATTCAAGTAAATCTCTTAATATACACAGAACCGTAATGAACTTTACTCCCTCCAATGAAAAATCAAGATTATTTACTATACTTTTATTTTCTTCAATTCTTTTATTTAAATAATTCAATCTTCTATCTCCATGCTTATTAACGGCATTTTTGATTATTGTAATAAACTTTTTATTGTAGCAATCAGTTAGTTTTGGAGTAAAGGGGATAAAATTATCCTCCTCAATTGTAGCCTTATCATTATGACCTAACTTACTTTTTTTATTTCTAGATGACATCATTTTACTCCTCCTAAAAATTAATGTAATTAAAGTCTTATTTTATCAAAACATTTATTAAATAACTAGCATTTATAATAAAAATGAAGTCGTTATTTGTATATATTAGATAGAAATACAGATTATCCCTTTAATACTGTTCTAAAGTCTCTCTATAAATCTTAATAATTAAATACTAATTACAGACTAATCGCTATTTACTACATCACCGTAAAAGTTCCATAACTACTTAAATATAAAATACAAGGATTAACTATCACCTCCTTTAATTCCTTAATCTAATCTTCAATATAACTATCTAATATCTATATTTCACTTTTCATTCAACTCTAGTTTATATGGTAATAGTAGTTAAATATCTGATTATTCATTGGTTTTGTTTAAATGGAGGGGCAAAGCCCCTCCGAACTTTATGCTATCTTTTTAATTCCCTGCTGTTCTTCATTTTTTAAATAATCTTTAGTAAAGTTAATTATCTCTTTGCTCACTCTGCTAATCCGATCCAGACTCTCTTTTAAATCATAAGATTTTTTATATAAAGCTAAATACTTACTGCTTTTTAACTCTACATTGTAATGATCCATTACTATAAAAGCCACTGCTTCAGCTTCTAGTTCCTTAATTTCTTTCGTCAATTCTTCATTATTTTCTTTATGTAATAATTCATGTGCTAACTCATGAACTAAACAGCTTGCTTGTTCTGTTTTATTTCTCTCTGTTGTTTTTACTGCTATATAACCACCGCTTGAATATCCATGACAACCAGCTGTTAAAAAAGGATCTTCCTCAACTGTTTTTAAATCTACTTCTATCCTTTTCTTATCTGCAAACCTTAAAAGCGGCTGCATAATCTCACCAAAATTATCTTTTAAACTTAAATCCATTGTAGGTATTGAATCGCCTTCAGTCTGTGAAATATCAAAAACAGTTACCGGTCTAAAATACATTACTTTCTTTTCCTTCTCTACAATCTCGCCATTCTCGTCTTCTTCCTCAACTGTCTTCTTAAATGTCATAGGTGCTAAAATTTTAATTCCTTTTTCTCCTTTCTGAACCTGGCGGCCGAGCTTCTGCCACTTTTTATATCCAGCTACGTGTGTTGCTCCTGGTCTTTGCTGCTGTATTAAAATTTGATTGTTCATGCTGTAATTATGAAATTTAGAAAAGAACTTCAACATTTCTTTAAACTCCTCTGAAGATCTAACCTGCTCTATTCCTTTTTCCAACTTTTCAAGTAGCTCCTTAGTTTTCTTACCCATTTCTATCAGCTCCTTAATAATTTTTCTGCTTTACCGCAGGTTGAGCGGAAGACCCCGAAGGGTCCGCCGGAATTCTCGGCTTATTCTCCCTTGCCCTGTTCAATCCATTTATAAAGTTTATTTTGAATTTCTCTGATTGCTTTTTGTGCTTCAGTTTCTCCCTGGGCTCCAGGATGATGTTTAAGTTTATATTCTCTATTTAAAGCCTGGTCCAATTCCTCAAGCGTTCTACACTCTGCGATTAACCTGCCAACTGATTCCGCTCCCCTGTACCAATCTTTAATCTTAGCTGCTTTAGCTTCTTTCATCATTTATCCCCTCCTATCTGTGTAAGTAATCACTAAAAGCTTTATGAAAATCTTCTTTAGTCTTTCCATAGTAATGACCTAAAGTATAATTGCCGATACTCTCATTTTTAATTCTAGAAACAAACTTTTCACTTTTTAAAAGATACGCCAATTGTACTTTTAAATAATCATCTTGTGGGTGTCTTGAATACTGAGCTTCATAAATAATAATTTCATTTGCATCTTGAATTGCTAACTGATCTTCAATAACTTCAATTAATTCTCCTTTGCTTGTTTTTACTCTGTGATTTTCTCCCTCTTTTCCCTGTAACTCCACAACCTCACCAACATGTAAACTATCCAAATCCTTAATAACAGCTTTCATTTTTATCAACCTCCTAGACTAAATTTAATTTTATAAACTGCAAGCTTGCCAACCACAATTTAAACAGATCCAGCAACCACCTTGAGGAAAAAGCTTTCTCCCACATTCAGGACATCTATTAATGATCAGCACCTCCTTTAAAATTTATTTATTTTAAAAAACAAATTTAAGTTGATTGCTTGCAAGGTCTTCAGTTTCTGGAATAGCATTAAGTCAGATATTTTTAAAAATGTTCACTTTCATTTTTCCAAATATCTTAAAGCAGGTCTTAAAAAAATTTTGTACTTTAAAATTATTTTAAGGAAGCCTTTTGACTTAATGATATGGAAGAAACATAATGTTTTTAAAAGCAATCAACTTAATTTAAAAAAGAGAACAGATTTCTCTGTTCTCTACCTTTTATCTTTAATATTTTACCTACTATGTTTGCTGAATTTCTTTTGAATACTTTTCTTTGTTAGTTTTCTAAAAAGTAAGTAAAGAAAAGTATGCTTGTACGTTCTTAATTATCTAAGTTTTGAGCGTTCTATGCTCTATACTTAGATAATTGCACTTTACTAATATAATGAAATAATTGTGGAACGTTTTTTGTTCGTCAATTATTAAACCTATTTAATCTGTTTTATCCTGTACTGTCTTGCATTAGAGAAGAAGAAATTCCAAGTTTGAGAGATTTAATAAACCTTGAATTAGCCCGATTGAAGCGAATACTTGGAGACCAACCAGACACAACTCTAGATGAATTTTACCTCTAAGTTCTACAATTGGAACCGATAGCCCGACCTGGTTTTTAGGTAATGCCCAAATAAAAATTCTTAAATGTTTCTTCTTAATAATCCTTAAAAAGGTTGATAATCCAAATATTAATTAATAATAGCCAGAAAAACTACTATTTTTTAAAAAGTGATAAAATTAATACATGTTAAAAATATTCGCACTTATCAATAAGTGTAAAGCATTCTAACAAAAGGGTGATTTGATGCAAAAGCATCTAGAGGTTTTAGTATGAGTAAAAAGATTAAGAATACAGCTGTAAAAGATAGATTATTGAATATAGCTAAAGAGGAAGGAATAAACTTTAATCAAATATTATTACTTCATGGGTTATGAATCATTATACTTCTTAGTCTTAATTAATAAAAAAACGACCAGGTTTAATTAAAGCCTGATCGCAAAGAATAAATTAAATCACTTATTAAATTTAAAGTACCATCTTTCCAATAAATCATTAACACTAACATAGAACTTATCACTAAGAACAATAAGTTTTCCGCTACTTTTCCCACTTTTATATTTCCTAAACTGTATCTTTTATTTTTAGGCCAGAATAATGTAACTCCTCCAGGATTAAATAAGTCCATCAAAATATGACTTAGATACCCAATTAAGAATCCATAAACTAAAACCATATTTATAAATTTAAGCCTGATTAAGGATAATGAAAATAGAGCTGTAATCATTATTCCTAAGATACTATGCGATATTCCTCTATGTTTAATTCCTAAGAACTTTAAAATCCAGCTTAATAAAGGTATTTTTCTACTCAACTTGCTATTTCTTTGGTCTAAATCTGGAACCAATGAGCCTAAAGCAGCCCCTAATACGAATTGTAATGAAGTTGGTCCGAATAAAGAAATAAAGGTTAACCCAGATATATTTAAAATTTGCATTAAGATAACTGACAGCAAAACTGCAAATGTACTGTGAGTATAAAATGTCATATATTAATCAACTCGCATTATAGTTTTTAGTATTTTTACACTTAGGATAGCCTGTACATCCTAAAAACTTACCGTTTTTGCCATTAATCAATCTAAACGGCTTCCCACACTTTGGACAGACGCCGTATTTTTCTTTTAGCCTTTCTTCCTTAGATTTATTGAAGCCTTCTAACTTGCTCTTTAGCTTAATTTTATCCTTTTCTAAATAATTACTTGAGATCTCCAACTTATCTGGAATATTAATTGTGTTTTTACAATCGGGATAATTAGAACATCCTAAATAGAAACCATACTTACCTTTCTTCAGATTCATTACCTTATTACACTTTTTACAGCTTATATCTGTTTTAACTCCTAAATATTTCTTTCTCTTTTTTGAATATGAAGATCCTGCCTTTTTATTTAATACCTCTATCTTAGGCTTTAAATTGCTATAATACTCACTTAAATAATCCTTCCAATTGATCTTACCTTCTTGAATCTGATCTAAAGCCTTTTCCATTCTCGCAGTAAACTTAACATCCATTAAATTAGAAAAATGTTTCTCTAAGAATATAACAACTTTTCTACCTAATTGAGTTGTATAGAACTTTTTCTTCTTTACCCTAATGTATTTCTTGCTTTTTAATTTACTGATTATTGCAGCATATGTAGATGGTCTTCCTATTCCTTTCTTCTCTAACTTATCTACTAATGAAGACTCCGTAAATCTTTTCGGCGGCTTAGTCTTCTTCTTCTTAATCTTTAATTTATTTAGCTCTAACTGACTACCCTTCTTAATATCTGGAAGCGACTTAAACATCTTCTTTTTGCGTTTTACCTTCTCTAAGCTCTTTTCAAAACCGTCAAAGATCTGTTTATTGATTAACCCCTTAAACATATATTTATCATGTGTAACTAATAATCTCAACTGCTCATATCTCATTGGAGCAAATTGTGAAGTAAGAAATGTATTCCAGATTAATTTGTATAGCTTATACTGATTAGGCCTAAGATTACTTTTAATCCTTTTAGGAATTAAAAATATATTAGTTGGTCTAATTGCTTCGTGAGCATCCTGAGCACCTGCTTTTTTAGTTTGATAGTCACCTACATATTCTTGGCCGTACTTCTCTTTAATATATTTCTGAGCCATCTCTTTAGCTTCTGGTGCTACCCTTGTAGAGTCAGTTCGCATGTATGTTATAAGTCCTTGCTGTTCTCCATCTATTCTTATCCCTTCATATAGCTTTTGAGCTATTTTCATTGTTTTAGACGAATTAAAACCTAACTTTTTAGCAGCCAGCTTTTGCATTGTACTAGTCTTTAACGGCGACGAAGGATTCTTTTTCTTCTTAGTTACTTTAGATTTTATTACTTTAAAATTTACTCCCGGTGTAAGCGTCGCTTTAATTCTATCTAATTCTTTTTTATCCGTTACTTTTTTGATTTTCTTATCATTAATTTTATTCAACTTTAATTCCAAATCATCTTCAAAAAGACCAATTACACTCCAATAGTCAACTGGTACAAAGTTATCTATTTTATCATCTAGATCTTTAACTAATTTCAAAGCAACAGATTGAACTCTCCCAGCCGAAGTCCCTTTAGCAACTAAATTCTGCATAGGTGGAGAAATCTTATAACCTATGATCCTATCTAGTAGCCGCCTAGCCTGTTGAGCATTAACCTTATCCATATCTATTTCCCCGGGAATCTTTAAAGCTTTCTTTACAGCTGATTTAGTAATTGCATTAAAGGTTATTCTTTTAACTTTATTATCACTAACTTTTAAGCTATTTTTAACATGCCAACCGATTGCTTCACCTTCTCGGTCTGGGTCGGAAGCTATAAGTATAAGATCTGCTTTTTTAGCTAACTTACTCAAACTCTTTAATACATTCCCTTTACCTCGAATGGTTCTATACTTTGGTTTGAAATTATTCTCTATATCAATACCTAAATCACTTTTAGGCAAATCCTTAACATGACCCTTAGAAGCTTTAATTACATAATCTTCACCTAACATATCTCCAATTGTTTCTGCTTTATGCGGTGATTCCACAATTATTAAGTTCATCACCCATTCCTCCTTGAATATTATAATATAGCTGCTTAATATTAATTAGTTGTCAAATGCATTTCTACCTCCACATTTTCTTCAATAACAAAATTATTTTCCTTAGAATCTAAATAAAATATTGCTTTACTGCCTTTAATCCAGTCTCCATTTTCCTCTTTAATCTGTACATTATTCTCCAATACTAAAGTCTGCTTTTTATCGTTATACTTAGCTTTTTTAGCTTTAATCTCCTTTTGATCATAGTCTATCCTTACTCCCTGGTCAGTCTGAAATGAATTACTATCTCCATACATTTCTAGATAAGAAGTAAACAACTTAAATCTCTCACCATTATCTGCTTTATTGAATAACTTAACATCATTTTTAAAGATATATTTATCTTTATCTAATAACCCAATCATCTCTTGCGATTTGACATCTCCTTGATCTGCTTCAAGAAAAACACCATCAGTCAAGACTGCTTTATTATTTTCTTTATAAATCTTACCTCTTGGAGCTTTAATTGTATAATTACCTTTAATAATCGTTATTTCCTTACTAATTTCAATCTTATCTCCTATGTACTTTAATCTTCCTGCTCTAAGATGAACTGTATCATTTTCTTTCGCAGCTACAACTCCATTAAAGATTAACAATACTAAGAATAAAATCAATATTTTCCGCATTTTTATTCCTCCTCTAGAATCTCTTTAATACCTAAATCATACATAAAGCCTTCGTCTTGGTTACTACCAACCTTAACTCCTCTATTAAAGATATCCAAACGATACTCAAGCATAATTTCTCTTTGCTCATGCTTATAAGTCAACCATATCTCCCGTCGGTGGAATCTCTTCTTTAAGATAAGATTAGCCTTAGAAACTGTCTCTGCTTCAAAATCATATCTATTATTTAATTCTAGATATAACTGATCTTGTAACTTATAAGTGAACTTACTTTCCCAACGCTGTAATTGATTATTATTCAAATCATGCTTTAAAGCTGTATTAAACTTAATATGCTTACTCTTATATTTACTATTAATAGCTAAATCACCGTAGGTTTTACTATTGATGTTAAAAGTGCTTCCTGCATTAAGTCTCCAGTTAGGTGTCACCTCCCAATTTATAATAAACCCTAAAGGTAAATAACTAGCGTTATATAAGTCATAACCGCCGTTAAGTTGTAAACTAAAGTTGTCATTATATAATTTTAAATCACTTTCTATCTCTTGTTTATAGCTAGCTTGGTCAAAGTTAAAAGGTGATTCTCCAGTAAAGGTCTTGTACTCAAATTCTGTGTTCCAATCTATATGATCTAAAAATGAGGTGTTTAATTTTAATTTAATGCTATATGAATTTTGATAATAATCATATCTAAATTTAGGGTCATATAGATAATAGTAATCAGAATCTTCCTTGCCATTAATCTGCTTATATAACTTACCATTAAGCTTTTGGTTAACTTGTAGGCTTATATTATTTAATAAGTTAAATCTTTTGTTATAATTAATCTCACCTAACCCTCGATAACCTTCTATATCTGAACTTGCTTCATAATACTTGCCTAAGGAGGTTTTAAAGTTTATATTCTTTAATATAGAAGCTTGAGGAAAATATTTAATAGTTATCTCGGGCCACCGATAGAATCTAACCTTCGGCTTATCATCTTCATCCTCTAAGTCAAAACTCGATTCTTCTAAATCAAAGTTTGGGTCATATCGTTCTAAAGTTAATTTAAAGTTAAAATTATTACTTCTTTTAGTAAGGTAACCTTTCCCACCCCACCTGGACTTTAAATCTTGTTTAGCTTCTAATAGATAATCTCGATTATAATCTAAATTAAGTTTCCAATCCTCTAAAAATTTATATTGATACTTAAAGTCTAAATCCAATTCTTGATCATCGTTAGCGCTAGATTTAAAATAATCTTTGCTGTCATACTGAAAATTTAAATCTAAGTCTTGCTTTTGACTATTATGATTTAGATTAATTCTACTAAAAGCTTTCTTATAATCATCATAGTCTGTATAATCTATATCAGTATTAGCCCGCCAAATTTCTCCTTTATGTGAATAATCAATTTTGCCCTGCCAATTCCATAAACCTGGAATACCTGTTTTATTCTTTTGGCTGTATAGATAAACTGATCCTTCTTGCTTAGGAGTATAAGTAAAATACTGTTTAAACCCGCCGGCAAGTCCAGAAATATTATAATAATCTAGATAAAGCTCTCCTGGTAATGATTTATCATACCAATAGGAGTATGTATTCTTAATAAACCAACCTCTTTTAGCACTATGCCCTAGCCTAGTTTCTAAATGTGAAGCCTTGTCTTTTAAAGATATATATAAATAAGGCCAATACATAAGAGGTAAACGTCCATTTAATTCCCAAAAGGTAACATGCTTAGCTTCTATATGGTCTCCAGGATAAATTATTACTTCCGGAGATTTAAAGAAATAATGGGGCTTGTCCAACTCACAACCACTAAGCTTAGTTTGAGATATTTCAATTACTTTAGAAGTCTCAATCTTTTCATTATCATTCTCTTTAATAATTACTTTGTCTGCTAAAACATGATAGGCTTTATACTTGGCTGCAATATCATTTTTAAGTATTGTCTTATTTCCTTTCACTCTTAACTGGTCTGCCTTAATCTTTAACTTTTCTGCCTGCACTCCAGGAGTACTTAAAAAGATAAATGAAATAATAATTAAAGATACTGGTATTAACTTGGATATTGATTCTTTCCAACTGTTCTTCCAAAAAAGAAGCACTGCACCTATTAAGCTAAAAATAATATTAGGTAACCATGATGTTAATACTGGTATTAAGAATCCGTTCTTCCCAAATGATCTAGTTAATGAAAGAATTAAATAGTATAAAAAGATAATCACAATCGTTAATACGATATTAACTGCTCTACTTTTCTTATTATTAAGACTTAAAGGTGTTCCAATTAAAATAAAGATTAAAGCTATAAAAGGCTTACTTAACTTTAAATGATAATCAATTAATAAAGAGTCTACTTTTAATCCGCTACTTTTGAATAACTCAATTTCTTCCTTTAGCTCTGCTCTACTCATTTCCGAAGTAGTCTTTTGGTTTGTTACTAACTTATCCATTCTGTTACCCATCTCTATCTCCATAATGTCGAATTGAGTTTCTAAAGTTAACTCCCCGTTCTTATCATAATCGTGTATAATCCCTTGCTTTAATTTCCAAGTATTTTCAGCTATATTAGCTTTTTTAGCTGTAATTATCTTAAGATAATTATCTTGCTTGCTATAATCAAAGATAACTGGCTTTCTTAAAATAGAATTCTTTCTATCGTACTCTTTAATATAAAACAACCTACTTTTAGGACCTTTAAAGAATACATTATCCTCTATACCGTAAATAGTCTCACTTAGAATAGACCGGCGAATAATATTTTGAGCTTGATGATTAGACCAGGGAACTATCTTTTCGTTAAAAAAGTAAGTTGTCCCACTTATTAAAATACCTAAAACAAGTAATGGGATTATAAAACGGAAAAGACTAACTCCACCCATTTGTAAAGCTATAAATTCACTATCCTTACTTAATCGCCCTACCCCTATCATAACTGCAAGTAGTGTCGCAATCGGCAAAGTCCGAACAATAATTGCCGGCAATTTATAGCCTAAAAGCTTGATTACTATTAATACTGGTATATCTTTAACTATAATCATATCGGTTAGTTGAAATAAAAAGTTACTTAACATAATCACACCGATAATTGCTATCCCAACCAAAAAAGGGAGTAATACTTCTTTAACTATGTATAAGTCAATAATCTTTAACTGCCGGCAAAATTTCATAAGAATTAAAGTCACCTCCTTTCTAAAATAAAATTATTTGCTTTTCACTATAATTTTTAGTACTCTAATCCTAAAATTTGAATTTCTTTCTTAAAAATAAATCTGTACAGATATCAGTTATCTCTTTGCCATAAAGTTTACCTCGATTCTCTTCTAGCTCCATTAATGCTTTTTCTATCCCTAAGGCAGGTCTATATGGTCTATGGGAAGCCATTGCTTCGACTACGTCAGCTGCGGCAATAATTCTTGCTTCAATTAAAATTTCATCTTTACTTAAGCCTTCTGGGTAACCACTTCCATCTAATCTTTCATGGTGTTGGCTTACTATATCAGCAATTGTCTTATTACTAGATTTAATTAATTCACTTCCAACCTTTGGGTGTTCTTTGATAACTTTAAACTCTGAATTATTTAGTTTCCCCGGTTTGTAAAGAATCTCGTTAGGAATACTTATCTTACCTATATCATGAACTAAGGCAGCTAACTTAACAGCTTCAATTTGATAATCAGGCAGCTTCAATTCTTTAGCAATCTTAACAGCAAGCTGCTTAACTCTATTTTGATGAACAGCTAAGTATGGATCCTTCAATTCAACCACATTTAAAATTGTTTCTAAAATCTCTGATTGTAAAAGGAATTCCCTTCTCTCTTCTTCATTTAATTCTTTATTATTAATTTTCTTTTTAGCTGGTAAATTAATTAGAACCGCCTCCTTAATTAAATACTATCCGGTACCCCTTTTATATCTTGAGGGCCTTCATTATCTTGTCTTTGTTCTTCTTTTATATCTTTATCCTCTTGGCTATTGTCTGTCTTTTCTTCTTGCAATTTAGCTTCTGATTCGTCTACTTCATCCTTACCCTCATTAGAATCTCCTTGTGCTTTAAAATCTTCTGTTTCATTAATCTCCTGCTTATCTTCTTGACTATTAGGACTATCCTTTGTCTCTTTATTATTCCTCTTATTTGTGAAACTCCCAGCTTCATTACTATTCTCTTTCAATAATTCTTCCATGTTTAATCTTTTATCCTCGGCAACTCTCTGTTTTTCTTCTTTTACCAGTTCTAAATCTTCAAAGTCAGGGTCAGGAATATAATCTACATTGATAATCTTCTTAAAATTATCTGGATGTTTACCTAAGACTACAAATTGACCTATCTTTAAATCTCTTATTTCGTTAGGACTAACTATAAACTCTTCAACCTCTCTTTCTGATCCCATCTCGCCTTCCATCTGTCTAAGCAGGTCTTTATTTACTCTTGCTGTTTCCTTAACTGCCTTTCTAGTACCAACCTGTTTTGCAAAGTTCTCCGCTGTCTCTGGATGATTGACTCTACCAGCTACTTTTAAGTTAGTATTATCTATAATCTGTTTTACAAAAGCAGGATCTATTGTCTCTAAATCTCCTTCGGATTGATAAAACATTTGAATATTGTACTTAGCTGACCTAGCCTTATTAATCCAGCCTACAAAATCTCCGGTAGCAAATGCTTCAAATTCATCTATCGTAATCGAATACTTTCTTCTTTCTGACCTAGGTACATTCTCTTCAATATAACTAGTCGTTGCTTCTAGATCTGAAAGCAACATTCTTCCAAACGCCTTCGCTGTCTCTTTAAGCCTGTTAGTTGGAATTGTGATATAGACAATCTCTTGGTTGACATATGATTCAAATAGATCAACTTCAGGATTATAATGATTAATAATCTTTCCAAGTTCTGAGTTACATAAAATATTAATCTGGTTAATAAGCCCCTTGCAATCCTTCATTGTATCTTCGAAATCATTAATTATCTCCTGCAACTTACCGGAAATGAAATCATTATCGACCATAGCTTGAATAATTTTTACTGCTTTTTTCTCTGTCATAAGTAGATATAAATCTTTCATTGTTATCTTTTTATCTAACTCTTCTATTACAGCTTGTAATAATGTTAAAATTACATCAATCGTTGCATTCTTATAATACTGCTCACTCCATTCTACCGCATTAACTAATCTATCCTTTATCTCTAATGCTGAGCCTCGCAATAGAAAGTTATATGTATTACTAAAATCGGGGTCTGCTAAATTAATGACTTTAAATTTCTGATTATGCGGATTATATCTTTTATGAAAAGTATATAACTTTTTAGCAAACTCTAGATCACCTTTACAGTCAATTACTGTTACTCCTCTACCCTTCTTCATATTTTGATATGCTAAAGAGAAAAATAACTCTGTTTTACCAGCACCGGTAGTTGCCATTCCCGAAAGATGAGTTGAAAACTGTTCATCTGAAACTGAAAAGCCCTCTCTCTTTTCATCCCTCGTAATCCCTAAGAAAGTTTTATCATTTTGAATAGCCTCTTCTCTTAAAAAATACTTTCTTAATTTACTAGCCGGTCTATTAGGGTCTACCTTTAATCTCCTCTTTAAAATTATTTGGTCTAACAATACAAATGGAATTGCTATTATTGAAGTCTTAGTTATCCAGTACTTAATATAGAAATATATAAGATATAACTTATTAAAGTAATACTCAAAATTATTGAACTCTAAATTAAGCTTAGGAGCAACCCACCTCCAAAACTGATTTATCACTTCCATTTGAAGCGATACAAAGAATATAAAGAAAGAAATAAAGATTAAGATACATCCAGTCATTACAAAGTAATTATCTTTTCTTTTAACTGTATACTCTGTAAATACTGCTCTTGGATATTTGTTATATAATGCAATGATGAATTTATAGATAAACCAATAGAACCAATATGCCGGTAAAATCAAAATAATTGTTAAATACCGAAGTAAGGAAAAGAAACTCCTTAAGTTAAAATCGAAAATATATTTTTCTAATTTTGATCTAACTATCAAACTCAAAAATTTACTTTTAAGTTTTGTTAACATTTCTTTAAGACCTCCTTCAAGTCAAAAACTTTATTAGCTGTTTTGTTGTAAAATTTATAATCTCCAGCCAATATATCTTTTAACTTAGCAGCATAGAACTTTTTATATGCTCCCTTAGGGTAAGGAATAGACTTAGGATTGAATTTTTTCATAATTGACTTATATAAAGAATCTCCTTCGACCACATATAAAACTCCATCTATTGAATCTTCCTGGGCATACCTTGTAAGTACTCCGTATTTACTATTTATATATCTGCTATTTCTTTTTAAAGTCTTTTCTAATTCTAATACAAATTTCGTTTCTCTATCTCTAGTATCAAAAATTCCATCAGGTATTTTACTGTGTAAATTAAATCTTTCAGCTATATCTTGAGTAACCCAAAAGCAGGCTCCTATATTCTCAAACTCAAATCTCAATTTATTAACTTGATCGTCATGTTCAAACTGGTCTAAGGAAATATTACTACGAACTATATAATTTTTAGGTTTTATAAAACGATGTTCAAATTTATTATTTCTCTCTATATTGTTTAATTTTTTCTTTCCTTTCTCTGTCTTTAGATAACTTAAGGCTTTTTTAGTTGGCATTATATAAGTTGTACGATTACCATCTCTTAATGGATAAGGCTTCTTCTTAACAAATCTGGTTTTAGTCAACCTTGACAATCTTTGATTAGCATAAGTTAAAGAACTATAAATATATTCACCAATCTGTTCTCTAGTTAAGAAACTATTTTCAAATAAATATTTAAATAAAAGAACATCACTTTTAGTTATTCTTACACTTGCATTTTTAGTAACACTTATTTCTGTTTTTGACTCCTGTTGGTCCAATTCTTTTTCTAATACTTTAACTTTCTTTTCTAATCTATATACTTTTGCTTCCAACTGTTTTTGCCAACTTTTCTTCCTTAGAACTCCTAATTTTTCAACTAATTCTTTTACTCCTACATCACTTTCTCTTATATCCTCAATTGTTTTTTCATCACCATATTTCTCATTATTCATTAATCTACACCTCCTAATTAAAACTTCAAATACATCAAATAACATTACTAATAAACCCACATATCAAACACACAAACTACATAAAAAACATTTAAATCACATCATTAACAAATACCCACATAACTACCTAAATTACATCACTAAAACTCACACCTATAATCTCAAACTACCAATCACAAACTTCACTAACTAATACACTAGCTGGATAGCCCGCCCGCCGATCCTCACCATTCAAATCCTCTATTGTTGAGTAGCCACCCAAGACTCCAGTCGCCGCAGCTGACCCCGATCGACAAGAGGTGGTTATTCCTCGAAGTTCGGTCGGGGTCAGCTGTTATCAGGGTGCTTTTTACCCTGATAAGGTTGCTACTCAACAATCACCCCTCCATACTGCCATATCAAGCCTTTATCGGCGGGCGGGCGTCTTCCAGCTGTGGTCTTCAATAATAATTTAAGTGCTAATTTTGATGCTAATTCGGGTTATGAACTTAATTATTAACTAAATTATCAACTGTATGTTCTTTTCTTTATAAAAAATTATTAGATTTTAGCTTCATATCTAAACTACTTTCAAGTTTTTTTGCTTGCTCTTAATCTTCTTTTTCAGTTAAATCTTGATCTTGTCCAAAATCCAATGTTAACTTACATAATTTAATCTGTGGGATCATTTATAGAATCTAAAAGTTCCATGAAATCTTCATCTCCACCCCATTTTTCTTCTTCAGGATCTTCATTTTTTGTTTCTAAATCATCAGATTTTTTAGAAGGAGTACTATTATTTTTATTTACAGATAAATAACCTTTATCAATTAAATTCATTAATTTTTCTTCAAACACTTCTCCTAATCTTTCATCATCAATTTTAGTTTTAGTATTTTCTTTTTCAACTAATTTCCCTTCTTCAAATTTTCTTTGAGTGTTTATGCACTGTCTAATAAATGCTGCCTGACTCATCTCTTTAAGTTTTCTATCAATAAAAGAAAGATCTTCTTTATCTATTGCTGTGTTTTCTGATATTCTTCCTGCTACTGAAAAACTTCTTATTCCCATAAATTTATTTTCAGACATATTATCACTCCTTTAACCCCCCCTACTATTAACTATTAGTTTTTTTCAACCTGCGTTTTAAAGTCATGGCTGCATAATATTTAAAATATCCTCTTGCATTGGAGAAAATAGGGTTTTCACTTTTAATAACTTCAAACCTATCTTTAAATAATTCTTTTAAATCATCATATAAATAAGCAACAATACCACCACAAACTAATACCGTTCCTACTCGATTAAGTTGTTCTTTTAAATCATTAGTTATTGTCTGATATAAGTATCTAGCTCTATTATTAAAAGCTTGTTTACAATATTCAGTTACTTTTTCTACCGGAATTGGATCTTTACTATTCCAGTACTGGTTATCATCCTTATCTTTATAAATTTTTTCTATGATTTGTGCTGGAGCATTATTAAAAAGCTTTCCTATCTTTTGAAAAATATCATTTGCTCCTATTTTTAGTCCTTCTTCTGTTCCTACTATTGGTCTTTTACCATCTGCAATAAAGCGTTCAGTTGTTCCCCCTCCACCATCTATTAATAAATATCTCTTTTTTAATAGATCTGCTCTCTTTGGATAACCATTAAACTTTAGTACTTCATCATAAAAAGCACCTACTCCTTGAGCTATACAGATAGCTTTTTGAATAGTTACTAAACATTTCTTATATCCATCTTTAGTAGGAATTTTAAATTCAAATTTACCATCACTATAAAATTTTTCAACATCTTCTTTCATATCTTCATGGATATTTATACTTAAACCTAGCATTAAATGTTCAATATTAACTATATCAACATTTTCAGCTCCAACTGCTAAGACTATTCCGCTAAGTAGTTTAGTGATTGTAGATGTTGCCTTGTATTTATCATCTAATTGATCCCTATTACCTCCTTTAGAATCTTGTTCTTGAGCCAATTCCCCAATAAAATAAGTCTTTCCTTCATATTGCATTTTCATAGAATCTTTTTTAAATATATCTTCTCCATCAGCTAATTCAAATACTGAATTTCCTTCTAAAACTTCCGTAGTTAATGAAGGAAAGATTTTTCCTTCGATTTCACCTTGTTCATTTTTATAAACAAATTTTTCATTGGCATTACCATTATCCCAACTAAATACTTCAAAATTTCTACCTGCATCCATTGTTTAGTCCTCCTTTTGATCAGTTTAATATGTAAACATTGAAAAACTTTAAGTCTACAAGGTTTATAACTTAAATGTAAACATTATTATTAAAAAATAAATTTTACATTTAAAATAACGTATATAATTAATTATTGTTTACATAACATCCTTAATCGTCGTATTTATAAGCTCCAAAGTGTATACAAAATAACCTAAAACCATTTTAGCGAATAATATTTGTTTGCTTTTTTTATATAAAGACTATCATATCAAGAAGTTATCGTGTAAACAATCCTTCTTAACTAAATAAGTCCTTATAATCTAAAAAAAGCTTTTTTAAAACTTTGACCTAGCCTCATTTAAGTTTTAACTAAGGCAGGCTTAAGCCCACCTTAGTTGATAATATAGTTATTAGTTGACTATAAATGGACCTATAACTTTATAACTTTGATTGCCTACATTATCATAAGCTTTAATGTGTATATACCAAGTACCAGGATTGTTAAGAGTTATATCACTACCGTCGTAGTTATCGTAAAAGCTAGGTTCTTGAATAGAATTAGTTATTTTATATTTAGCTTTATTAAATCCTGATTCTTGGGTATTAACATCATCAAAAGTAATACTAATGGTATGACTAACAGCAGAATTAGCCCAGGTCTTATTAGTATTGATTTTAGGTGGAGCATAGTCATTATAATAGTCAACATCAACTTCCGCATAAGTTGGGTTGTCTGCGTTCCAACCTCCTATGCATTCCATTATAAAAGTACCTGGTGTTATATTTAAGGTTCCTGATTTGGTATGTTCGATATCATCACCACTAGCTGCTAATTCAACTAATTCATTATTTGAATTATCTAAAATCCTTGCGTAACTATGACTAGTATTAGATGGTGATCCGGACCAATCTGCACGAGCTTTCATACTGTATGAAATAATAGTACTTTGAGCATTAAATGATTTTGTATTAGATTGACTCGTTCCCACATAAAGTGAATCTGTAATATATTCATACCGCGGACTTACTAAAGCTCCTGGTAATACTTGATTTATATTTATACTTCCTAAGTCTATTGTTCCTTCCGGCTGCACTGTTATATTAAATGCTTTTGGATAATAATTAGACTTCGCAACTTTAACGATATAATCTCCCGGAAGTAAATTATTAAAGCTAAAGTATCCAGACTGACTATATTTCACTTTGTTTTCTTGTACTAAAACCACATCTGCACTATTGTTTAAATATCCTTGGATAGTACCAGCCATAGGATTTAAATTAGTCGTACCTACGTCTATAACTGTATTAGGATTTACTGTTACACTAATCTCCTTTGGATAATAATTTGTCTTAGTAAACCTTAAAGTATAGCTTCCAGGTTTTACTTTATCCAAAGTGAATGAGCCATTCGTAACTGTAACTGTCTGTCCAGTCTCTTTAATTTTTACTGTATCTGCATTTGTAGATCCTACTATCTTCCCAGGCTTAGGATTTAAAGTAATTGTTCCTAAATCTATTACTTCATTTGGAACAATATCTTTAGTAATAGTTTTAATATAGTAGCTAGTCTTTCTAAACTCGATATTATAAGCACCCGGCTCTAAATTACTAAATTCAAAGTATCCTCCGTTAGCTAAAGTCTTAATTTCTGCTGTCTCTATTAATTTAATTTCTACGTCAGTTAAGCTAGAATCTACATAGCCTTTAATTGTCGAAGGTATTGGATCCAAAGTTACAGTTCCTATATCTGTTATTTGATTAGGATCAACAGTAATATTTATGCTTTTAGTTTGATAGTTAGGCCTAGTAAATTCTAAAGTGTAATCTCCTGGCTGAAGATTATCAAATTTAAAGGTACTTGCTGTATTACTTAATGTTTGTCCTGTCTCTTTGATAGTAATTGTGTCTGCATTAGAACTCCCTACTATAGATCCTGGGAGTGGACTTAAAGTTAAATCACCTAAATCATAAGTCTGTCCAGGCTTTGTTTCTAATGACTTTGTTTTACTTCTATAATTAGACTTTGTAATATTAATTGTATATGTTCCTGGATTTAAACCTGTAAACACAAAGCTTCCTGTACTATCTACTGTTACTGAATCTCCTGTCTCTTGAATTTCTATTGTTGCTCCCGGCGTAGTTACTCCGGTTATCTTAACCGGCTTAGGGTCTAGTTGAATTGTCCCTAAGTTAGTCGTTGAATCTGGTCCACAATAGATACTACTAATTGTCTTACTATAATAGTTAGCAAACGTTAATGTTAAAGAATAAGTTGCTGACTTTAAATTTTCAATCTTAAATGATCCTGTAGTATTAGTCTTAAAACTATCTCCTGTTTCATTTACAGTTACGGTTACATTTTCCAAAGAAGCACCGGTTAAACTGTCTTTAACATTTCCTAAAATAGTTGCTGGATCTTTAATTAATCTTACGTCATTTAAGCTAGTTACTGAGTTCTCTTTAACAACCACATTACTTACTTCTTCTGTTGAATAGTTAACAGCACTAATTTGTAATTTATAAGTACCAATCCTTAAGTTATTAAAAGTATAGTAACCATTGCTATTAGTACTTGTACTTACTCCTGTCTCTTGAATCTCTACGTTAACATTAGCTATTGGATTACCTGTGCTATCTTCTAAGACCCTACCGGTTAACATACCGGTCTTCTCTTGAAGCATGATGTTACCTAAGTTAGTTTCTTGGGCTCTTTTTACATCCGCTGTTACATTATAAATCTGAAACTGTGGATGAATAAATTCTAAAGTATAGTTACCAGGTGGTACATCTTCTAATAGAAAGTGACCATTACTTAAGGTCTTAGTCTGTTTATTTGCACCTAAAATACTTACCTGTACATCATTAATCGGTACTCCATAATTATCTAAGACTATTCCTGAAATCTGTCCTGGCTTTGGAGTCATCTCAATACTTACAAAGGTTGTCTTATCACTTTGGACTGTCTCTTCTCTTGTTACTTTTTGGTAGTCACTATTTGTAAATTCTAAACTGTAAGTACCCGGCAAGACCTCAAACTCAAAGTTACCGCTGTAATCTGTTGTCTTTGTTCTCCCAAGCTCGACTATACTTACATTAACTCCATTTAAAGCACTACCTGTTGGGTCAGTTATCTTTCCAGAAAGAATACCTGGATTATTAGATAATACTATCTTACCTACGTCCTTTTTATTCTCCCCAGTTGGAATCTCTAAGTTAGCTAAAGTCCTTTTTCCATAACCTGATTTATTAACCTCTAAGGTATAAGTTGCTCCTGTAATCGGCACTTCTATAAACTTAAATGTACCGTCGCTATTAGTCTCTGTCTTCTTATTAAGCTCTACTAATGAAACTGTAGCTCCTTTTAAGCCGCTACCTCCTTCGTCTGTAACTCTTCCTAATATCTTTCCTTCCTCTTGACTAAGCTTAATAGTAATCACAATATTCTCTTTTCCTATCCGTACCCGTTTTTTATTAGTTACATAGTAAGGAGCTGAACTAATAAAGGTATATTCCTTGTTACCATCTAAAGTAAATTTAGTTATCCCACCAGAGGTTGAGCCTTGTTTGCCGCTAGCTGTCTTAGTTGTTGCTGTCTGCACTACTTTACCTGTCGTGTTGTCAATTACTTTGGTTGTTATTGTGACTATATACTTTTTAGAACCACTAGAGGAACTACAGCCAGTTAAGCCGATAGCAAAAATTAATAAGATTACTAAAAGAACTAAAGTTTTTCTATTCTTAATCATCTTAGACCTCCTTTCTTAATTACTACTAGAATTAACTCTCTCCATCTCTGCCTCCATCTTGCCTACTTTATTTCCTGTCATCTTCCCTAAGGAATACTTACCACTTGTCCTTACTCTCTGACCTAAGCCTCCAGCTCCTTTAGCTGCCTTCTTAGCTCCTTGACCTAACCCTGAGGCTGCTTTTCCGCCTAGCTGTTTAAAAGCTCCTTTAGCTGCGCCTAACCCTGTAGCGTATAAAAGTGCTGACATCAACCCTTCGGCTGTAGAAAAGGCACCGGCTGTCCCTTGGGCTAACTCCGGCAAAAACTTCATAACCTTAACTAAGAAGAAGATGAAGACAACATTATACCCAAACATCTTTGCTTTATAATAAGTAGAGCTGCCAGCTGTTAAGTTACCTAACAAAATATCTTGAATATATAGGATCAAAACAATTAAGACCGGCCAAATTAATACATTAACAAAGCTTTTAATCCAACCCCAACCGTAAGTCTGAAGCTTTCTATTCATTAATGTAATTAAAGCGAATGGTCCAACTACAGTTAGAAGCGTTAATGAGATATTTCTAATCCCAAAGATAACAAATAAGGCTGCCTGGGTAATAAAGATACTACCTTGGACTAAAAGTTGAGAGACTGATAAATCCGGCAGTCCCCAAGAAAATCCGAAGAAGCTACCTTGTTTATTACTAGGCTTTTTATCGTTTTTAATATTATTAATCTCTTCTTTGGCTTTAGCTTGGTCCTGATTGACTATTTCTTCGACCTTATCTATCCTATCCTTAGCAATACCGCCGGCAAACTGTTTAGTAAAGCTGTCAACTCCATTTACTAACCCTAAGACCATCGGCATATAATTTGCTAAGACTAAAATAACTAAAACTAACCTAATTAAGACACTAACATAACTTCCTCTACTCTCTAAAACTTTATAGTACATCTCCATAAATAAGCTGACTACTAAGACTAAAGCTGCTAAAATAACAGCAATCTGAATTAAACGCTCTATCATTGAACTATTCTTTACTATCTGTACAAAGGTCTTGGTACTATAAGCTAAATCTAGGGCATCATAAAGACTATCCGGCATCTTAAAACCTCCTTTCTAATCTAGTTCATAAGCTTAACTTCTCTTAAGATTTGGTTTAAGTTATTTAGCGTAAACTGATAATCTTCTAAAAATTTAAGTTCTCCATATTTATCCCGGTATGAACTCTTCATTACTTCTAATAACTTATTAGTAAATAGATTAAAATAATCTGCAATATTAGTAAGCTCCTCTTTATTAAATTGGTACTTTAAAAGCGTAACCTTTTGCTTCCAGTCAAACTTTAACTTATTAAAATTACTAACTAGCTTCCTCTTTAACTTAAGCTCCATAGGCTGCAATCTAAGAGAAACCAAGGGAGAACTTTCCTTATTAGCTAAGGAGTTCGGATAAATCGGAAGCATAGAGTTAATTCTTTCGGTGGTCATCATGCTAGCCTGTATTTCTCCATCTAGTATCTTTAATTTTTGGTTATAAGCTCCGGATAGACGCATTAAAGCCTGGTCAATTATTCTTTGAGCCGATGTCTCTTCTAAGCCAAACCTTAACTTCTCTAACCGACCAAAGTCATAATTAATATCTGTTGTGAAATCTACCTTTTGGCTTAAAATATAATCCTCATATTCAATTAACTTAAAGTGATAGAATCTATATTTAAAACGGTTATATTTTTCACCGCTTATTAACTTTAAAAACTTCTGTCTATCTCTAACTTCATCTCGCAATAGAAGTAAAGTCTTCATCTCTAAAATCTTTCTTTCTAACTGCTCTTTAGATGCATTCTGGCTTAAATTCTCTAAGATAGCTAGTAAGTCTTTATCATCCTCTGCTTTATTTAAAGCATCTTCTGCTTTTAGACTTTTGATTATATCGAAATCCTGTGTAATAATATAGTCAGCTATTATAGTCTTAACTGCATAGCCAGGACTATTGATCCTAAAGTTTATATTCCTAATATCTAAGTATGGATAATATTGTTCAGCCGAAGATAAGCTTTTTTTATCAAAGATATAGGCTCCAATCCAGCTTTCTTGGGTAAATTTATTCATAGCAAAACCACTGCTTGTAAAGCTAAATAAGACTAAAGTAACTACTACGAAGAAAATATATCGTCTCAAAAAGAACACCTCCTTTACTATAGATTCTTTAATCGCTCTAATTGTTCAATCATACATCTATTACATACAAACTGACTGCGGTTTAATTCTTTATCAGTAAGTACTATTCCACACCTTCGACAGTACTTAATTGCTCTCATTTTTAACTTAGCCTCTTTAAGCTTTAACTTAGTAATCATCATCTACTCCTCTCTTAGATTAGTAAGGGGATAGCCCCTAAATGTTTGGGCGGTTTAACTGATAAGTCTTTAGTGCCTGTGGAGTTGTGGGTAACTTATTAAAAGTTATCCAGCAAATCCATCAGGCTATTACAGTAACCATGCTAGGAGACTACAAATAAAGCAGCTAAACTTCAAAAGTAGAGCTTGTGCGATTATGTGGAGCTTGTGGGCAAGTTGCTTTAGTTGTCCACCAAATCCACATAATCCACATGCTTTCCACATCCTTTTAGTCCCCTTTAAACTTACTTATCAAAATCTTTTCATCTATAAAAATCTTCCCTTTAACTCCAGGATCAACAATAATGATTGCTTGGTGTTCTTCGGCATCCCGCATAAGTCTATCAGTCCACTTAGTAATTCCTTGGGTTGTACCATCTATAGCTTTATTCTTTAATGTATCTTGATAATATTTTTGCGGTAGTCCGTTATCTGAGACTACATAGATAACATCTTTAAAGGATTGTAAGATTCCAGCGGCAAAGTCCATCAAGAAAGTCGGCCAAAACTTTTCCATAGTTAGGTCGATATACTGACTAGCAAAGCCTGGGGTCCCGTTTTGTTTGACTAAGTGTGCTTTAACATCGATCTCTCTATTGCCGATAATCAACTTTTCTAAAGTTACAAACATCTGTCTTACCCCGTAATCAGCCGTTGCATAACCCAAAAATAGACTACCCTTCGGGATATAGACTTCACCCTCATATTTAATATCTTTAGTGACTTTAACTAACGCTGGTGATCTAGCTTCGGAACTGACTAAACCAACCTTTAATTGAGCTGGAACTAAAGTACCAGCTTTGATTCCTCGTTTGATTTCATAACCGCGTTTAGGTTCTTTAAATGTCTTATTAACTACAATTGAACTTCCAACGCGAGTATTAAAGTTATCCACTACAACCATTGAACTTGGTTTTATAGCAGAGGGTGCTTGGCGATTCTTATTTTGGTTTGAATAAGCATAATCTAAGTTAGAACTATAGTCTCTATAAGTATTAGTTGGGGCTGTAAATTCTCTTCGCTGTTTGTAAGTACGTCTAGCAGTTGGGTTTTCTTTTTTAGTGTTAGTTTGATTTTGGTTTGAGTTATTTTTATTACTTGGTCTGTCATTCCTTCTTTCTTGGTCACTTTGGTCTAGTTTGTTAGATATATTAGAAGCTGAATTACTACCTAAGCTTTTATTATTTTGACTACTAAACTTACTTTCAAGCTCAGCTTTTAACTCCTTTAGCTTAGCTTTCCTCTCTTTTCTAATCTGAATCATCATCCTACGTTGACTTCTATCGATCTGTTTTATGATCTCCTCTGCTTCGTTACTAAATGCCCCGGATAACTTCTTATCCAAAACAGCTGATAATTCGTCCTTTTTTAAGTATGTATCTTTGCTACTGGGATTAATCTTAACTTTTGGTCTTGTAGGCGGCTTAGGCAGATTGTAGTTTATATCTAATATACCAGCCGTTTTCTTTACTTTCTTCGTCGGAAGCAAATTAATCGCTAGCACTGTAAAGATAATTATAGTTAGAATCAATACCGCAACTGCTTTAAATTTGGGCTTACCCTCTTCATCTATTAATAAATCTTTTAAGCTATTGAGCTTATCTTTTAACATCTGTTCACCTCCTAAAGAGAAGATTAATCTTTCCTTTTTAAGTGCAATCTGTTCTTATATTGATAAAACTCAATTATAACAAAAGCTCCAATTACTATTTGAACGAAGTCGTTACTAATCAACTTATTAATAGTAATCACCTCTGATAATTTTCAAGCCGAAGATTGATATAATTATTAGCATCTTCGATAAAAACTTTAAACTCCTGTTTGTGGTAAGGAATATTGGTAATCCTATATTCTTTTGCTTTGCCATTAACATTCATCAAAACTGTATAACTGCTATCTAAATAAGCACCTTCTAACAAAATATAATAGTCTTTCATCTCACCTGGTTTTAACTTCTCTTTATTACTCTCCCCAGCCAGAGCAAAGCGTTCTCTCTTTTCTATATCGATTAAATTAAGGGGAATCCTAATTATCCCCTTAGAATTATTAACTAGCCTAAACCACAATACTGTCTTATTTAGGCTTTTAATCGTTACAGCCCGTTTAACTATTAACTTTAAGCTAGGCTTGTTAAATTTAAATCTATTCTTATCTATCTCATAGATATTAATTAGCTCTCTAACCGCTGGGTCAATAGCTATCTTTCTTTTATTGACTAAGTTAATAATCTCTTTATAATTAATCTTTGGCGCTGCTTTAACATTGACTAAGTCATAATAATCCTGCTTTTTATCTTCGACTAGATGAAAGACATATTTATTATTCTTCTTCGTTGTTACAATTAAGTTAGTCTTAGCTCCAGCCTTCTTAGGAGTGATCGATAACTTATTATTCTTCTTATCACTATTAACCTGAAAGTAGTTAGCATTACTTACTGCAAACTCAATTTCACTCTCAAAAAATAAGACAGTTTGAGTACCTAACTTTGTCATGATAGGAATCGGTTGATTAGTCTGATAGACTGTTTTGATTTTAGCAAATGCTGAACTTGTAATAACTAGCATCAAAACAATTACTATTACAACCTGTAAAGAGTATCTCTTCATTTTCCTAACCTCCTTAGATAAATTTTGAATATTTTAATTAGATAAGGTCATATTATTAAAAAGATCATTTTTTTCATTTTCTCTCCTATGACCAAGTCGAAGCTAAGCTGTACAGTAAAGTGTAGCTTCGACTTGGTTCTAATTTATTGAAACCTCCTTAATCTCAAATACCTCTAACCCCCAAATATTTTTTGAGTTTATAGCTGTTGGGCGAAAAGCAATCTTAATCTGTACTGGACTTGTCCTGTCTATAAAATCAGTTACTCTTAACTTAACTGCCTGCACTTCTATTAAATAACCATCCTTATACTTTCTTGCTTTATCTGTTAGTATCTTTTTAACTTGAATGCTACTAGTAATTTGATTCTTCTTGATCGTCTCAATATAACCGCCCTTCTTCATCTCTTTAATATAATCTCCTCTTATATCCTCAGCCATTAAAGGTAAAGCCTTCTCGATTTGATCGATATATGTCTCACTATTCCAATCATAGACAGAGTTTAAAAAGTAAGTAATAAACTGTTTATAATTAATCATATTCTCTACTCTCTTATCCTTAATCTCCATTGGAATCGGCACCCCTTGCTTGTTGACTCCGACAACAATCTGTTCTTTATTTAAAGTAATAATTAAGCTTACTGTTAAGCCTATAACTACTACTAATAATATAAAGGTAACTATCTTTAAGGTTTGGTAGGCTGTACTTAAGTTAGCTAAAGGGTTAGTAAACTTCTCAAATAGTCTCATCTTAAACCTCCTTTCTTAATTAAGCAGCTTATGCTTCATTTCAATATAATCTTCTTTAACTTCATCAATACTATCTTTATTTGTTTTTACAGCCTGCATCTTATTTAAATCAGATAGTGCCTGTAATATCTTGAGATTAATCTGATTATTAAATAACATCTGTTTATTTAAACTCTGTAATAAAGCAGGTATATTAGAACGCTTAAGATTTTGGTTTTTAGCCATATTATCTTCAATCTGCTCTAAATCTTTTTGGGTCTTTTTTATATATGTCGGCATTGAATCAGCCTTAGGTACTACTATAGGCTGAGAAGATTTATCCTTATATATCTCTAAGTTCATATACCTAGAAAGCAGTTGGTTATATAGCTTACTTAAATTATTTAATCTAGCTTTAAGATTCTTTATCTGTTCTTCATTTCTCTCTTGTTTAGAAGTATCAGGATTTGAATCTATTATAGGATCTTGATCATTACTTTGACTTTCACTATCTGAGTCTCCAGCCATTACTTTGCGAAACTCTTTTATTTTTTCAACTCTTTGCTTAGACGGCTTATTATTAGTCGATGATTTTACTACATCTACGTCCGCATAGATAATATCCGCAGCTGTCCTTATAACTTCCTTCCACTCCTCTAGACTCATATTATCAAAATCGTAATCTGCTAAATCTAATAGCTTAGAGTTACCTAACAAAGCTCTAAATAATGCTTCCTGGTCTTTGTATTGGTCAAGCTGTTTCTTTAATTTCATCACCTGTTCATTAAGATATAAAAGCTTTTGAACATTATCCTCTAAATACTTAACTTCCGACCCCATCGGCACCCTATAAACGGCCTGAGGAATTGCTTGGTCACCTAACAAAGCAAAGGTATTTAGATTATAAGCTAACATTAAAACTCCAACTAAGACTAAAAGTAAGATTTTCTTCTTCACTTTATCTGCCTCCTAACTACGTTATTTTAATAAAGACTTCGCCAAAACGGCTCTTTAAATCAGCTAAATAGTCTTCACTTCTCTTCTTTGACTTAAACTTCTTTCTCTTCTTCCACTTTAAGAGCTGATAAAAAAACAAATTTTCTATTATTAAAATTAGAATTAACTTTATAAGTAGACCCATCTTCAATTCACCCTTTCTTTAGATACTCTTTGGCTAAATAATCTAAAACTTTAACAATATTGTCATCAAACTTCTTAAAGGCTTCATCATAGTTAAAAGAACTATAGGTAGTAAAGCCGTATGGACATCTACTAGCTAAAAAGTTCAAAGCCTTAATTAAGTCATTATCAAATGCTTTCAAAACTTGATTAAATAAGCTGATATCGTTAGAGTTCGTAGTTGCCATCCAGTACTCAAATGCTCCCGGGACTACTCTACCTATAAAAGATAACTGAGGAAGTCTTATAAAGACATCACTATATACTCCCTTAACACTGTTTAAGTTCTTTATTTCAGTTATATCCTGTTTAGATAGATTTAAAGTATTCTTAAGCTTATCATAATCAGCCCCTGAGCTTTGCCTTAAAATATAGAAGAAAGATATATTCTCCATAATTCCCGGCGTATGCTTATTATCTGCAAAGTCTGAAATAGACTGTGAAATTGAAAAGATACTAGCACCGTATTTTCTTAAGGTACGATACATCTCTTCTAGAAGCTGACCGCCTTGTTCAGTTAAAAATAACTGCCAGACTTCATCAAAGATAAATAACTTCTTACGATCTCTATCTAATTCTGCCTTATACCAAGAAACACTTGAAATATAGAACATAAAGACCTCTAGTATTTCGGGATAACTTTCTAAGCCCTTTAAGTCCATTGCCAAAATATCGCTGCTTACATCTAAGTTACTTTCTTTATTATTTAAAAAGCTGCCGTATCTTCCTTTAGTCCACCGCTTTAAATGTCGGTACGCCTTACGTTTCTTACGTTTCATCTCTTGGTCCTTAAACTCTAGCTTATCTATTGCATCAACAAAGTCAGAAATTATCGGCTTATTGATCTCTTCTTCTTTAACTTTAGCTATTGCTTCGTTAATAATTATCTTCATATCGTTAGAGATCGGTTCATTCTCTTCTCTAATCATTACTTCTATAATTGCCCGCCAAAAGAGTTCTTTATTATCAGTCTTAATATCGAAAGGGTTAATAGCATATTTAGTAGAGACTTCAAAGTAATCACCACCTAAAGTCTCAACAAACTTCTTATAGCTTCCGCCTTTATCAATAATTAAGATTATCGGCTCATAGGCTAAGTAATTAAGACTAATATAGTTCATTGTAAAGGATTTACCGCTTCCACTAGCACCGATAGTAAGTCCATTCTTATTAATGAATTCATCTGACATTGGGTTTAGATAAGTAACTGAATTATACTTATTTCTAAAGATCATCAATGGTTCACCAATCCCTGTCGGTGGACCAAAGATCGGTAGTAAATCTGTAACATAAGAAGTCTTAAACTTAAAGTCTCTAAAGTTATTAAACTTAATATTACCTGGTAGAGAGCTTAAATAAAGCTGGAAGTTAGCAATACTCTCTTCAAAGCCTTGGGCACCTTCTAAATGCCGGATACTACTTAAAAGCTCATCACAGTTCTTATTTAACTCTCTTTTACTATCTGCTTTGACTAATATCAACAGTTCAAACTTAAATAGGTTCTCTTTACCGCTGACCATATCTGTAAGCAGTTCGGATATATCTGCTTCCTTAGCTTCGGCTTCCTCATCTATATCACTGCCAAATAGATCAAACTTTAAGGCTCTAGTTACTCTTTTTTGTGTCTTTAACTTTTGAGTTTGATTATGCTTATCTAAAATCTTTAAATTAACAATCACATCATACTCAAAGTTAAGCTCAGCATTAGTTAAGTACTTAATTAAAGTAGGTCTTACAAACTCCGGCTCATTTTTTAGAGTAATGAATTTAAAGTACTTATCTCCAATCTGTAAATGATTATAAGCCTTTTTCATGCAGCAATGAGTTAGATCATGTTTAGTCTCAAACTTAACATTCTTTAATACTTCCTGATTAATTTGCGAAGCAACAAAATCAATTACTTCCTCTTCGCTAGGTTGAATAACTTCAAAATCTGCTTTCTGTAAATAATATCTATACTTCTCTTGAATCTCTTTTAGATCTTGAATTATCTCTTTAAAATGTAGTTTAACCTCTTTGTTTAATCTATTTGGAGAATAGATTAAGCTCTTAACCTTATCTACTTTAAAGTCATACTTCTTTCTTATAATTAAGAATAAAGAATAACGAAAGAGTCGATTTCTTTGAATATCTTGATCTAGCTTATCTATCCTCTTTTTAAATAACTCTTTAACTAATTTACTATCTGATTGATTCTGTTTAAGATGGCCTTCTTTAAGATCACTAAAGTCTTTATACTTCTTAAAGTAAAATTGAAGAGCAAGATTATCTTCTAGGGCATTTAAGAAATGAATTAATTTCTGTTTTAAATCTATTAGCTCTTCATCACTTAAAGTCTCATCATAAACAGGTTTAATCTCTAATACTAAGCCTACGCTCTCATCCTCATAAAAGATGATATTATCTATAAAGTCTAAGTAAGGAAGATAATCAGAGAGAGAATTTTTAACACTCTCCCTCTCTTTATCTAACAAAGCTTGTTTAACCACTAACTATCCCTCCTTTTTATTACCTGACAGCTGATTAGGCGTCTTAATGTAGTCTAGATAATGCTTAATTACTCCTGGTCGATTCATTCTTTGATAGATATAGAGTAAGACTGCTAAACTCAAACCGATAGCAACACCAATCCCAACTACATTAAATACCTGTCCTAAGGCGGTAAAGAACATAAAGATGACTGCATTAAGTAAAATACTCTGTTTAGAACTTAGCTTATAACTTTTAGTCTGCGGTAAAGACATCCTATCACCTCACTTACTTAAATTTATCTAAACATTCCCATCAGCCATGAGACCAACGTCGGCGATAAAGCAATAATACCTACGCCAAAGACTGCGCTAGCTACCTTCTTTTTACCTTCCTCAGCTCCGGTCATAAGATAAAAACCGCTAACTCCCATCATTAACACGCCAGCTAAAGGTAGTAATTTATAGATAAAGAACTGAATAAATTTATCGACCTTGGTTAGAACCTGGTCTCCTTGGTTGCTATTCTTATTAGCATCTTTGATTACATCAAGAATACTCGTCTGTTCAGCTAAGACTGTACCACCAATCATACTTAACATTATTAATGTTAAAAGAAATACCGCTATATACTTTTTCATTTAATCATTCCTCCTTTAAAATTGATAGTTTAAACCTGTCTTTGCTTCGTAGGGATAAATATTACAGTTAATTTCAGAAAACCACCTCCTTTCTTCCCTAAACTTAATTTCTATTGAGGGAAACTATCTGTATTTCCTTGAAAATCTGTTTTTACTACATAGAAGTCATCATCACCTACTGTATTGAGGTTTTCAGTTTCTCCTAATCCTAAATAACCATCACTAATCTCTACAACGCCTTGGAATTCATTATCTTCTGGACTAGATGGTCCATAAGTCTTAGCCCATAATTCACTACCTAAAGAACTAATTTTAGTTAAAACTCCCTGGTATTGGTCAACAGGCCTTGCTCTTCCAACCATCATAAGACTACCATCAAATAATAACTTTAAAGATTTACAATCGAAACTAGCAATAGATGGGGTTGTTTCCCAAAGTTTAACTCCTTGACTATCTAATTTTAATAATGTTTGCCTATCTTCTTTAACTAAAGTAAAACCATTATCACTAGTCTCTACTACGCCATTAAATCTATCGTAAGACCCTGTAGTTGAATAAGTATAGTTCCACTGTTCAACTCCAGTAGAATCTAACTTTACAGCATACGGATTATTATTACCTGTACCATCATCTTTTTCTCCGACTGCCAAATACCCACCATCAGATGTTGAAATAACTTTATTTATACCTGTTAAATTAGTAATATAAGTATTTGTAGATAACTGGCTTCCACTATTATCAGTTTCTATACTATAAACATCACTGGATCCAGCCTGAGCACCAGTACTACCTATCAATTTATAACCATTGTTGGTCAGTTCGAAATCATAAAGATATTCGTAAGCACCATTATTAAACTCTTTACTCCAGCTTTCATTACCTTGGGAATCTATCTTAGTTAAAATAAAATCTTTGTCTGCATTATCACTCTCTCCAGCTAAAACATATCCTCCGTTATTAGCTTCTTTTATAAATAAATAGTGTGAAGTGTTGGTTGTTCCTAAAGTTGTTTTTTCCCATACTTGATTACCTTTACTGTCAATTTTCATTACATAGCTTCCACCGCTACTTGAATAAATGCCATCATAACGACCACCGATTACAATATAATTATCATCTATAGTTTCTATTGCTCCATAAGCTGTAGATGTTTGTCCATTTCCAACATTAAATGCTTTCTGCCAAACTGCCGAAGTCACTGTTATATCTTTAGAAGTACTAACACTATTACTCCCATCAGAAACTGTAACTTCGATAGTATATGTTCCTGTACTAGATGGTGAAGTATAAGTTACACTATTTCCTGTGTCGCTAATACTACCATTAGTAGTATTGTAAGAATAACTTAGGCTATCTTCTTCTGGATCAGAGGCATCAACTGTAACTATAGCCGTCTCTCCGACTTGAATAGTTGATGGGCTGATAGTTACAGAATTAATTACTGGTGAATCATTTGAACCAACTTGAATCTCTTTACTACTAGTTACTTTGCCTCCTTTAGCATCAGAAACTAATACTTTAATCTCATATGTACCTGCCTTAGAAGGTGCTTGATAGGTGACATTAGCTCCACTTCCAGATACCTTACCTTTAGTTGCACTCCAGGAATAACCTATCTTATCACCGTCTGGATCTGAAGCCTGCACTGACACATCTATACTTTCATCTGCCCGCATTGTCTGTGAACTAAGATTAAGTGATTTGATTACTGGATTCTTATTACTAGCACCACTATTACTTAAACACCCAGTTAGAAGAAGAGGAATTAATAATAAAACGGCTATCAAAATATACTTTTTTCTCATAAGCTCAACCCCTTAATCTAAAATTTATTTTTAAAAGGGAAGAAAGAAAATCAAGCTACTTATGGTTTTTGCCACGACCCACATAAATTATTTAGATGCCTTGATTGAATTTAAGTCCTTTCTTCCCTAAGACTAGCTAATTAGAATTGATAGTTGACTCCTAAATTAATTTGATTCTTCTTTAAGCTCACTCCAAAATCAGTAGTTAAACTCTTATTGTATGCTTTAACTTTTCTATAAGCATCCAAAGCAGCATAGGCTTTTAACCCAATTATGCCAGCTTCAATTAAACTAGAGTCATCAACTAATACAGCTAATGAATAACCAGCTAATTCAGCAAGTCCAAACTTCTTCATTCCCTTATTATCTTGAGCATAGTAATGTCCAGCGCCAGGAAGTAATAAAGCAAGCCCAGCGCCAACCATTGGCTCTTTCTTATACTTCTTAAAATGAAGCTCTCTTACTGACTTTAATTCCCCAGCCATAACAGTCGTACCTAAACTACTTACCAATATTGCCACCATTAATACTAAAGCAATCTTTTTCATTGAATTATTCCTCCTTATCTATTCTTCTTTCTTTTCTTCTTCTCTTCTAAGCACTTATCACAGTCTTCATCTTGATTATTTGAAGTCTTATACTTTTGTAATAAACAAGCTCCGCATAACTTTTCACTCATTTGTAATCGCCTCACTTTAAAGCTGAAAGCATTTTATTAAACAGCTTCTTCTTTTGTTTCACCTCCGTCCCCATCCTTAGGCCAGTCTAAAAAATGTACATCTTGGGCTACGACTTCGCCAACTCTTCTTTTCTCACCATCACCATTCTCATAATCTCTAATCTGTAACCTACCATCTACGGCAACTAATCTACCTTTACCTAAGTGATCAGCACAATTCTTAGCTAGCTTTCTCCAAGCAATCACTTTAATAAAGTCTACGTCTCTATCTCCAGTTGGACTGGAATATGGTCTCTTAACAGCTATGCTAAAAGTACACAATGGAATACCTTCGCCAACATAATGCAGCTCTGGGTCGAAAGTTAATCTACCAACTAAAGCAATTCTGTTTAACATCTTTTCACCTCCCCTCAAGTAGTAGCTTCCTCTTCTGGTTTAACTAAGCCAAACTTCTTAAGTCTTTCTTTTATCTGATCTATCGGTATCTCTGAGTTCTTCTCTTCCTCAGGATAATGCTGATAGTTATTGCTGCCTCTAACTTTTGCTTTAGAGCTATAATTACTTTTATCAGTCTTCTTCTGTTTAAATTTAGATTGTTTAGCTTCTTGATTCTGCTTTATCCTCTCTTCCTTCATAGCTAAGACTTTATCCTCAGTTGTAAGTTCACGCTCTAGCCAATCATCTAAGGTCGTAATTACATAACTAAACGTATTAGCATTATTTAATCCAGCCTCTTTTAAAGCCAGAGGTATTATTTCTAAATCCATATTTTGATTATCACTTATGTAATCTCTTAAGGTTTCAAGCTGAAAATCAGATATCTCTTTATCGAACACTTTTTCATACAACTCAAAAATTGACATCCATAACTGCTTGTCCAAATCCTCACGCGCGTCTTCTTTTTCTTCTTCTCTTTTATTCTCTGTTATAGTCTCTGTTGTAGTCTCTGGTATTGTATCGAAACTATTTCCACTCGAAGCGCAGTCATTTCCCCTCGAACCGAAATCATTTCGCTCCGAGCTTACCTCATTTCGGTTCGAACCAAAATCATTTCGTTTCGAATCTTCATTGCTTTCTTCTAACTTAGAATTATTCTGTTGAATAGCTCTCTTCATCTCATCTTGAATCAAATCATCAAACTTATAACCTTGTAATACATATCCTATCTCCATTAAATCTTTATTTAGTTTTAAAAGGTTTACTCTATATTGTTTTGTGTTATCAAATTTATGTTTAGGATTCTGTCGTTCAGCTAAATAGCCTAATTCTACTAATTCTTTAATATGATTTCTGATTGTCTTCTTATGCCAATGGACCATTAGCTCTTCTTTTAACTCGCCAGTGGTCTTATATATCCAGCCTTTAGTCTCATCTAAAACTAAATCCGTTCCTTCTCTCCTAGCTCTTTTTCTTTCTTCCTTTATAAACTGATCATAATCTCTAACTCTTTCTGTCCAATAAAGAAATTGATTAATAATTAATGCCTTTAAGGGATGTCCTGTTAATTTATAAAACTCTTCTTTAATTACAGCTCTATTAAGCCTTTCAGCCATTATGCCCACCTCCTTACTACTTTCACTTATATCCAAATCTAAATCACTTGAACCTCAGCAGCTTGTTGCTCAGTTTCTGCTTCCTCTTCAATCCATTCTAATAAAGCCTGCTTTGAAATCAATTTACGTTTGCCAGCGGATACATAAGGAACCTCATTTTGACGAATCATCTCATACATTTTTCCTTTGCTAATTTTTAAAAAATCTGCTGCTTCTTTAACACTCATCATTTCTGTTTCTAATGTAGTTCCAACTGAAAGATTATCTAACTTTTCATTCATCTCTCTTAACTCCTCTAAAATTTCTTCCATAACTCCGGCCATAAGTTTCACCTCCTTAAAATCCTTCAACTAATAATCATTTAAATAACTCCAATATCCCGTAGTACCTGGTCCTCACTTCTAACATCTTGACTATCATAAAACCAAACTAAAAACTTATCTCTAGCAACTACTATCCGTCCACTGACTTTTTTATTAGGAATAATGTCTTGTCTTAACATTTCATAAATCTTGGTCTTCCCAAAAGGCAGTAAATTCTCTAAGTCATTTACCGTAAGCGCAAAAGGCAGCTCTTTCCTAGACTCTCTAATAGCCTCTCTTAAAACTTGCTCTACTACTTCTTCCATGATTTTAGCCTCCTTTAAACTGATTAATAATCTTCACTTAAATAACCGCGCCTTCTATACTTTTGTAAGCATCTTTGATTCCTCTCTTCAAGATCAGCATCCAAATCATGAGCACAGATATCCAACATATTAATAACATGCCTAACATCCTCTAAGCTGTCTAACATACGATTAAACTTCTCTTGCTGTCCTTGGTCCAGTTCTTCAACAGAATCAATATTATGAGCAAAAAGAAGTACACTCTCTATATCCTCAACTGTCTCTTTAAATTCCTCAATAGCTTTAACAGCGGTAACATAAAACTTTAATTTAACCTGATCAAAAACTAAACCTGAGGAAGTTGTTCCAAAAGCTAATATCCTTAATTTAGGACTATCTAAAACAGCAGTTATATTGTGTAATACATCACTAGGAATATTGACATGATTATTAATATATTTAGAAATAGTCGTCCGATCTACGCCAATTTTACAAGCTAACTGACTTTGAGTTATTCTCTTCCTCTTCATTTCATCTTTAATAAACTCTCCTATAGATTTAATTGTTACCACCTTCTTTCAGTAAGTATCTACATCCACTTAAGAAAACGTGAAAATAGTTCATTACAAATATTAGCAACTCTGTGTTATAATAAAAAGTAAAATATTATTACTTTTTAGTTTCTTTACTATACTCTTGTTCACTATTTACGTAATTAATAAGTAAAAAAATTTGTGTCCAATCTATATTAAGAGCTCTAGCTATATTTCTAATAGTTTTAATAGAAGGTTCCGTTCTTTCATTTTCGATATCTGATAAATAAGTATTTGAAATACCTGCTTTTTTAGCTAAATCAACTTGTTTTATATTCTTAGAACGACGTTCTTCTTTTATAACTTGTCCTATTGACTTTTCCATTTTATCACCTCCAAATCTCTTACAAATTATTGTACACTATTTACGTACAAATATCAAAAGGCAAATACGTTAAATAAGCTTTATTTTACGTAAATAGCTAACAGAAACTCTATTATAATCTATCTTACGTATAAATCGAACAATATTTAACTTTACTTTTTTACATAAAAATAATATAATTATAGTACGTTATGTACGTAAGGAGGAATTATATTGAAAGTCGGAGATAGAATTAAATCATTAAGAAAAGAAAACGATTTAACTCTAAGAGAATTAGCTAAAAAGGCTAATATATCTCATTCATTTCTTAGTGATATTGAAAATAATAGAAGCAATCCGTCTTTGAAAAGACTTCAAGATATAGCTAAAGCACTTGATGTTACTGTTAGTTACTTACTAGGTGAAGAGGAACAAAATCAACCCATTCTGGAAAAATTGAAAAAGTTTCTGAGTAAGGAAGAACAAAAATTTCTTATAAATTTAGTACAAAAGGAAGGTTTTCATTCATTTCTTAGAGAAACAAGAGGAGCTAGTGATGAAGACTTAGCAACTGCTGTTCGTGTGTTTAAAGCTGTTAAAGAAGGTAAAGAAAAAGGTGAGCAGTTATAGGAAGGAGTTGGCTAAACACATAATGTATAAAAAGATTGAAATAAAAGCTCGTAAATATCTATACAATCATGGTTTAAATTGTCCTGCCGATTTAAATTACATAATGAAAAAAAGAAAAATAATATTAGTTCACAGAAAACTGACTCATGATGAAGCTATATTAATTAAAGATAATCATGATAAGGTTATTATTGTAGATAAACGCCAAACTTTAGGACAAAAAAGATTTAATATAGCTCATGAGTTAGCTCACGATATTTTAGAACATGAAGGAAATATTTTCACATCACGTAAAGCTATTAATCTAAAGAATAAGTCATCTGCTGATCAACAAGCTGATATCTTTGCTAGTGAGTTACTTATTCCTACTCCTGTTTTAAAACGGAAAGCTCGTAAATATCGTTATAATTTGGGGTTACTAGCGAGGAAGTTTAAAGTAACTAGGCAAGCAATGATAACTAAAATGAAGATTAAAAAAATACATTATAATGATAACTTATATAAGGATTTCTATAATAATTCCTTTAGAAATATTTGAATTCCTGGAGATATACTCGAGGATATTTTTTAGACCTATTAATCGAACATATGTTTTTATTTTTAGGAAGGAGGTGTTTAAATGCATTATAAAAGAACACCAGCAAAGAATATTCCTTATAAAAATGTTAAAGAAGCTTTAAAAGACGAACCAGAATTATTTGACCTTTGGCAAGAAATAATTGGCACTCCACCCAAAAATGTTATACCACTAGACAGACAGGCTTATAACTTACCAGCGGGGGCAATTAAGAGTATTATTAAATTTATTAAAAAGATTGAAGAAGAAGAAGGAAGGCTTTAACAACTTTAAAGGAGGAACAACTATGACCAATAAGGTTATACAGTTAAATTCCAAATTTAATAATGATAATTTACCTGAAGGAGCTATTCCCGTTTCAGAAGAAACAACAGTTAAAATCCCGATAATAAATACAATTTACTGTTTGCAGTATATTTTAGCTCCAGAAAATATTATAGGCTATCGTTTAACTTTGAAAGATTCTTTGGATGATAGTACATACTTTTTTATGAAGTTTAAAGAAGATTTTATGGTTATAGATAGATTGATTTCCGGAGATTATGCATTAATCAGACAGCAAGAAGATGTAGAAAATGGAGAAGTAGCAGCTATACTTATTAATGATATACAACGAGAAGTTAAGTTAAGAAGAATCTATAAAAATAATAATCAAATCACCCTAAGAGGGGATGGTCCTAATTGTAATTCAATAACTCTTCCAAAAAATAAAGTGAAAATTTTAGGAAAATGTATTATGATTGACAGAAAAATTTAAAAAGATAATTAATAACAAGAAACCATCTTCCACTATCTCTAAAACAGTTGAAGATGGTCTTTCTTTTCAAATATATTTTGCTCTAGCTCTTGTTTTGGTGAAATAATTCTTATAATCGGAGAATTATTACTAAACCTCCACTCTCTTTCTCTCTTTATTTTTATCCTTATATTTTCCTGTATTTTTATTAAAAATAACTGCGGCTTCTTGTATTGAATTTTTAATTATTTCTTTAAAAGCTTCATAAAATTCGTCATCATTTTCGATATTTTCATTTAAGACATGTACCAATTTAACTAAAGTTTTAAATTCTGGATTGAATTCATCGCCACTCTCTAATCTCGAAATGCACGATTGAGTAGTATTAAGTTTATTTGCTAATTCCGCTTGTGATAGCCCAGCTTTAATTCTAGTACCTATAATTAATTTTTGCAATTCACGTAGTAGTTGCATACTTTCATAATATTCTTTTTCCTCTTCATCTTTGAAAACATTCTCTTTCAAGTTTTCAAAGCTACTGTCATCCTTCAATTTAATCATATTTAATCACTCTCCCTTCTACATTGGATTAAACTGATTTTATTTTAGTCACCATTTAATTCATTCAATAAGTCCCTTTTTCTATCTAAAGCAATCTGTATATCTTTTAAATGATTAATTAGGTTTATTTTTGATAGAATTAGAGATTTTTCATAAATAAATCAGGGCATTTAAACTCCATAGCATAAATCGGGTTTCGTTCAACAAATTGTATCTGAAATTTTCACTTCTAGAGATAAAAGAAAATATTCAGTGGTAAAGTAAGTCTTGCATTAAATCCTTATTTTTTAATTTTTTTGCCAAACTTCAGATACAATCCTATAATGTTATCTGACGTACATCACTATACTATTAATTACCACTCTCTCAATATACACTAAAAAATATATAACTTACTATAACCATTAATTCTATATAAATCAATTAATTTCCTTTACAATAAAAAAAGCATACCTCTCAAAAGTATGCTTTATTAACATTATAAAATTTAAATTAACATATAATTGAAAATAGCCTAACCATATCAGTGATTTATGAATTTTTAAAAAATAAAAGTTTTAATCAAAGTTAAAGTTCCTAAAAAAGAAGTTATAAACCCAATTACAGTTTTTAAATTTTTATCATTTACTTTTTTAACTGTTAATGCTGCTAAAGGACTTGCTAAAATTGAACCTAAACTCGTAGCAAAAGCTAGTTTCCAAAAAATATTTTGACTAGTATATATGTAACTTAAAAAAGCTACCATACAAACTATAGTTTCTGCAATAGTAGTACTTCCTACTGAATTACTTGTTTCTCTACCACTTATTAATTGCCCTCCTGTTACAAGGGGTCCATAACCTCCACCACTTAATCCTTTATTGAAAGCACTAACTATAGCCACAATAATAAGTCTTAACCAGGATACTTCCCCTTCACTATTCTTCTTTAAAAGAATTACTATCCCAATACTTAATACCATCAAGCCAATATATGTTTTAAGGACCATTGCAGAAATATTTATTGCAAAAAATACTGCTATTAAAGAGCCTATAACTCCAAAACCAGCTAATACGCTAATCACCTTGGCATCAATAGAATTAATATTTAATTTAACATTTCCTAACTTATAATGAAAAAAACCTCCGATTAATCCTCCTAAGATCTGTCCTAAAAGTACCGATGGAACAACTTCCAAAGGAGAAAATCCTAAAACTAAAAGCACTGGTGTTAAAGTAGTACCATAGCCCATTCCAATAGAAGCATCCATATACTCACATGCAAAAGCAATAACCACTACTAAAAATGACAAAACAATTGTTAATTCCACCTTTTCTCATCTCCTTTTAAAAATAAATTTTAAATTACTTAACTCTACCTTCTCTATCATATTAGTAGTCTTTGATGTAAAATAAAAATTTAACTTTTAATATTATATTTTAATTTATCAACTTTGTGATTATTATAAAAGAAAAACTATATGTTAGTATATTTTGTCTATCAACATAGTAGTCTTTTATCTAAAAATAATTTTCCTACAATTAATTTTAAACTTGAAAACTAATTCTATATGTTCTCTATCAATTTAGTAGTCTTTAGATTGCAAAAAAATTTCAAACTAATTTTCAATCAAATCTGCTATTGTAGTATTTTCAAGCTTTTCTGCTACATAATCTCGAATTTCTTTAAATATCGATAATAATTCTTCATGCTCTTCAATAGGAGTTTCTTCATAAAAATTTTCACTTGCAGAGCCTACTGGAGCAAGTGCTCCATCAAATAATCTTATAATTTCAGCCACAGTGATTTCTTCAGAATCTGTCGCTAGTTTATAGCCTCCATTTGCTCCTCTCCTACTGGTCAAATAGCCTGAACCTTTTAACATTAATAATATTTGTTCTAAAAATTTTTTTGGAATATTCTGGCGTTCCGATATTTTACTTATTTTAACCAATTCATCACTATGTTGAGCAATATCAATTAAAGCAAGAAAAGCATACTCACATTTTCTTGATAACTTCATATCTTCCCCCTATAATTTAAAATTAAATTAATATAACTTTGACAGTAATTATATATTATTTCCTTTTATATGTCAACTGTCTAAATTAAATAGACTACTACAAAAGCTTTTTAAAAGCAGAAATTAAGTAGTCTGGTAGGTCGGGGGCTTTTCAGCCCCTTTCCCCCATCAGAACTGCGCATGATAGTTTCCCATCACACAGCTCAAGCAGTTTCAATCAACCTTTGGATTGACGGCAACTATTAATTACCTGACATTTCAGAACACGAGTCTATTAACTTTGCAGTCTGAGATCGCCCACTCCGAAGAGTTATTTGGCTTGCCCCATTCATAGAGTTCCTATCCCTTCCTGTCTCAAACCACCATCTGGAAGTCTGCATCCTTTTTAGATTAGAGCAAATTTCGAACTCTTATCCATCTCATTATAAGATAGCATTCGCTTCTTCCACTCCCCTCCACCCCCTAGATATTGTATCACGAAGCATAATTGACCTACCTGTTTCCAGGAACCTATTGGGTTTACCCAGTTCTGTATTCCAGCCAATTTACACCGCCTTAGGCTCTACCTTTACTCCGAAGATTTTAGTCTATTTGTCAAGCAATACGACAACTTACTTGACCTCATCTCCCACCTTTTGGTTACAGTGTATCAACCCCGTTTCACTGCTCACGTTTGACGAAGCTTTCAGTAATTCACATATGTTAGCCTTTACGGTATATTTACTCTAGCAGGCACTCACTTTAGGGTTAGTAAGATATTCCACATTGTCTCTCCCGCTTAGCACAGATCCGTTACCAGAAATGCACCGGAAGATAGAGTCATTCTAAATAGAATGAATGGCTTATTTAGGCAGCCCAGAACACAGCTTATCCCTATTATTTCAAGGGCTGGTCGCACTGTCGTCGTCACGGTAGGAATGTTAGTTACCCAACATCCCCCGCACAGATCCCAGCGTGCGAGATTATCGCACTGGGCTCTTCAGTAAATATTCGCTTCCGTAGTCAAGCATTAACTAAACTCAAATTCTAACTGGTTTATCTCCATTATCCTCGGTTTTAATATTCTATACCTTTCTAATACTTTATCAAATTCCTGCCAGTTAAAGCTACGTCTTTGACTTCTTCGATTTAACCACTTATATAGTATTCTTTTTGTTATTCTATAAAATTGATTAAGACTTTCATAGTTCCCTATTATCCCATAGTAATTATAATATCCTCTTAGTTTTGCATTCAAATCACTAAACAAACTTCTGAGTCGCTTATTCCTATTTTCTTTGCACCACTTAGTAAAATTCTTAAGTGATTTTCTTAGTTTCTTGCGTGAAGTTCTCCTTTTAATTATGTCCTTACCTTTCCTTGAAGTTCCCCAACGCATCTCGAACCCTAGAAATTCAAAGCTATTATTTTCATATTTACGGAATCTAGAGAAACTGATTATATTTGTCTTTTCCAATGAAAGTGCTAGACCAAATTTATTTAGCCTCTTTTGTAACATGTGATAAAATCGTTCTGCATCTCTTTTGTACCTAAAAGCACAAACAAAGTCATCAGCGTAACGACATAGATGGGCTTCACCTGCACATTCTTTCTTAACTTTTCCTATAAACCAGATATCTAATACGTAGTGTAGATAGATATTTGCTAGAATGGGACTTATTATGCCACCTTGAGGAGTTCCTGTAACTGGATGAATGACTTGTCCATCTTCTTTTAATATCCCAGCTTT
>NZ_FOTT01000016.1 GCF_900114655.1 Candidatus Frackibacter sp. WG13
GTTATAGAGATACTTCCATTAAAATAAGGATTGAAACACATACCACCTTTTACTTTAATTTTGATTTACTCCGTAAGGTAGGAGACTGAAAGTCATCATGAGGCGCAATCTTATTTGCTTTATCCTGCAGTTGTAACAGTAATGTATAATCCCAAATATAATGGGATAGATTGGGATGAGTTAACGGAGGAAAATCCTGTGAAAGTAAACGATTAAAATACTCTGAACAACAATTAGAATATAGATAGATTAACTTTAGTTCTTGCTTATATTATATAAGATATAAGTGAGAGCTTTTTATTATTTATAACACTTATCTTTCTATATTCAATGGTAAAAATTTCTTGAATAATAAAAGTAGTTATACTATAATGTATTTGTAATTATATAGAATATATAATTAATTATGGTAAACGATAGGCGAGTAAGTAAAAAGTTTTAAGATTAAGGCTAAGGTTGAGCAATAAAATAATTGACAGATAACAAATATGATATATATTTTAGAAAGTAGAATACTGGTTAATTTTGGTTTTTTCTTGTTATGTATAAAGAAATGCAGGGAGAATTATTCTTATGTACAATATTTACATATAGTGTATTTATATACATAATTATCATTTATCAGGAAGGGGTATTTAAATTGAGAAAGCTCAGAAATAAAATAATAATATTACTTTTGCTATTTACTTTAATATTATTTTTAACCGCTTGTACAGGAGGAGATAGTAAAGCGAAAAAGGCTTCGCAAGTAAAAGAAGTAGCACAAGCAAAGCAAGCAACAGGATCTAAGAACAGTAAAGAGCTATATTATAAATTATCCAAAGAACAAAAGAAGAAAGTACATTTGGTCGTTACAGTTATAAGAGAAGATGTAGATTCAGGAGAAAAACGTGTAACAAGAATAGAGAAATATGATAAGCAAGATAGATTATTGAGTGAAATTGATAAGAATGAAAAAGGAAAAGTAACTAGCTATGAAAAGTATGAGTATGATGACGAAGGAAGATTAATTAAAAAAGCAGATACAATACTATTTATGGGAGATAAAATAGATGTAATTAAGACTTATAGTTATAATAAAGATGGTAAAAAAACAGGTTATCTCATTAAATCCACTGACCGAGGAACAAAGTTGGGTAAAGGAATCTATAAGTACCATAAGAATGGAAATTTAAAGTACAAATATACTAATGATGTACTTAACGGACGTACTAAGAAATTTTATTACAATAAAAAAGGAGAAAAGACAAAAGCAATCGATGATGTTGATGGTATTTTTGAATTACATGCAGTTTCTCACTTTAAGAGAGAGTATGATGGTCAGGGAAGAAAGATAAAAGAAACAGAGATAAGAGAAATAGACGGGCAGTTTGGAAAGAAGACGGCGGAGATCATAACTTATTATAATAAATTTGGAAAAAGTAAGAAGTATATAGAGAGGGTAAATGGTGAAATTGATACCTGGTTTGAATGGGAGTATGATAAGAATGGCAATAGGATAAAATTTATTTCTAAAGATAGGAAAGGAAATATAAATAATTTAAAAAAATATTTATTTGATAAAAAAATAATAATATTGAGGAGACACATATGGATATATTTAAAAATGGAGTTCAAAGAAAAGGTCTTTGGATTGAAAGAAAATATAATAGTAAAGGTAATATAATTAAGTCTATCTATAAAGATATAGATGGAAAAGCAAAGATTATTTATCACTATAAACGTAGAAATTCAAAATAACTTAAGAAAGGTGAGGTGAAAATGGCAAAAGAAGTTTATTATAATTCAGATAAGAAAATGTATTATGTTAGAAAAAAGCGAAAAGAAGGGCAGCCTATAAAACAAGGCAAACCATGGGCAGAATGTCCATATCCAGAAACAGCCGAAGATGCAATTGATAATTTAGCAACCTCTTACACCAACGCTCTAAACAATGCTGAATGGATAGCTGAAGGCGAAGCTAAACAGGCCTTCTTATCAGCAAGTGATATCATAGTTACTTTCTTTGTTTCCAAGGATGCTTCTAAAGCATCATTATTTGGAGATTTATCTAATATGAAAGATGAATATAAAGGGCTTATAAAAGGCAGTCCTATTGTTATGTTTGATTATTTATCTGAACATATCCCTGAGTCTTTAGATGGTAAGTTTATAAAAGAAGTAGAGGCAAAGAAGAGTGATTCAGAGTCTACAAAAAGTTTAGAAAAATTAGTAAAAACTTATCACAGAGTGAAAAAAGTAGAGAACACTTATAAATTGTATTCGACTGCTAAAGATCTAGCAAAATTAAAAAAAGGAATGAAGTTAGAAAAACAATTAGCAGAGAAAGTGAAAGAAGCTGGAAAGTTAGATAATAATAAAAAGATAAAAGATCTTAGCAAGAAATTAGAAGAGCAGATTGATAAAGATGATAGTAGAATAGATAAATTAAAAAATAAAGCAACTCAAAAAGGGCAAGAATTTATTAGTGAGTACTTTGCTATTTGGGCTCCAGCAGTTGTAACAGTAATGTATGACCCCAAGTATAATGGGATAGATTGGGATGAGTTAACAGAGGATAATCCTGTGAAAGCTAAGCGATTAAAAGACTTTGAACAACAATTAGAATATAGATTAACTTTAGCTCTTGCTTATATTATATAACATATATAAGTGATTTTAGTAAATGATTAATGTACATTAAGGTTTTTTGGTTAAGAGAGGAGAGGGTTACAATGAATATTGTAATAATTGGGGCAATGCTTGCGATTGGTTTTTTTGGATGGATTTATTTTGTAATTAATTGGTTACAGGAGGAAGATGAAAGGAAGGAAAGAACCTTTAAAACTAAGGATAAGAGTAAAAAAGTAGAAAACAATGGTTTGAAAGGGATAGATGAATTTTATTTTGATAGGTCAGATTTATGTAGTTCAGATAGTTTATATATATATAATAAATATGGAGAAATAGTAGCCTATGTGAATATTAATGAATATGCTAAAGAAGGTATATTTAATAATTCTTATTGTAATATGATTATTTATGAAAGTAATAATAAAGAAAGTAAAATTATAGAAATAAAATTTTTAAAAGATAATTGCACTTGGTTTTCACAAATTTATGAGTTAATTGATAGTAAAGGGAAATTAATTGGTAGGTTTAAGTACAAGTTAATTAAAAGAAGAGTTTGTTTATTTTATGATTCTAAAAAAGAATTAAGATTAAAAGCTAAATTAAAAGACAGTTTTTTATTTGATTTAATGGGAAATAGACCTGACTGGATTACACAATCAAAAGAATTTGAAATTTATAGAAAAGATAAAATGTTATTAGCAGAGTTAGAAAAAGTAAAAATAAAAACCCAAAAAGATAAAATGTATTGTTTGAATATAATCTCTGGAACGAGAGATACAATTAAAGAAGAAGTTATATTGTCTTTAGCTCTAATTTTAAATTTGAGATTCCCAAAAAGTATATTATTAAATTAAGGAAGGGAGAAATTATATGCAGGGAAAAAGCAGTAAATTAAATGATACGCAAGTAATAGAGTTAGGAAGAATTAATGATATTAATATTTCTTTAATAGTATTAGAAAATTCTACTAAAGTGATTGAATTTAATAACAATAAAGATTTTAAGCAATATATTGAACTTAAAGATTTTAATAAACTTATAAAGAATCTCGATATACAGAAGAAAAATAATAATTATATTTCTAACAAATTAATCAAAAAAGTCGCAGAGTATGTGATTAGTGATTCAATAGATGTAAATCAGTCAATAATTGAAGAGTTAGTTAAAGAATATGGAGAAAATAGTGTTAAAGTCTATTGTGTTAGTATAGGAATGGGCATGAATTTAATAACTTATGGAATAGGAGTTATAAAAGACCGTAGTAATAACGAGGAGTATGGTCAAGCTGTGATAAGTCAATTATCTTCTGCAGGAACATCGATGTTTATATATAGTGTTGGTTTGCAATTGTTGAGCACAATGGAAGTAGGTAGAATGCTTAGTAATCCATTAGGATTACTTGCGGCCACAGTATGTATAACATTTCTCTCTAATCGAGTAGGAGACGGAGTAAATTCTTTTATTGATCATTTATTCGAAAAAGTAGATAATACAATCCAGATTGATGATGCAACAGTTAGAATTACAGGAACAGAGAATAATTTAAATATTGCTGGAAGCATAGAAGATATTCAAAAAGCAAGGCAAATATTTGGGACAGGTTTTTTGCGAGAGATTACAAATAGTTTTAAAGTAAGATTTGATGATTCTAATGCCTTTAACTATAATTTAAGGACTAATGAATTAGAAATTATAGTAAACAGTAATAAATATAATCAATATGTAGAGGAAATTAGAGATAAGTTTCCTAATTGGTTTGAAAAATCCATTTGCGATAGTAAGATGACTATAATAGAGTCCAAAGGGAGAAGTACAGTTTCAGATAGTAGTAGAATTGCGGTGAATATTAATAACTTTTTTGTAAGGTCACGTGATTTTATTAAGAGTTTAAAATATAAAGATAAGACCTTAAAAAAGTGGGGTTATGATATTCCATACTTAATTAAGTTTAATAGTTGGTTAAAAGAAGATTATAGATTAAGCAGTGAATTAGAAAAGGAAGAGCCGAAACTTAAAAAAGATAGCTTTATTATTTTAAGTTCTAGAGAGAGTAAATTAGTTAAGGTACAAAATGATATACCTGCTTTAATAGTGCCAGAAGGTAATAAAGATATATTATATGGTACTGCTACGAATACTATTCAGAAGACGAATAAGGAAAATTACTTTAAATTTTTTACTGGTCATGGTAGTAATAGGGATTATAAAAAGAGTGATGGAAATGGTCAAATAAGCATTAATGGACAGCAGATTGGTCAAGATTTAGAAAGAATAGAGGTAGAAAAACGATTGTTTGAAGACCAAGGTGAATATTTTAAACGAATAACAATTAAAGAGAAATATAAAGAAAGTACTTTTAACGAAGGCGAATTGACTTATACTTATGACCTTGAAGAGGATTCTTTAACGATAGAATATGGAGCCATTGATAAGCTAGTTATTAAAGACTTTAAAAATAGTGATTATAATATATATCTAACGCGTAATTATCACACGTTAAAAGGTAGTTTAGATTGTGAAATTATAGATACTAAGATATATGAAATTAATAAAGAGCAGGAAGGGTTATTTGATTATCATTTAAACGAACATTATAGGTCTAATGGGGGTAAAGGGATTAAGATAGACGGTGAATTAATAGGAAGAGAGATGAACAAAGTAGGTGAATTGGATGATGACTATTTAGAGTATAGAGATGAGAATCAATGTTATTATCTTTTCAGTCCTAAAAAAGATCAGTTATTAATTCAGTATGGAGATCCTAAAGGGAGATTTATATTGATCGAAGACTTTGTAAATGGCGATTATGGGCTAGCTTTTGAAGGTAATCATGCTATTATGTATGGAAGTAAAGACAGAAATAAGTCAGAGACAGATGTTGGAAGTAAAGAATATAGATTTGGTAAGGCTTTTAAAAATAAAAGTACCCCTAATAATCGTTATATTTATAATGATTCAAATGGTAACGGAGAAATTTTAATTAATTTAGGTGATGTAAATGGAGATTATAATTTAGCTAAAATTACCTTTATTAAGGATAATTATATTGTTTATGGGAAAAAATGTATTGTGGGTTTTAGGAATAAAGATAAACAGTATATGACGATCTTATGTGAGTATGATATTGAGAATGATAATTTGATTATAAATTTTGGACCGTCAAATATGTGGAAAATAGAGATTGAAAATTTTGTAAATGGAGATTATGGAATTAACTTACCGATTAAAATAGATCTTATTTGTGGAAGTGCAGTTTAAAGGAGGTACGACGGAATGATTCAAGAATATGCAGTTAATAGTGATGAAAAGACTGTTAAAGATTACAGAAACGATAGTAAAGAAGTACAAGGAAAGAGTAAATTAAAGATAAATAATAATTTAATAGGAAAAAATATTAAATCAGTGGAAGATAAAGAACGGCTATTTAAAGATTCATATAAGAACAAGTATGTAAAAACATTGCAAAATAATCTGGTTATAACTTATTTAGATAGTGAATCGGAGATTCATAAACTAATGATTGATAACTTTCAAGAAGGCGATTATGGCCTATGGATAGAAAATGAAGCACCTTACTATCTAGAAGGAGATTCAATAATAAATAGTGCCACTGGTGACAAAGCGCCAAAGAGTAAAGTACTTGCAAAAGAAGAGAATAAATGGCTTAAAGAAGAAGAGCGGATTAAAGATGGCTTCTTATGGATCTATCCTAATGAGAAAATAGCTTGGCCAGAAGTTGAAGAAAAAAGTAATACAAAATCTATGGCAAATGATGCATCCAGTGCCAAGGTAACAGCTACCAAAGAAAGTACTATAAATAAAGTCCAAAACGATAAAAACAGCGAAAATGATTCTAGTAGTGCTAGTAGTAATCAAGCTCGACTTTATGTCTGTGACGGTGCAACATTACAATGCAACCAGGGAGATAAAAAGAGTAAATTTAAAGTGGTTGATATTCATAATGTCTATATTCAAGGTAAGCCGATGGCTACCAATCAAGATAGCAAACCGATGGTTAATATCAAGCCTTTCGGCAAATGTAAGAGTATGGCAAATCCTACGGTAGCAGTAGCCACTGCAGCTAATCATGGTAATTTAAAGAAAATGCCTTGCCAACCTAATATACCTGCGTCATGGCAAGGAGGAAAAAATGATGTAACAATAACCGGGATTCCAACTGTATTAGAGACTTCAAAATTAAACTGTGCCTACGCTGGAGTAATAAAAGTAGTCGATCCAGGGCAAGATTTAGTAACAGAATAGAAAAATTTGTTATATAGAAACTGCGATTAAACGAATCACTGACAACTATCACTGGTTCCTGTTACTTAATTTTGCAGCTAACGTACGGTTACAACTTAGTCACTTATGACTAATAATATTCACTTTAGTCTATGTAAGTTTGTGTCTTTAAGCTTATAAAAGTTTTAAATGTTTTTAACTATCAACTGTCAACTGTCAACTAATAACTCCCCTCCTTAGCAATTCCTAGCATTACCAACAAAAACAAAGCATAACATCTATAATTCAATTCAATCGGCATTAACAAAGCTTGCTTTCTAAAAGAGGGCGTGTTATAATGTGTAACGTCATTACACAAATATCCACTACAAGTGGACAGGGCAGGTGAGTCAAAAATTAACGAAATGAACGAATATTATGTAGTACATAAAGATATTCTACCTACGGCTATCATGAAGACGATAGAAGTTAAAAAGTTACTAAAATTAGGTGAAGTCGATAAGATTAATGAAGCTGTGGAAAGAGTAGGCTTAAGCAGAAGTGCATATTATAAGTATAAAGATCATGTGTTTCCTTTCTTAGAGGATAAACAGAAGAAGATAATCACTCTATCCTTACTTCTAAAGCATGAATCAGGAGTCTTATCACGAGTAATTAATAAGATTGCTGAAGTTAAAGGAAATGTATTAACGATTAATCAAGGTATCCCTTTACAAGGAATAGCCAATGCCACCATTACAATGGAAACAATGAGAATGGAAATAGATATAGACCAAGTAGTAGAACATATGAAGAAATTAGATGGAATTAAGAAAGTGGAGATCATAGCTCAAAATTTTAGATATTAATTATTATATCACCAAGGAGGAGTTAAGCATGGAGAAACCAGAGATTAAAGTAGGAATTTTAGGATTAGGAACTGTTGGTAGCGGAGTAGCTAAAATTTTATTAGGAAATAGTGAAAATATTAATCAAAAGATTAAGAATAAGTTAGAGTTAGTAAAAGTATTGGATAGAGATTTAACGAAAGGAGAAGAAGTAGGTCTTACTCCTGGAGTTATGACTGACAAACCTGAGGATGTATTAGAGAATGAAGAGATTGATATTGTTGTTGAAGTAATAGGTGGAGTTAATCCAGCTAAAGAATTTATTAGTAGAGCTTTGAAGGCTAAGAAACATGTTGTTACTGCTAATAAAGAAGTAATGGCTAAGCATGGTGATGAATTATTAGATTTAGCTGCGGAAAATGGTGTAGATTTATACTTTGAAGCTAGTGTCGGTGGTGGTATTCCGATTATTAGGTCCTTAAAAGAGTCTTTAACAGCTAATAGAGTAGAAGAGATGATGGGGATCGTTAATGGTACTACTAATTATATCTTAACTAAGATGGCGCAAGAGGATGTTGATTTTAATGAGGTATTAGCTGAAGCCCAGGAGAAAGGATATGCAGAGGCCGATCCAACTGCTGATGTAGAAGGTTATGATGCTGCTTATAAATTAGCTATATTGTCAGCAATTGCCTTTGAATCTAGAATTGATATAAATGACATATATTTAGAAGGAATTTCTGAAGTAACACAGAAAGATATTACATATGCTAAAGAATTAGGGTATGTTATTAAACTATTAGCGATTGGTAAAGAAGTCGATAATAAGATAGAGGCTAGAGTTCATCCAACAATGATTCCGAATGACCATCCTTTAGCAGCTGTAAATGATGTCTTTAATGCTGTCTTTGTTAAAGGCCATGCAGTTGGCGAGTTAATGTATTATGGTCAAGGGGCTGGTTCTTTACCAACAGGTAGTGCTATTGTTGCTGATGTGATAGATATAGCTCGTAATATCAATTATGGTGCTAATGGAAGAATAGCTTGTGGTTGTTCTAAAAATAAAGAATTAAAGCCAATGAGAGAGATTCATACTAAATTTTATATACGGTTAGAGGTTGCTGATAAGCCAGGAGTTTTAGCAGCAGTATCTAGTATTTTTGGTGAGAATGAAGTAAGTATTGAATCATTAATTCAAAAAGGAAAGACTAAGAATGCAGTGCCTTTAGTATTAGTTACTCATCAGGTAGCAGAAGGTAATTTACAAACAGCGTTAGATAAAATTAAAGAATTAGCAGAAGTTAAAGGGATTAATAGTATAATTAGAGTTGAAGGAGAAGAATGTTATTAAGATCTAATATAGAGAGAAGTGAATAGGGGGCAAGAGGATAATGGGATTAATCGTACAAAAATATGGTGGAACTTCTGTTGCCAATCCAGATAGGATTAAGAAAGTGGCTGAAAGAATAGTTAAGAGAAAGCGGGAGGGAGCTCAAGTAGTAGCAGTTGTTTCAGCTTTAGGAGATACTACTGATGAATTAATAGATTTATCTAAGCAGGTGACCGACCAACCTCCTAAACGAGAGTATGATATGTTAATTTCTACTGGAGAGCAGGTCTCTGTGGCTTTATTAGCGATGGCTATTAATGAGCTTGGTGAAGATGTTATCTCTTTAACTGGTTCGCAAGTAGGGATTATTACTGATGATATCCATACTAAGGCTAAAATTTTAAAGATAGATTCTACTCGGTTAGAAGAAGAGTTAACCAAAGATAAGATTGTAGTAGTAGCTGGATTTCAAGGAGTAACGATTAATAATGATATTACTACTTTAGGTCGTGGTGGTTCGGATACGACAGCAGTTGCTTTAGCGACTAAACTTGATGCTGATATTTGCGAGATTTATACGGATGTTGATGGGATATATACCGCTGACCCTAGAATCGTAGAGAATGCTGTAAAGTTAGCAGAGATTTCTTATGATGAAATGTTAGAGATGGCTAGTTTAGGAGCTCAAGTTTTACAGCCAAGGTCAGTAGAATTTGCTAAACAGTATAATATTAATTTAGCTGTTCGGTCAAGCTTTAATTATGAGCCGGGAACACATGTTAAGGAGGTGGGTGATTTGGAAAAAGATAGAGTCGTAAGTGGGGTTGCTTGTAATACTGACGAAGTTAAGATTTCTTTGATTGGAGTACCTGATAGACCAGGTATTGCTTCACATATCTTCAATACTTTGGCCAATGCTAGTATTAATGTTGATATGATTATTCAGAATGTACATCGTGGTGAAGTAAATGATATTACTTTTACTATTAATGCTGAAGATTTAGACCAAGCTAAGGTTATTTTAAGAGAAATTCAGACTGAATTAACGATAGAAGACATTATCTTTGATTCAGAAGTAGCTAAGGTATCGATTGTAGGAGCAGGAATGGTTACTAATCCAGGGGTAGCGGCTAGTATGTTTGAGTCATTAGCCGATACTGATATTAATATCGAAATGATCAGTACTTCTGAGATTAAAGTTTCTTGCTTAATAGATGAAGCTAGAGCTCAAGAAGCAGTACAAGCAATCCATGATAAGTTTGAACTAGATGTTGCAGAAAAAACAAGTGGTAGCGATGCATAGAGTTAAAGTTCCAGCCACTACAGCCAATTTAGGACCTGGTTTTGATATCTTAGGCATGGCTTTGAATTTTCATAATATAATTGAAGCTGAAGAGATAGAGGAAGGCTTAGAGATAGAAGTAGAGGGATTAGGGCAAGAGGAGCTTCCGGATAATGAAGAGAATCTTGTCTATCAAGCTATGGAGTATCTGTTCTCTAAGACTGATTATTCGCCAACGGGATTGAGCATTAAATTAATTAATCAAGTTCCTCTCTCAAGGGGCTTAGGAAGTAGTGCGACGGTGATTGTAGGTGGATTAGTTCTAGCTAATCATTTAGCTGGAGGTCCTTTTTCTAAGGATCAGATATTAAATTTTGCTATTGATATAGAGGGGCACCCGGATAATGTCGCTCCGGCTTTATTAGGTGGTGTAGTAATTTCAGTAATGCCAGAAGGAAAAGAAGTAATTTATAAAAAGTTGGATGCTCCAGAGTTGAAGACAGTGGTTGGAATTCCCGATTTTAAGTTATCGACAACTGAAGCAAGAGAGGTCCTGCCGGCACAAGTAACCTTTAATGATGCTATCTTTAATTGTAGCCGGATTGCTTTATTAATAGGAGCTTTAATGAGTAAAGATTATGAATTATTAGCTACTTGCTTTGAGGATAGACTCCATCAGTCTTATCGTCAAGACTTGGTCCCGGGAATGGAGTCAGTTATTAAGCGGACAAAAGATGCTGGAGCTTTGGCTGTAGCTCTTAGTGGTGCTGGGCCTTCAATTGTTGCTCTTACTTTAGATGCAGAAGAGAAGGTTGGACAAACAATGGTTCAGACCTTTGCTCAACATGGTATTGCAGCTGATTATAGAATTACTGAACCGGCTGTAGATGGAGTAATCATTGAAAAGTAAAAATAGTTAAAATTATTCTTGCATTTGCAGGAAAAGTGTTGCCCTCTGTTGAAATAAATTAAAAGAAAGAGAAAAGTTTCACTAAAAAGTTTTAATGAAAATAGGGGGTTAAAAAATTATGAAATTAAAGATGAATATTATCTTATGTTTAGTCATGTTATTAGTAGTAATGAGCTTTACACCTGCTTTTGCTGCTCAAAAGTATGGAGCGAGAGCTTATGGAATGGGTGGAGCCTTTACTGCGGTAGCTGATGATTCTACGGCAATCTATTGGAATCCAGCCGGTTTAGTACAGAGCGGATTGGTAGGGATGCAATTTGGAGTTGGTAGTAATCCTGACCAATAATTTATCAGTGATGCTCAAGATGTATTGGATGCTAGCAGTAAGCTTGAACAGTTTAATAAATTGGATCAATTAAAAGATACTGAAATGAGTTTTGATTTAATGGCGACTGGTAACTTTAAAAAAATAGGTTTAGGAGTTTTAGCTACGAATGATTTTACTTATAATAAACCTAAATTAACAAATATGGCAATTGGACAAGGAGTAGCTTCTTGGGGGGTTAATTTATTAGAACCGCCATTGAATATTGGAGCTTTTTCTATGGGCTTTAATGTAAAGGGATTGTGGAGTCAATATGATAGCGTTGAACAAAATTTAAGTTATGACCCTACTGACCCTAATAGTGCTCCTACTATCGAAGGAAGTGCAACGGCTAAAGGATATGGTGTAGACTTTGGAGCTTTGGCTAAGGTTACGGATATGGTTAATCTAGGCTTAAGTATTAAAAATGTAACTTCAACTTTAGATTGGGAATGGGATTCTGCTACTAAAACTGCTGATTTAGAAGAGTCTTTACCACGGACTGTAACTGTTGGAGCAGCAGTAAAGTTACCTTATCCACTAGCAGCGACTGTAGCTGCTGATATCGAGAGTCCTGAGAACGGTGAGGATATCTATCACTTTGGTATTGAAAAGAATATTCTTTTTAACGGTCTATCCTTAAGAGGTGGAATGTATAAGCCAGCAAGTGGTGGCGATGAAGTTATTACTGGTGGTTTAGGACTTAATCTTGCTGCTTTGCATGCTAATTTAGCCATGGATAGTAATGATTATGCTAGCTTATCAGTTAATCTTAATTTCTAAAGATGATTAACTAGAGTTCTTCTTGACAAGTAATTATTTAGATGTTATACTTAGTGAAAATTAAAGTTGAATATTCGCAGTAAATTCTCTTATCAAGAGTGGCGGAGGGACTGGCCCGATGAAGCCCGGCAACCGGTATTCGTTAAGAATACAATGGTGCCAAATCCTGCAATCTAACAAGATTGGGAGATGAGAGAAGAGGGAAAGTATATAAAACCTCTTCTCAACACGAGAAGAGGTTTTTCTTATGAAAAGATTATATAGAACTGAGGAGGAGAGTAGAAGATGAAATTAGAGGTTTTAGCGAGGTTAGAGAAAGAAGTATTATTATTAGATGGGGCAATGGGGACTAGACTGCAGGAAGCAGGTTTAGGAACTGATACAGCTCCGGAAGCTTGGAATTTAGAAAGACCAGAAATCATTAGAAAGATACATAGTGATTATTTAGCAGCTGGGAGTCAGATAGTACAGACTAATACTTTTGGTGCTAATCGTCTAAAATTAAGTGATTATGGTTTAGAAAAGAAGGTTAATGAGATTAACAAGCAAGCAGTAAAGCTAGCTCAAGAAGTAGGAAGAGATAATTATATTGCTGGTTCAGTAGGACCTTTCGGTAAGTTTTTAACTCCAGTTGGCAATATAACTTTTGAAGAGGCGGTTGATATCTTCAAAGAACAGATCAGTGCTTTGGTAGAAGCAGGAGTGGATCTAATTAGTTTAGAGACGATGAGTAGTTTAAAAGAGTTAAAAGCAGCAGTTGTAGCAGCTAAAGAGGTTACTGAAGAAGTACCGGTTATAACCCAGATGACATTTAATCAAAATCTGAGGACTTTGAGCGGAACGACTCCCCAAGTAGCAGCGGTAGTATTAGATGCGTTAGGAGCAGATATAATTGGAGCTAACTGTAGTTTAGGGCCAGGAGGATTACTAAAAATAGTCCAAGAGTTAAACCAAGTTACGGATAAGCCTTTAATTGTGCAGCCTAATGCGGGTCTACCTAAAGTGGTGGATGGAGAGACAGTATATCCTGAAACTCCTTCGGAAATGGTTACATATATTGAAAAGTTTATAGAAGAAGGGGTTCGGATTGTTGGTGGTTGTTGTGGAACTACGCCAGAACATATTAAAGCTTTTGCTCAACAGTTAGATGGGGTTAACCCTAAGTTATCTAAATCAATAAAGAAGTTTAGGTTAGCCAGTAGGTCACAATTAGTAGAACTGTCCGACCAAGACGAAAGTCTATTAATTGGAGAGCGAATTAATCCTAGTGGAAGAGAGAAGTTAACCGAAGAATTAAAGAATGGCAAATTAAATATAACTCAGCAAGAGATTAGTGACCAAGTTGCAGCTGGGGCTAGAGTATTAGATATAAATGTTGGGGGCGCTGGAATTGATGAAGTGGAGATGATGCAAAAAGTAGTAGAGAAGGTTCAGAATACTACTCAGGTTCCAGTAGCAATCGATACTACTGACCCAGAAGTATTAGAAGCAGGATTGAAATCCTTTGCCGGGAAGGCACTGATTAATTCAGTAACCGGTGAGCAGGAGAGTTTAGATAGAGTATTACCAGTAGCGAAGAAGTATGGTGCCTCGCTTATCTGCTTAACTTTAGATGAAGATGGAATTCCAAGTACAGCCAAAGGGCGATTGGAGGTAGCCAAAAAGATTAAAGAAGAAGCTGTGGAATATGGGATTGCACCTGAAAATCTTCTAATCGATACATTAGTCTTAACTGCTAGTACGAAGCAAGAAGAAGTGGTAGAGACCTTAAAAGCGATTAAATTAGTCAAGGAAGAGTTAGGCTTAAAGACTGTCTTAGGAGTAAGTAATGTTTCTTACGGTCTGCCTAGTAAACCACTTTTAAACCGTACCTTTTTAGCAATGGCTTTAGGATATGGATTGGATGCCTACATAGTAGATCCACTAGACGAAGATCTACAACAGACTATTTCAGCAGCAGATTTATTAACTAATCGTGATCAAAATGCTAAAAATTATATAGCGGATTTAGACCCTAATCAAAAAGATGGTACTCAAGATAAAAAGGTCAAATCTATCGTTAAGGAAGATGAGAATACTTCTTTGGGAAGGATAGAGGAAGCTGTTTTGAAAGGACAGAAAGAAGATATAGTTGCATTAATTAAAGATGTCTTAGAAGATTATTCTCCAGAAAAAATAATGAATCAAGCTTTAATTCCTGGTATCAAAGCAGTGGGTGAGAAGTATGAATCCGGTGAATATTTTTTACCACAGTTAATGGCAGCTGCGGAAAGTATGCAAGAAGGTTTTAAGTATTTGAAGGACCAATTAGAGTTTGATGCCGAGACTTCTTCGGCAGGAAAAGTATTATTAGCTACTGTTAAAGGTGATGTACATGATATCGGTAAGAATATCGTTAAAGTAGTCTTAGAGAATCATGGTTTTGAAGTTTTAGACTTAGGTAAGGATGTACCAGCAGAAGAGATTATTGCTGAAGCTAAAGCGAATGAAGTTGATGTAATTGGACTTAGTGCGTTAATGACTACTACTATGTTAGAGATGGAAAGAGTAGTTGAATTATTAGCCAAAGAAGAATTAGCAATTAAGGTTATTTTAGGAGGAGCAGTAGTTGACCAAGAGTATGCTAACAATATAGGTGCTGATGGGTATGCCGCTGATGCTATAACAGCAGTAAGGAAGATAGAAAAACTGATAAATTAATTATGTTTAAAGTGTAACAGCATCTAAAAAATTAGATTTCAAGTATAATCAATTGGCTATGCAATAGCTTTAGATTATAGTTAAAATGGTGATAATTGAGATGAAAAATATTTAAAGAAATGTGAACTATTGTAGGTATGAGGTTCATTTGACTTATAATATACTAGGAAAAGTAGAAGGGATGATAGAATAGATGAGTAGTAATAGAAGAGATGATTTCTTAAATCAAGATGACCTATTAATTACAGTAGAGGTTAATCCACCGAAAGGAATAGAATTAGAAGGGAAGATTAAGCAATTGTCAAAATTAAGTAATAGAGTAGCAGCAGTAAATGTAACTGATAATCCGATGGCTAATTTGGCTTTTAATGCTACTATATTTGCCCATCATATTCAAGAGGAATTAGATTTAACTGCAATCTCTCATTTAACTTGTAGAGATAAAAACTTGTTAGGGCTTCAATCAGATTTATTGGCGGCAAATACTTTAGGAGTAGATAACTTTTTAGTATTAACTGGCGATGATCCGAAGAATGGTGATCATCCAGATGCAACAGGAGTCTTTGATTTGGATTCAGTCGGATTAGTAGAATTAATTACTAGGTTGAATGAAGGGTTTGATGCTCAAGGGAATTCGTTAACTGGGAGACCAAAGATAAATCCGGGAGTGGCTGTCAATCCTACTGCTGACAATTTATCTGTAGAGATTAAAAGATTAAATGAAAAAGTTGAGGCTGGAGCTAAATTTATTCAAACTCAACCAGTCTATGATGTAGATAGTCTATTTAGATTTTTAGATTATTTAGGGGAGATTGAAATTCCTATTTTGGTTGGGATTTTGCCTTTGAAAAATGAGGGAATGGCAGATTATTTTAATAAAAATGTTCCCGGGATTAAGATTTCAAAAGAGATCTTAGCAAGAATGAGAGGAGCGGGATTAGAAGAAGGTATAAGAATCTGTCAAGAGTTAGTAACCCAGATTAAAGATGACGTAGATGGTATTCATATTATGCCGGTTGGTGGTATAGAAACAGCAAATCAGATTATTGCTGCTTAATAGTAAGCAAAAATAGTCCCTTGGATAAAGGGACTATTTTAAACTTCCTTAATATTTATTCTTAATTTAGGTAAAATAATTAAGGAGAGTTGTAATTAAGGGAGGGCTAGCAGTAATGAAGATCTGTGATTATGATATTTCTGGAGTTACTTGTGATTCAAGAAAAGTTAACCCCGGATATGCTTTTGTTGCTATTAATGGCTATCAAGATGATGGGAATAAATATATAATAGATGCTATTCAAAGAGGAGCAAAGGTAATCTATACTGAAGAAGTAGCTGAGTTGAAGATAGATGAATTAAAAGTGCCAATAATCAAAGTCAATAATGCTCGTGAAACTTTAGCTAAGTTAGCTGATGAGTTTTATGATTCACCTTCTCAAAAGTTAAAATTAGTTGGAGTGACAGGTACTAATGGTAAGACGACTACAACTCATTTGATAGAGTCATTATTTGCAACCAATGATTTTGAGACAGGCTTAATTGGAACTGTTAAGACTAAGGTTGGTGATGAAGTTGAGGAAGCTACATTAACGACGCCAGGGGCAGTTGAGATTAATAATTTTTTAGGAAAGATGGTAAATAAGAATGTAGATATTGCAGCTATGGAAGTATCATCTCATGGGCTAAAGTTAAATAGAGTAGATGGGTTGGACTTTGATATAGTAGTCCATACTAATATAACAAGAGATCATTTAGATTTACATAATGACTTTGAAGATTATCTATTAACTAAGAAAGAACTTTTCAAGCAATGTACTGACGATAAGATGGCTTTGATTAATATAGATGATCCGTATGCTAGTAGAATTATCGAAGATATTTCGCCAAAAATTATTACTTATGGCTTTAGCAAAGAAGCCCAAGTAAGAGCCATCGATGTTCAATATAGTACCGAAGGTAGTAGATTTACAGTTGTAATTCAGAAGCAGCTCAATGATATGAATGATAGAGTGATTCAACCACAAAGATTCAAAGTAGACCTGAAATTGCTAGGAAAACATAATATATATAATGCTTTAGCTACTATAATTATTGGTTTACTTCATCGATTAGAGAAGAGGAAGATTCAAGAAGGCTTGAGAAGATTCAAGCCTTTTTTTAGAAGATTAGAGGTTATTTATAATGATGATTTCACTATTATAGATGATTGTGCTCATAATCCTGGTAATTACAAGGCTATCTTTGAAACTGTTAAAGAGTTAGACTATAATAATTTATATATCATCAATGCTATTCGTGGTAATCGGGGTCTAACTGTAAATAAAGAGAATGCCGAAATAATAAGTGAATACATTCCTAAACTAAATACTACTAAACTATACATAACTAGTTGTAAAAAACTAGCTAATAAGTATGATATAGTTGCAGATGAAGAGAGAGAATTATTTATCAAAACTTTAAGTAATAATGGAATCGAATTAAAATATTTTAATAGATTACAACCGTGCTTGTACGAAACAATAGAACAAGTGGGCGATAATGACTTAGTACTATTAATCGGTGCTCATGCTATGGATACTGCATCGGAACGTATTCTGAATATGATTAAAGATTATCATTAAAAGATTTAAATAATTATTATATTTATAGTCTCTAGATAGAGATGCGATGATTATGTTCACCGGCAAAGAACATATTTGTTATCTGATAATAAGTCCGTTTAAAGGACTCAACCTCTGACTTTTTTAAGTTGGCCTTGATGAACAGATGATTATTGCCTTCCTTATCTTTTTCGTGAGTGAGAAATACTTTATTAGTGCCATATTTTTGTTGTAGAATATTTAATGTTTTGGTTAGAGCTGTTTGATAAGTGCCGATTTTAGAAAAACGATATTTGCTGATTCTTCTTTTAACCCACATAAGTTATTCCCCCTTTTAAATTATAAGTGTTATTTAATATATTTAGAGATACACAACTAAAATCCCTCCATAATATGTAAATTATTATAAAAAATAGTTATAATTGTATTTAAAAGCAACCTACTTTCTAAGACTATTCAAATAAAGAAGGAGAATTATTTCTTTTCTATAAATAATATTGATAGTAAATTCAATTTTGATTATAAACTTTAGGGAGGAAAAATCATGAGCAATTATAAAGGGAAATTAAATCGACAATTTCCAGCTAAGATAAGTACAACTGCATTTACATCAATTTATATTTTACATCTATTAAAGAATAATAAGAAGATGTATGGGCAGAAAATTTTGGATACTATTAATGACCAAATGGATGCTCGGTGGCAGCCATCAAGAGGTATGGTATATCCGCTTTTGCGAGAGATGGAGAAGGAAGGATATTTAGAAAGTTGGTGGTCTGAACCTGATAAACGGTCGATTAGATATTATCGATTGACTGAAAAGGGAGGAGACCATTTAGAGAAGATGAAGATAAAATATAAAAGTTCATTTAGAGAAGCAAAAAAGATTGTTGAAACTGCTATAGAAGAGATTTATGAAGGCAATATTTAAAAAAGAGAATGAGGAGTTAACTGCTTTTAATTAATAAACCATTGCTAATTCCGTTCAATTCATATCTAAAACAGTAGTCCAAAGTTTTTAGGATATTAGGTTTTAAATCAACCCAAATAATTTCTGTTCCTAAATAAGGGTCTTGATAGTCATAATGCCTATGAATTAACCTAATCGTATAGTCTATTAATTCCCGTTTAATATTTATCTGTTTGGGTCTATAACCTTCTTTTTCAAAGGCAATCTTTGCTATAGCTAACTCCTCTAAAAGCTTAAATCTGTTATTATATCTTTGGTAAGTTTCTCGTTTAATAGGAATTGGTAAAAGTGGCAAAGCATTACGAGTAGTATAACAGATATTAGGTCTTATCTTATATTCGAAAAGTTCGACCTCAGAATTTAAGTGGATATCTTCAATATCTTTACGAAAATACTTATAACCTAATTCTTTCTCATCTTTAAATTTTCTAATCAGTTTATGAAAATTCAAATTATTTTCTGCCATGTATTTAGACACAATAACCTTTCCCATGTTTTGTCACTTCCTTCTATATATATTATTTACTAATCTTTCCAGTTGTGATAATAGTTTGTATTTTATTTTGATAATAATGATGCCGAAGAATCATGAAGATTCTAGATAGATAGTATATTTTAAAAGAAAAAAGAGATAATATCTTATAAAGAGAGTTAAAATTATAATTTTAACTCTCTTTAACTTGTTTTTAGTGATTAATTAAGGTTTAAATCAAGGTATAGCTATATTCTATCTCCTTATCATTAATAGTGTTGTCAATTATTGACTAATTATACAGGTGCTCTATATTAAATTTAAAATATTCTTTTATCTGATAAGGAGTGTTTATTTTATGTTAAAAGAAATCTATATTATGTTTGGAAGAACGGTCTTTATCTATATCTTTACTTTATTAGCAGTTAGAGTTATGGGCAAGAGAGAGATAGGTGAGTTGACTCCTTTTGACTTAGTTGTTTCATTGATGATAGCAGAACTAGGAGTAATCTTAATTGAAGATCATCAAGCACCACTTATTCATGCTATTGTCCCTATACTCTCATTAAGTGCTTTTCAACTTATTATCTCTTTTTTATCTCTTAAGAGCGAAAAAATGAGAAAATTATTAAATGGTAGCCCTAGTATTTTAATTAAAAATGGTGAGATTGTAGAGGATGAGATGAAAAATTCCAGATATAATATTCATGACTTAATGGCTCAATTACGAGAGAGCGGTACCTTTAATATTGCTGATGTTGAATTTGCTATTCTAGAGACTTCAGGCACCTTGACAGTAATGCCAAAATCACAAAAACGAGGTATTACTCCCGAAGATTTAGATTTAGATACTGATTATGAAGGGATACCAGCTATTGTTATTAATGATGGTAAGATTAATCATAAAAATTTAAAAAAGCTAGACTTAAATGAAGAATGGTTAATGAGCGAATTAAAGAAACAAGGGGTTACTAAGATTAAAGATGTTTTATTAGCTACTTTAGATACTACTGGTGAGCTATACGTAACGACTAAGAATGCTAAGGAATTAACTAAACGAATTATGGATTCGATTCCTGATTCTTTCCATTAATGAAAATTTCTATTTTGATTAATTTCTTAAAGATAGGAAATACTAAAGAGTAAATATTAAAGGGAGGAATCAGGAATGGCTAAAAATAAAATTCCACCAACTAAAGAACTTAATAAAGAGACTATTGAAATTGTAGAGGCTTTTAACCCCGATGATATGGAATTTGGTGAGGATATTAGTATTGACGATATTGAAATGGCTGAAGATATAAGTCCAGATGATTTTGATATTCATGATGAGGCACCAGAGATAAAAACTAAGAAGAAAGATTAAACTTAAGGGGGCTATATTATAGCCCCTTTTTTAATTATAATACAGAATGAAAGGCAAAGTGTCACTTTAAAAGGGATTAATCTAGATATTTATTGAATAAATTAAGTGGTATTTATCACATTAATAAATTCTTCAGTCTTGTGTTTAAAATTTTTCAATAGATTTTCTGATAATAGGTTATAATCAGTTGGTAATATTAATAATTCTTGAGCTATAATTTTGATTAAACGATTAGTATAATATTCTTGATAGATAGTTTTATTATTTAACCCTTTTAATAGCTTACTAAAAGGATATAAAAAATTTATTAGATATAGTAATAATCTCTGTAAGGTTATTTCTATGTTTTTATTTGGTGAGTTTTTTAAGATGAATTCCTTATTTAATAATAATTTTAATTCTAATTGTAATAAGTCATATAATTGCCAGGGAACTGGCAATTTTTCTATTTGTTGATTATGATTTAATTTATTTTGGTATTTATTTAATTCTTTCTTAACTCTATTTAGTTGCTCGTCTACTTCCAAATAGAGTTTTTTTAGACTAGGGCTATATTTACGGTTAATCTCTGTCTGATTAGAAAGGCTATGGTTAGTCCTTTGAACAAGAGACTTATTTGGTGCAATTGTTTTATTAGTAGTATTAGGATTATCATTATTTTTTTGAGTAGTCTTTGATATAGTTGAATTAGAGAAGGATAAGTCTTCTAAATTTTGAGCAATTTGCGATAAAGGATTAATGATAGTACTAAAGATGGTTAATGACTTATCAAAGCTGACTTCTTTAGCTTGTTGATGAAAATGTAAGCCGTCTAAAGTGAGCAGTAACTCGTTTAGTTTCTGTTCAATAGTTATTAAAGAATTAATAAATTCAGTCTTTATAGTCATAGTTGTAGCAGAGGTCTTAATGATTTTATCTAAAACTTTAATAATTCTAGCTAGTGGTTGGTAGAATTTTATAACCTTATCTAATTTAGACTGGAAATTATGAATTAGTAATTCACTTAATCTTAGTTGTTTAGGTAATAAATCTATTACCTTTATTAAGTGATTAAGAATATTAGTAAACTTTAACTTTAAGTCTTCTTTATCAAATTGTCGATCAGTAATTGTTTTTAAAATTTTTAATTGATCCGGAAAATCGGTTGTTAGACGCTTTAAATTAGTTTTATATTGGTCAAGAGGTTTTAGTTGGTTATTTGGATGGTAACCATGAATTAATAAGTCCAGACTTATATCAAATAAGTCGCCGATTTGGACAATCGTTTTAATTTTAGGTTTGACTTTATTATTAATAATTTTATTAAAAGTTGAAAGACTGACGATGGATTCTTTTAAGTCTTTAGTATTTAGCTTAAGTTCTTTATGAATATATTTAATTCGTTTGTTATAATTGGTTAAGTTTTTTAGTTCTTCTTTGATGACTGAATTAAATTTAGGATTACGATAGATTAATCTCCCTTTAAGAGCTAAGTCTAAACTACAATCTAGATAATTAGTTAATTTTAAGAATGTTTCTAACTGCAAATTAGTGTTGTTATTTTCAAAGCGTGAAAGAGTAGAAGCGTGAGTATTAATTTCTTTAGCCAGAGCTGTTAATGAGTAATCTCTATTGGAAGAAGCCATTAGCTTTTTTCTAATAAATTTAATACGTGCTCCTGGATTCAATTGATAATAAAAAGTCTCAGTTTCTTTTTTTGAAAAGTTATTTACAACTTGATTCATTTTTACACCTCAATTTTGTGTTTAAGCAAATTTGCTTAATCTCTCAAAAACAAACCTTTATTTCTTATTTGCAATTTATTTTTAACAAACACAAACTACCTTATACTTCTAATCTATGCAGGAAATTTAATTATTATGTAGTATATTAATAAATAGAAATCCTAATTTTGGTATTGAAGTTAAGAGGTGAGAGTAATGAAAGGTGGAAAATTAATTTTAAATATTAAATCGATATCAGAGTTAGATAAGGTGGAACTTGTGTTTGCAGGAGAAGATGATTTCTCTGGGCAATTAGATCACTTCTGTTTACAGGATATATGTAGTAGTATAAAGAAAGCATTTTTATTAAAAAATTTTAATGAAGTAATAATTAATTCGTTAAACTTTGATCAAGTTAGTGTTGATGATGATTCACTTACAACTCTAGAAGGTCGTAAAGATTATATCTATAAAGTAATAGATGATTTAGCTAATTTAGTAAATGAACTTCATATCGATATTGAATTAGATTTGGAGTTATCAGATGAAATCATTGATGATATCTTTTCGGACTCTGGTTATTATCTTGATTATTTAAATTGTCCAAGCATAGTTAATTATGAGGAGTAACTAATCCAAAGGGATGTGGATAAGTTGTGGGATAAATAGCTATTTTTATTATCATTAAAGCAAAAAATAATATTCGTAAAAACAATAAGCTAATTAATCAAATTGCATTTAAGAATTGAAACGGTAATAATTGCAAAGGAAGAAGAGTAATGAACGCAAAGCCAATCAATAATAAACGCAAAATAAAAAAGCCCCTGATTTAGGAGCTTTGGAGATGATATTAGATTCTAGTTAAGATTATAGTCTCTAATAAGCCAATAATTAAGGCTGCTAGAAAAGTACCATAACCTAATCCAGTAAAGAAAGTAAGAATTATAGTGGCTACAATAAAATTTACTATCCCCCTAATAATAGGAGCAGTGCCTTCATCTAAGATAAATTTGACTAGATAATTAGCAATAGAGATCATTAAAGAGACTAAAATTAGATTTAATACAGCTAAAGAGTTAAAAGTAGTACTGATAAATCCAATAAACAGCATTAAGATAGCAACAATTCCAAATCTAATAATTAATGTTCTCATTTATATCACCGTCCTTATCTTTTAAGATAGCCAAAATTAATTTTAAATATAAGCATATTTATGTGAATTAAAATATTAGGTTATAAATAATATTAGTTTGGTTAATATATTATTAAAGATAAAGATAAGAGGTGAAGATAATGGCAGAAATTGAATGTCATGTAGTCAACTGTGTCCACCAATTAGAAGAAGAGTGTACATTAGATAAGATTAAAGTTTATTGTGATGATAATAGTCCTTATACTACAAGGGCAGAAGGTACTAAATGTCGCAGTTTTAGAAGAGAATAATAGTTGAATCAGTACTGACTTTGAGTCAGTACTTTTTTTGACAAGACCCTAGTAATCTGCTATAATATGAGTTACTATGGGTTAGGTTGTGAAAAAAATATTAAGGAGGAGTAGTGAGTATGAGATTGAGAAAAAAAGGAGTAACGATGTCTTTAATCTTGTTAGTAGTAGTAGGTTTAATTGTTGTTGGTTGTTCATCAGGAAATAATAATGCAGCAGACCAGCAAAAAGAGGAGAAGCAATTTTTGTCGATTGCTACTGGAGGAACGTCTGGAACATATTATCCAATAGGTGGAGCGATAGCTAAAATTATTAATGAAGAAGTTACTAACGTAAGTGCTTCAGCTCAGTCAACAGGTGCTTCGGTAACTAATAGTCGCTTGATTGGTAAGAAGCAGGTAGAGTTAGCAATTCTACAGAATGATATTGCCAGTTATGCTGTTAATGGTAAGAATAAGTTTGAAGGTAAGCCAATTACAAATATGCAAGGAGTTGCTACTTTATATCCAGAAATCATCCAAGTTGTAGTTCGTGATGAAGCAAATATTACTGATATTAAAGATTTAAAAGGAAAAAGAGTAGCGGTTGGAGCTCCAGGCAGTGGAGTAGAAGCAAATGCTAAGCAGATTTTGAATACTTTTGGTATTACTTATGATGATATAGAAGAAGACTTTCTTTCTTTTGCTGAAGCAGCAGGAAGGTTAAAGAACCGTCAAATAGATGCTGTCTTCTTAACAGCAGGTGTGCCTACAGCAGCAGTGATGGATGTTGCCGCTACTCAGAATATCGATTTAATGAACTTTACTGATGAACAGATTAAAGAGTTAAATTCCAAGTATTCTTATTTAACTAAAGTTGAAGTTCCAGCTAATACTTATAATGGTCAAGAGGAAGAAGTGCAGACTATTGCTCTAAAGGCTACATTAGTAGTACAGAAGAGCTTGTCGAAAGAATTAGTATATGATATTACTAAGGCAATCTTTGAGAATAGAGATGTTTTAATTGCAGCTCATAAGCGAGCTAAAGATATTAAGGTTGAGAATGCACAGGACGGAATGACTATTCCACTCCATCCAGGAGCTAAAAAATACTTTGAAGAAGTAAAATAAATCATAGCTCTAACATTTACTAAAGTAATGGGAGGAGGATTTCCGGGCATTATTAATAATGCCCGGTTATCATTTTATGCGTAATAATAATTTGTTTATGATTATTTTAATTATAGTTTTGGTAATAAGTAGTCTTTTGATAGTTAATTCTAAATGGCTAGTAATTAAGGAATCAGAAAGTGGTAAGGTAATTTGGCAGCAGCCAGGTCAAGGTACTGTTAAGTTTGCTATTAAGTATTTGCATTCAGTGGAGCGAACGCCAGTTTGGGAATACTTTGCAGTTAAAGATGATAAGTTATATTTGACCGGGACTAAATATGAATCTTATGGTGCAGGGTTACCATTTTTAAAGCAACATACTTATGTTATAGAGGATGATAAATTTGAAATTAAAAATATCGATAAAGAGCTAAATTTAATTCCCCTACGAGTTAGTGATTATGCATTGCATAGGTTCATAATTAATAAACAAGAGTATAAATTATACCAGATGACAGAACCTCAGAATTTAGTAATAATAAAAGTTAAAGAAAAGAGTTTATTGGCTTTATTAAAATATAAATTACTCAATTGATTACAAAGGAGGTAATAAAATGGCTGAAGCAGACAAGAAAACACAAGATACATCGAAGCTATTAAAAGAGTTTGATACTACTAGTAATTTCAGAAATTATACAGGAATTATGGCTATTATTATTACTATTATTGCTGTTGGGATGTCTCTGTTCCATCTTTATACCGCTGGTTTTGGAGTTTTATTGGCTCTAAAACAAAGGGCAGTACATTTAGGCTTTCTTTTAGTCTTAATCTTTTTATTATATCCTGCTAAGAAGAAGTGGATGGATAACAAAAAATTATTATTTATCGATTATATTCTGGCTATTTTAGGGGCAGTAGTTACTAGTTATATTTTAATTAATTATATGGAGTTAGTTAGAAGAGCAGGAATCTATACTAATGTAGATGAAATTATGGCTGGTATTGCTATTATTTTAGTACTGGAAGCAACTAGACGAGTAATTGGTTGGGAGTTACCACTTATTTCTTCTATTTTCTTGATATATGCTTATTTTGGTCCACAAATGCCAGGGATGTTAGCTCATAGAGGTTTTTCTCTTTCAAGACTTACGACTTATATGTTCTTTACTACTGAAGGAATCTTCGGAATTCCTCTCGGGGTTTCGGCGACTTATGTCTTTTTATTCTTATTATTAGGAGCTTTTGCTAAACGAACTGGATTAGGTGAACTCTTTATCGATTTAGCAATTGCTTTGACCGGTAAAACTACTGGTGGACCAGCAAAGGCTGCTGTAGTTTCTAGTGGTTTAATGGGTTCTATTTCAGGAAGTTCAGTAGCAAATACGGTAACTACTGGTTCATTTACTATTCCGTTGATGCAGAATGTTGGTTATAAACCACGGTTTGCTGCAGCTGTAGAGGCATCAGCTTCTACTGGAGGACAGATCATGCCACCGATTATGGGGGCGGCAGCATTTATTATGTCTGAATTTATTGGTGTCCCATATATGACTATCGCTAAGGCAGCAATCTTACCAGCGCTCTTATACTATTTATCTGTAGGTTTAATGGTTCATTTTGAGGCTAAGAAGTTAGGACTAAGCGGTATGAGCAAGGACCGAATTCCTAAAGTTATGGATATTTTGAAGACACGAGGACATATGTTAATTCCTCTAGCTGCTATCTTCTATTATCTATTCCAAGGTTATACTCCACTTAGAGCAGCTTTTGTAGGTATAGTTTTAGCTTTCGGTTTGAGTTTTTTACGTAAAGATACAAGAATGAGTTTAAAAGACGTGATTATAACATTAGAAGAAGGTGCTCGAAGTGCATTAGGAGTAGCGGCGGCCTGTGCTTGTGTTGGGTTTATTGTTGGAGTTACGACTCTAACCGGTTTAGGATTAAAATTTACGACAATTACTGTTGCTTTAGCTAATGGAAATCTCTTTTTAGCTTTAGTATTTACTATGGTGGCTTGTACTATTTTAGGAACGGGATTGCCAACAACGGCAACTTATATAGTTTTAGCGGCTATGGCTGCTCCTGCTTTAGTTAAATTAGGAGTGCCAATCTTAGCAGCTCATTTATTTGTATTATACTTTGGAGTAGTAGCAGATCTAACTCCACCGGCAGCATTAGCTGCTTACGCAGGAGCTGGAATTGCTGGTTCTAATCCTTTAAAGACCGGAATTACAGCGGTTAAGTTAGCAATTGCTGGTTTTGTTGTTCCATTTGTCTTTGCTTATTCTCCTGAACTGTTATTAATTGATACTAATTGGCTAGAAATTATTACGATGTCAGGTAGTGCTTTATTAGGTGTGTTAGCCTTAGCAGGAGGAGTTTTAGGTTATTTGAAGCTAGAAACTAATTTAGTAGAGAGAGGATTGCTAATAATTAGTGCATTAGCTTTATTGATGCCTGGATTATCTAGTGATCTGATAGGATTAGTTGTTTTAATTTTAGTCTGGATTTTACAGGATAAACGAGCGAAAGATTCAGTCGAAGAGGAGCTTGCGGCATAGTGTTTTAAAGATTCTTAGCTAATAAAAAGAGTTTCAATCGGAATTCTGATTGAAACTCTTTTTGTATTAATCTTGTTTTAGATAGTCAATAATACTTTATTTATTTCAATTTACCATCAATACTTATAATCTTTACATTAACATCTAAATCAGAATTGGCTTCCTGAACAGCTTCCTTAACGATCTGTACTAAACCTCCGCAGCAAGGAACTTCCATACGTGCTACTGTAATACTATTTAGGTCATTATTCTTAATGATCGCTTTGAACTTTTCTATATAAGCATTGGCATCATCTAATTTAGGACAACCGATTGCTACAGCTCTACCTTTTAATAAATCTTGATGATAATTAGCATAAGCTACTGGGACACAGTCAGCTGTAACTAATAGATCAGCATTTTTAAAGTAAGGAGCTGAAGGTGAAAGTAAATGAGTTTCTACTGGCCATTGTTGTAGTTGTGATTCTACTCTAGCTTCATTATTATCTTCATTTGTATCTTTGCTTTCATTATTTTTCTCCATCATTCTCATTCTAGCACCAGGACATCCTCCAGAGTGTTGAGGCTTTTGGTTAGGAATCTCTTGTCCGTGAGCTTTTTGAGCTTTCATCATTTCATTAACTGCTTCTTCACCTCGTAATTCCTTAACATGTTTTGCTGTTGCTTCTAAGTCGAATTCTTCAGCTTCTCTTTCTTCAATAACTAACGCTCCAGTTGGACATCCACCAATACAGTCACCAAAACCATCACAGAAAGATTCATTTACTAACTTAGCTTTTCCATCAATAATCTGTAATGCTCCTTCATGACATCCAGTTACACATTCACCACATCCGTTACATTTTTCCTCGTCGATTTTAATAATTTTTCTTTTAGCCATTATTATCTACCCCTTTCGGTAACTTAATTTTATTGAGTAATTATTATTAGCTTGATTAGCTTGCTATAATATTGTTAACTATTATTGTTCTCTTCTTGTCTATATGATAGCTTATTTTAGGTTTTTCATCTGTTAATTTCATCACATTAAAATCATTTAATTTATCACAGAGGTAGTATTTTTATTGTATATTACCTTTAATTTCTGTATAAATTTAAATAATAGTCGAATAATAAAATAAAAAGTTAAGAGGTTATTGTAACTAAAAGATTTCTTAAATAGAAAGGAATATTATTTATGCGTGATTATCATCGGAAAAAGGTTAGTCAGTCTCCACTATATAAATATGAGCCCTGGAAGATAACTGAGGAAGAGTTTAAGGTAGAGTACAATCATCATAATGAGACTATTTTTGCTCTTGGTAACGGCTATATGGGTTTAAGAGGTACTTTAGAAGAAGAATACACTGGGCCATCGGAAACTACAACTCCTGGTCTTTATATAAATGGGATATATGAAATAGAAGATATGATTTATGGAGAGAAAGCTCCTGATTTGCCAGAAAAGAGACAGACGATCTTAAATTTAGCTGATTGGACCGGAATAGACCTTTATTTAGCTAGGGAAAAGTTTAATATGTTAAAAGGAGAGGTGAGTAGTTACCAGCGTATTCTGGATATGAAGGAGGGGACTTTAATTAGAGAGTTAGTTTGGACTAGTCCAGAAGGAAAGAGAGTACAGATTAAAATTGTTCGTTTCTTATCTCTTACTCATAAGCATATTGGAGTGATTAACTATAAGGTTACTCCACTTAATTTTGATGGGACAATAGAGTTTTCATCATCGATTGATGGAGATGCAAGAAATTATCATACCTTACGAAATCAAGAAGCTTTAAAGATCAGTGATATGGGGTTTGTGGAGAAAAAAGGATATATTATTCAAGAGACTCAAAATAGTGATATTTCTATTGGTGCTGGTATCAGGAACAGGTTATCAATTTCTAATTTTGATTTTAAAGAATCCTATTTTATTCAGGAAGATAAGTTAGTGAATCAGTTTAAGATAGAAGCTAATAAGGAGAATGAATATTGCTTAACAAAATATGCTTGTTTATATACCTCATTAGATATCGATAGAAATTATTTAAAAGACCAGATTTTAAATGAGTTAGAGAGTGTAGTGACAAAGGGTTGGCAAAAAATTTTAAGTGAGCATAAAAATTTTCTTCGTAATTACTGGGAAGATGTAGATGTGAAAATTTATAATAAACCAGCGTTACAGCAGGCTTTTCGGTTTAATGCTTTTCATCTTTTACAATCAACTAGTAGAGATGGGGAAGCTAATATAGCAGCTAAAGGCTTAACTGGTGAGTTTTATGAGGGACATTATTTTTGGGATACAGAAATATATATTCTTCCTTTCTTCTTATATAGTAAGCCTAAGATTGCTAAAGAGTTATTAATGTATCGTTATAAGACACTTGATGAAGCACGAGATAATGCTAGTAGAATGAAATTAAATGGTGCCCTTTTTCCTTGGAGAACAATAAATGGAGAGGAAGCATCTGGATTCTTTATGGGCTCAACAATTCAGTATCATATTAATGCTGACATAGCATATGGGATCTATCAATATTATAATGCTACTAATGACTACGAATTTTTATATCGATATGGAAGTGAAATTTTAGTAGAGACTGCCCGAATGTGGGTTAGTTTAGGTGATTATATCCCTTTAAATGATAATAAATTCTGTTTTAATGAAGTGTGTGGTCCAGATGAGTATGAACCAGGCGAGAACAACAATTGCTATACTAATTATATGGCTAAATTCAATTTGAAGTCTGCAGTTAAGACAATTGAGTTAATGGCAGAAGATAGCCCTCACCATTTAGATTTATTAAAAGAGAGGGTTAAGCTTAAGGATTCGGAAGTAGAAGAATGGAAGAATATTATCCAAGATATTTATCTTCCTTATAATGAAGAACTAGGCATTCATCCGCAAGATGATTCATTCTTATACAAAGCATCTATTGATGTAGAGAATATTGATGAGGAGGATATTCCATTAGTTAGAAACTGGCATCCACTAATTATATGGCGTTATCAGGTGATAAAACAGGCTGATATTATTCTGTTAATGTTATTACTAGGGGATCAATTTAACTTGGAAGAAAAGAAAGCCAATTATGACTTTTATGAACCTAAGACTATTCATGATTCATCTCTATCGCCATCAATTTATAGCATAATTGCGAGTGAGATTGGATATTATAAAGATGCTTATAATTATTTGTTACATACGATTAGAATAGATCTTGATGACTATCATGAAAGTACTTATCAAGGTATACATGCAGCTTGTATGGCCAGCTCTTGGTTAGTATTAGTGATGGGGTTTGCTGGGATGCGAAATTATAATGGACAGCTTTATTTTAATCCTTATTTGCCAGTCGATTGGGACGGGTATGAATTTAAGATTAAGTTTCAAAATCGGCAGATTAAGGTTGTAGTTAAAGAGGATAATGTAAAGTATGAATTATTAAGTGGAGAGGAATTAAATATTATTCATGCAGATAATGAGATTAACTTAAATCAGTCTAAACAAAGAATAGCTACTAAAGAATTATAGTATTGGAGTAATATCAGTTAAAAAGTTAGATTTCGTGCATAATCGAATGATGTTAGCCATTTAGAATGGAGCAGACTGGAGTAAATAAAACATGGTTAAAGTTGTTTTCTGTTTGACCGTTAGGGAGTTTGAAAACAACACATGTTTTATTTATGAAAGTCGTTGCGGAATTCGTAGGCGATATCAATTGATTATGCAAGAACCTAGATTTCAAATATAATTGAAGTGAACGAAAATATAAGAGTTTGCGAACTCTTATAAACATTAAGCTCATTTAGTCGATAATATTCTATTGCTAAAAAGAGGTGATCATAATTAAGGATAAAATTAAAGCCTTCATATTTGACCTTGATGGAGTAATTACAGATACAGCAAAGTATCATTATTTAGGTTGGAAGCGTTTAGCAGAAGAAGAGGGAATAGACTTTTCTAAAGAAGATAATGAAGAACTTAGAGGAGTATCAAGACGTAAGTCACTTGAAATCTTACTGGATGGTCGAGAAGTGAGTGAAGAAGAGAAGGAAGAGATGATGGAGCGTAAGAATGGTTATTATCAAGAGTTTATAAATGAGATTACTGAAGAAGACCTTTTACCTGGAATTAAAGAGATAATAATGGAATTAAGGAAGAGGAATTTTAAACTTGCGGTTGCTTCATCTAGCAGAAATGTTAAGCCGGTTATCAAGAATCTAGGAGTAGGAGATATATTTGATACGATCTCCGATGGGCATAGTGTTAATAATGCTAAGCCTGCGCCGGATATCTTTCTTCATACAGCAGAAAAATTAGAAGTTGCTCCAGAGAGTTGTGTAGTTATAGAGGATGCTAAAGCGGGGATAGTGGCAGCCTTAAGAGCTAATATGATAGCAGTTGGGATTGGTCCAGATGCAAGAGTAGGTAAAGCTCATTATCGCTATGACCAAGTTAAAGATATTGAGTTGGAGGAAATATTAGGTTAAGGCTAAGGTTGAGGTTAAGATTGAGACTAAGGTTAAGGCTGAGGTTGAGTAATGGCAGTTGGAATTAAATGAAAAGGTGGTATTTAAATGTTTATTGGTAGAATGGGTGCTTGGATTAGCGATTATCAAAAGAAGAATGTTAAGGTTAGGGTTTTTGCTTTTGAGAAAGACGATGTGAAGTTTGTTATTAAGGAGCGAGGTAAGAGAACAGAAGTTCCTATGATTGAGGAGAAGCCTCATCTTTATACTACTACAATAGGAGTTGAAGATTTAAATCTATTATATAAATTTAAACTTAATGATGAGCAAGAGTTGCCTGATCCTTATTCTAATTTTCAACCTAATGGAGTACATGGATTTTCACAGCTGATTGACCATCAAGTTTATCATTGGCAGGATGGTCGATGGCAAGGACATAAGCAAGAGGAATTAATTATCATGGAGGTTCATATAGGAACTTTTACTGAGGAAGGTACATTTAGAGCAGCAGTGGATAAGCTTGATTATCTATTAGAGTTGGGCGTTAATACAATAGAGATTATGCCAATTACTCAGACGCCAGGAAGATGGAATTGGGGGTATGATGGAACTGGTTTATTTAGCGTGAATAGTAATTATGGTACGCCGGATGATTTAAAGTATTTAATAGACTGCTGTCATCAGAAAGGGATAGGGGTAATTCTGGATGTAGTCTATAATCATTTTGGACCTGAAGGGAACTATTTACCTGAGTATGGACCTTATTTTACTGATAAACACGAAACCCCTTGGGGTCCAGCAGTAAATTTTGATGATCATTATAGTGAATATACTAGGCAGATGGTCTTAGATAATATACGTTATTGGTTAGAAGTCTATCATTTTGATGGGTTGAGATTAGATGCAGTTCATGCTATTAAGGATGAAAGTCCGGTTCACATCTTAGCTAAAATAAGTGAAACTGTAAAAATAATAGCTGATGAATTAGATAGGGAAATAGTAATAATTGCGGAGAGTGAAAGTAATGATGTGCAGTTAATTAAGCCATTAGATGAAGGCGGTTATGGCATTGATGCGCAATGGATGGATGATTTTCATCATTGTATTCATGTAACTATGACCGGAGAAGCTGAAGGGTATTATATGGATTATGGAGAGATTAAAGATTTCGAGAAAGCATATAAGAACTACCTATATACTGGTCAATATTCAGAATATTTAGATGAAGAGCGGGGTACTGATGCCTCTCAACATCCTGGGAACCAGTTTGTAGTAGCTCTGCAAAATCATGACCAAGTAGGAAATCGAGCTAAGGGTGATAGAATTGCTACTTTAATAGAGTTTCCATATTTAAAAGCAGCTGCTGGTTTGGTCTTATTTTCGGCTTATATTCCGATGGTTTTTATGGGGGAAGAGTACGGAGAGAAGAAGCCGTTTTTATTCTTTACGGATTATCAAGATTCTGAATTACAAAAAGCAGTCTCTGAGGGACGAAGAAAAGAATTCGAAAATTTCAGTTGGGATGAAGTGCCTGGTCCACAGGATTCAGAGACCTTTTATAATTCAAAATTAACACCTAAAGATCAATGGGATAAAGAGAACCAATCGATATTTAATTTCTACAAAGATTTAATAAATTTAAGAGTCTCCCATCCAGTTCTAAAGAGATTAGATAAAGATAGATTAGAGGTAGAAGTAGATGAAGAGAAAAGAACCATTAAAGTATCACGCTGGTATGAAAATGCTAAATTAATGGCTTACTTTAATCTAGGTGAAAGTGGAGTAGCGATTAGTCATCCTGCTGGAAGACAGATATTTAATTCTAATTGGACAAGGTATGGTGGAAGAGAAGAAGGAAGAAGTGAAGAACTAAAGGAAGGTCAGATGTTGATTATTGAAACTGAATTAAATAATTAATATTAGTTTAAAATTAGCTTTCGCATATAATCATAGGAGCAAAGTGAACGATAGGGGATGAAATTATATTGATGGCATATATGTAGTGTGTTGAAGAACCTTAGTTATATTATTTTAGGCTGTTAATGAATTAATTAATTCATTAGCAGCCTTTTTTCTTAAAGTTTTGCAAAATATTCTTCTATATCTTTCTCATTCATAGTAGCTATTGTATCGATCATCTGCGGAAAGATAGGTGGATAAAGGTCATAAAGATAGTGATACATCTTAGCTACTATAAATTCTGGGTCTGAGCTTTCACCCCATATCTTTTGAATAAAATCGGTAGCAAGATATACTGCTTGTGAATAATCTTGTAAAAGTTTTAAGATTTCTTTTAAATTTTTAGGTGTCATCTTACTTTGATTAATAGTATATAATTTTTTTGTTTGTTTTAAAGCTTCCTGTTTCCAGTCTTCAACATCTTTAAATAGAGCGTATGCAGGTGATAAGTCTTTATCTTCTTTTTCACTCAACTCATCTAAACCATAGCGCAGATAATTTAACCGTCCATTAATGAAGACTTCGAGGGTTTCGCTTAGCCCGACTAAGTTATGGTTATCTATCCTCTGTAATTCCCTATTTAGAGTTAAAGCGTCTGGGGTTTCTTCAAGTCGTTTTAAGAGAGTAGAAGCGAGTAAATAACCTAATAAACATGGTCTTTTCTGTCTTCCTTCGGTTGGACGCCAGCCCCAGTTACAAGCTCGCTTCATGATTCTTGAATATAGAATGACTTGTGATTCTAAACTTTCTTTTGCTAGATCATAATCTTTTTGTCCAAGCTTTTCTATATTAAGCGGGATAGTATCAGTTATACTAAACAGGTTGATTAGCTGATCAAAGATACCACAGTAGTACTTGCCATTCTCCCAAAAGATGTGGGGATGGTCATAGATTCCAGTCTTTTCTCTAGTATACTTTCCGGTTCCGCTTACTCCTATTGGTGGATAATGACCATCAGTTCTAAGAATAAGTCTGATTTCTGGTGCCCAGCAGACCTTATCAAACTTAACTTTAGCTAGTTTATCTATTGCTTCTTTATCTAAGACTTTATCTATATATTGATCTGGAGTAACAAATTGTATCTTATATTTTTCTTTGTCTTCAGATAAGATCTCCTTCCAGGCTTTTTCCATTATTTCTAGGGCTATATCTCCAAAGTCCATTAATTCTAAGTCTTGAATATAGGTTAATACTCCATTATTAGGGGCATTTTCGAGTTCTTGGCGTAGAACCTTCTTATACATTGCAACTCCTTGCTCCATGCTAATCGGAAACTCTTCTTTGTCACCATCGATATATTCATTATCGAAGACAGGAAAGTCTCCTAACATATAGCCCTGTGACTTAACTTCATCCCGCTTCATCTTTGTAATTGGACGCCATATTTCTTGTGATACAGGGAAATTTCGTGGAAAAGCAAGAATATTCTGATTTGGTGCTGCAATGAAGAAAGGCTTATAAGTGTAATCACCTTCCTTCTCTATTTCATAAGGTACTTTCCCTTCTTCCAAATGAGGGAAGATTAGATAATCAATATTGGCTTTTTCAATTGCTCCTAATTTATCATGGTCTAGGGAATCTTCCGGCGGAAATAATCCATTATACTTAGGATAAGGAACTTTCATCGAGTTATGAAGATACTGTCTATTCCAGGCTATCTCTTGTTTAATTTCATCTTGATTTAATAAAGAAACATGTGCATGATGAGCATGACCATATAAGGGATAGATTCTTCCCCGTTTATAGTCTTGCTTTAGTTGTTCAAAAGTTTCAGGCATAACTTTTTTTATTTGGATTAAAAGTTCATTAGTATATTCTACACATAAAGGAGCATCTAGATTATCACCAAATTTACTACATAAGGTATAGATATCTCTACCTTCTTCTTGTCTTTCCTTTAAATAATTTTCTGTCGTTAAGGAGTCTTTCATAGAGTTTTCTTCATCTAAATACGATAATAAAGTATTAGGAAGTTCCCATAGAAGTTCGTGGGCATGGAAAGCTAAGATTACATATATATCCTTCATTTATTTACTCCTTTCTGATACCAATTTAATGAACTTGTTCTGTATGATGTTTGTAAATAAACCCACTATAAGGAGGTAAGGCAAAGTTAGAGAACTTTTCACTATCTAAATTGATATTAACTGGGTCATTGAGGTCTCGGTCTCCGATAGGAGGTAGGTCATTAACTTCATCAATATCAGCTAATTTAATCCATCTTCCTGGGGTATTGAATTCTACATCTATTCTTACTTCTTGCGGCTCAAAATTTAACATAATTAATATGCTTCCTTCATTATCTCCTTTGGCATTAGCTCGCCAACCAATAACTTTTTTATTGCCGCCATGTCTTTTATCTAACCAAGGAGCAAGAATCCAAGTAAATTTGCTTTCTTCAATCGGATTATAACCGTCTATTCTTAAACTTTCGTATCGTTTTCTTAAGTTAATTAATCCTTTTGTCCATTGATAGAAATGGTTAGTTTCTTCAGAGTAACTATGCCATGGAACTTTAATTCGATTTCTTTCTCGTTCAACCCCAAATTCTTGGCCCATATAGATCATTGGTTGGCCAAGAGCGACCATTGTTGACATAAGACCTAATTTTGCTTTTCTATTTTTAATTTCTGGATCTTTTAGGTGCTCACCACCAGTCCCTACTTCGTATTGAACGCTATTTTCGTCATGGCTTTCAGCAAAGTTAACGACATTGTTAGTATGGGCTGCATACTTATCTTTACTAAAATAGAACATGGTACCTAAATTATCAGTGCTACTTTCAGCACCTTCAAAGGTCCCTTCTCTTAAGAGAGCTTTTATCTTGTCATGGAAGATATTACTCCATTGTGCATAACCATTATAACCTTCTAAGTTAAGGTCTTTTTGGTTAGGTAGATTTTCGGCAATTAAGATAGCATCAGACTTAAAGTCAGAATCCTTAATTTCGTGGGCTAAACGATGTAAAAGTTTGTGATTTAAGAATTGGCTATTAGTAGCGTCAAAGCGGAAACCATCAATATGATATTCTTTAATTAACATCTTACAACAATCGATAAGCATATTATCTACTTCTTCTCTTCCTGTTGCTACTTTATTACCCCATTGGGTTTCGCCAGAGAAGTAAAAGCCTCCTGGTTTAGAGCCATCATCGATTAAGTTCCAGAGAGGGTTAAAGTCATTAGAAGTATGGTTAAATACTTGATCAGTAAAGACTGCTAATCCATGGTGGTGGGCTTCATTAACCATTTCACGGAAATCATCAGGAGTTCCAAAGTTTTTCTCTATAGCCATGAAAGTAGCTGGCTCATAGCCTAAACCACGTTGCATGGGTACTTCGGCAGTAGGCATAAGCTCAATGGCAGTTACTCCTAATTCATTAAAGTAACCTTCCTTAATCCGTCTAGTAACTCCTTTAAAAGTTCCTTGTATTTCATCAGGGATATCAGGGTCATTATCAGTAAATCCATAAATATTTAGTTCATAGATGATTAGATCTTTCATATTAGGAGTTTCCCAGTCTTGGTCAGTCCATTTAAATTCTGTAGGATTGACTATTACTGAATTACGATTCTTATAATCATCACTATATAGTCTAGTATAAGGGTCTGGTACGTAGCGTGCTTCGTCAGTAGCTCCGCCTTGAATATAGAATTTATATTCAATAGGTTGAGAAGGGAGGTCTTCAGGTTGAATATGAGCTAACCAAATGTTGGGTTGATAGTAGAAACCACGATAGAGGTCCATCTTAATAAATTTATCCTGTTGTGGGTTAGGATGTCCAGGACATTGCCAGTCATTAAAATTACCGACTAAATAGACTTGGGCTGCTCGAGGATGAAAGAAGCCAAAGATAACTGAACCATCTTTTAATAGGTTTCCACCTAGCATAGATGGGGTGCCCATACCTGAGACATCGGTTGTTGGAAAATAGAAGTTATCTTCATAAATAAGACCTTTGATCTTTTGATAATAATCTTTAATATTTCCTTTAGGCTCAGCAGGACGAACTGGATAGATATTATGTCTATCAGCCATAGTCCAGACTTCATCACCTAGATGTAAGTGATAGTGTCGATTCTTATCTTCCCAAGAAGTACTTTCTCTTTTGCCATCTTTAAAGTTAAAATTAAAGTTGCTACGATTATGGTTCAAGTCATAATAGAGACCAAACTCATCTTCACCATCGGGAGTTATCTCTCTTTCTAAAGTAGCACCATCACTAACCCAGTTCCACATAATTGGCTCTTCAAAACCGTTCTTATTGTCATAATGAATTCTTATCTTATGGGACATATAATTCCTCCTTTATTAAATTTCTTTAAAATCTTTTTTTATATTTTTTTACATTATGTATGCTTTTATACATTTAATAGCAGGTAAAAATCGAAAAGAGGGATAGGGTTTGGAGTAAAAGTTAAAATTCCATAAATAGGAGAAATTATAATTAATTGTTTGCATAAAAGGTTTTGTTTTTAGAGTAACAGATGTTATAATGATTATAGAATATTTTAATTCAAAGAGGGAGTGGATTTACTTGGTAAAAGCTACCATAAATAAAAAAGTGGTTTTAATTAGCCTATTAATAATGTCGATATTATTAATAACGGGTTGTCAATCAGAATCACAAAGGGTTAGTAGACCTGTACTTACAAAACAGGCTTCAGAAAAATTTATGTCACAAGAACAAGCAAAATTAGAAATGGATGATCAAGTTATAGAAAGAAAACTAATTAAAGAGGCTGATATAAGGATAGAGAGCTCTAATTTAGCTGAAGCTACTAAGGAGATTCGTAAGCTTCTAGATAAGTATAATGGCTATATTTCTAGTTCTAGAAAGTGGCAAAATGGAGGTCAACGTGAGTACCGACATTATAAGTTAAGGATTCCACAGAAGCATTTTCAGCAGATAATTGTGGCGATTGAAGAATTAGGAGAACTTAAGAGTGAACAGATTAGAGGTAGAGATGTAACTGCTGAATATATTGATTTACAAGCAAGATTAAAGAACTTTAAGGCTCAGGAAGAAAGATATTTAAAGCTTTTAAATCAAGCTAAAGAAGTTGAAGATATATTAAAAGTTGAAAAAGAATTAAATCGAGTGAGGACTAATATTGAACAGATAGAAGGTAGATTGAAGTATTATAATAATAAGATTAATTATTCAACTATTAATGTGAATATTTCTCAACCACAATCGGTTATTAATGATTTTGACTTAGGGATTGTAGAAAGTCTTAAACGTGCTATTAGAGGATTTATCGGTAGTATTAATGCTATAATTGTTTTAATAGGTGAACTATTACCATGGTTAATCTTTATATTTGTCTTTGTTTGGGTTATATATAAATTATTTAAACTTAGAAATAAGTAATATAGAATTTTATTCATAGGAGGCATAAGCTTGCGATTAGAGTTAGATTTTTATAATAAATGGGGAGCAGTAAAATTAGCCCAAGGTCTATTAGGTAAACTATTAGTAAGAGAAATAGGTGGTAAGCAGATTATAGCAAGGATAGTAGAGACCGAAGCTTATGTAGGTCCGGAAGATAAGGCCTGTCATGCTTATCAAAATAAACGTACTAAACGAACGGAAGTAATGTTTAAACGAGGCGGATTTTCTTATGTTTATTTAATCTATGGTATGTATAACTGTTTTAATGTAGTAGCAGGAGATGAGGGCAAACCAGAGGCGGTTTTAGTAAGAGGAGTAGAACCGATTAATGGTTTAGATATTATTAAGAAGAATCGTCAAATTAAGAGTAAAAAGAAAGAAGATCTAACTAATGGCCCTGGTAAACTATGTCAGGCTTTAGATATAGACCGTAGTTTAAATGGTTGCGATTTAACGACTAATCAAGAGTTATATATTAAAGATAGTGACGAAGTTGTTGAAATAGTTGCTGATAAGCGGATAAATATCGATTATGCTGAAGAGTATCGAGATAAGTTATGGCGTTTTTATGTTAAGGAGAATCAATTTGTGTCTAAGGGTTAAGGTTAAGGATAAGGCTGAGGTTAAATTCTAACCTCAACCTTGACCTTAACCCAATTACTATCAAACGGAGGTGTAGTCAATGTCTGCTAAAGAAAGACGAAAAGAAATACAAAACTTATTAACAGCTGCTGAAAAACCGATTACAGGTTCTCAGTTAGCTAAAAAATTAGGAGTAAGTAGACAGGTTATTGTTCAAGATGTAGCTTTATTAAGAGCACAAGGTTCGGAAATTTTAGCTACTTCTCAAGGATATACTCTACCGCAAAAAAGTACGAAGATGGTGACTAAAACTATTGCTTGTAAACATAGTGGGTCTGACATAAGAAATGAATTAGAAACTATAATTAAGTACGGCGGTCGTGTGAAAGACGTTAGTATTGAACATCCTCTCTATGGAGAATTAAAAGGGATGCTAATGATTCAATCTAAAGATGATTTAAATGCTTTTATTAATAAATATCAAAACAATACCGTTAAACCTTTATTAACTTTAACTGAAGGAGTGCATTTACATACTATTGAAGCTTTAAATCAAGAGGTGATTAATTTAATCGAGACAAAGTTAGAGGAAGAGGGTTATTTATTAACTGATTATTAAGGTTAATAATTAACTACTTTTTTTAGCTTTGCGGCTATGGTTTCTTAGACAGAATGGACAACCATCATATCCTTTTTCTAAGTATTCTTTTAATTCTTTATTTGATTGAAGAAAAATGAGATGTTCTTTATTAATTTTTTCTAATTTACAGTCCATTACTGGATTGCTTAAGTCATGAATTTCTTTAGTTTGATTATCTGCTAGATAGTGGCTATTTTTGGTCATTCTATCATCTCCTTGGAAAGATTGTATTTTGATATCTAGACATCTCCTCATAGTTAGTATGAGGTTAAGGACTCTAAGTTATGTATTGAGAATTATTTTTTTACTTACAGGTGTAAAGACACTTGACATTACATAAGTTAGGATATACAATTATGTTAGCAAGATTATACAATTATAGTAAAGCTTAAACTGGTTAAACTAAGATTAAGAAAGGGATTGTAGGGAGGAGAAGTTATGACTTCTGATTTAGTAAAGAAGATAGAAAGATTAAAGAAAGAGAAGAATGCGATTATTTTAGCTCATAATTATCAAATTGATGAGGTACAAGCTATTGCTGATTATACTGGAGATTCATTAGGTTTAAGTCAGCAAGCAGCTGAAGTAGAAGAGGATGTAATTGTATTTTGTGGAGTAGATTTTATGGCTGAAAGTGCAGCTATTTTATCACCAGATAAGACTGTTTTGCTTCCCGAAAGAAATGCCGGTTGTCCGATGGCAGAAATGGTTACTGTTGAAGGATTAAGAGCAAAGAAGAAGGAGTACCCAGATGCTGCTGTTGTCTGTTATGTTAATTCTTCAGCAGCAGTTAAGGCTGAGAGTGATATCTGTTGTACTTCTTCTAATGCTTTAAATATTGTAGAGTCGATTGATAATGACCAAATTCTGTTTGTGCCTGATGATAATCTAGGTCATTACATATCACAACAGACTGATAAAGAAGTAATTCTTTGGGCAGGGCGTTGTATTACTCATCACCGAGTGCAGGCTAATCACTTAGATGAAGTTAAGGAAGCACATCCAGAAGCGCCAATTATTGTGCATCCAGAATGTAGACCGGAGGTAGTTGAAGCTGCAGATTATGTAGGTAGTACTTCTCAGATTCTTAAGTTTGCTAGTGAATCTGATGCAGAAATAATCATTATTGGTACTGAAATGGGAATTCTTTATCGTCTAAATAACGAAAATCCGGACAAGACTTTTTACATTTTAAATCAAGGTTTAATCTGTAAGAATATGAAGTTAACATCATTAAAACATGTAGCTGATGCTTTAGAGAATGTGCAGTATCGAATAACAGTAGAAGAAGAGATTAGGGTTAGAGCAAAAGAAACATTAGATAAAATGCTAGAGTTAAGTAGATAATGGAGGAAGAGGAATGATTCCTAGATATTTAGTTAATTTTGATTTAGCAGAACTTAAGAGAATTAAGACTGATTTTTTAGTGATTGGCAGTGGAATTGCAGGATTATTTAGTTCTTTGAATATGAGTGATGAGGGGAAAGTAATTTTATTGACAAAAGAAGAACCTCAAGACTGTAATACGGAATATGCTCAAGGTGGAATTGCCGCCGCAATTTCTGAAGATGATACTCCTAAGTTTCACTATCAGGATACAATAGAGGCTGGTGCTGGTCTATGTAATCCTCAAGGTGTTAATATTTTAGTTAATGAGGGCAGTCAAAGGATTAAGGACTTATTAGATTTAAAGGTCAATTTTGATCGTCATGGCGAAGAGATTGCCTTAACTAAGGAAGGGGCTCATAGTTGTCGAAGAATTCTGCATGCCGGGGGTGACGCCACAGGAACTGAGATTAGAAGCACTTTAATGCGAAAGATCTTAGATGATTCACAAATCGAATTACAGACCGGAATATTTGTTATTGACCTACTTACTAAAGACGGTAGATGTTATGGTGTTCTAGTTTATGATAGAATGCATGATGAATATTTAGCTTATTTAGCGAAGGTAGTTGTATTAGCTACTGGCGGTTTAGGGCAGCTTTATCAAAGAACTTCTAATCCTAAAGTAGCTACTGGAGATGGAATTGCTATTGCCTATCGTGCTGGTGTGGAAATTATGGATTTGGAATTCATTCAATTTCATCCGACAACTTTACAGTTAGACGGAGTAGAAAACTTTTTAATTTCAGAGGCGGTTCGTGGTGAAGGGGCTATTTTAAGGAATAAATCTGGTGAACGCTTTATGCCTAAATATCATAATTTAGCTGAATTAGCACCTAGAGATATAGTCGCTCGGGCTATCTATCGTGAGATGCAAAGTGATAATCAAGCATACGTATATCTTGATGTAACAAAGTTAGATGCTGAATTTATTAAAGAACGTTTTCCAACTATTTATAATACCTGTCTTGAAAACGGTATTGATATAACTAAAGAGTATATTCCAGTAGTACCGGCTGCTCATTACAGTATGGGAGGAGTTAAGACTAATACCCATGGTGAGACTAATTTAAAGGGGTTATATGCTTGTGGAGAAACTGCTTCATTAGGTCTACATGGAGCTAATAGGTTAGCTAGTAATTCATTATTAGATGGAATTGTTTATGGAAAAAGGGTAGCTAAAAGAGCAAAAGAGTATATTGAAGATCTAGATATAAATTTTGATAATTTAAAGCTTAGTAATGATAGTCAAGAGTTATCATCAAAATCATTAACGGTGATTAAAGATGAGATACAAAAATTAATGACTGAAAATGTAGGGATAGTGCGAGATAATAATGGGCTTCAGCAGGGAATGGATAGATTAAATGGTTTATTTAAATACTTAAATATAAATTGTAAAGAGACGATAAATTTTGAGGTACAGAATCTAATTATTTTAGCTTATTTAGTAGTTAAATCCGCTTTAATTCGGAAAGAGAGCAGAGGGGCACATTATCGTAAAGACTTTCCTGAGAGTAAAGTTAAGTGGCAGAAACATATTGTCTTACAAAGAGAGCAAGACTGGGAGGCGTTAGAGATTGAATTTAAATAAGAAGAAAGTGTTAGAGATAATCGATAATGCTATTAATGAGGATATTTGGACCGGTGATATTACAACTGAAGCGGTCGTTAATGAAGATTGTATGGGAGAAGGAATTTTACTAGCTAAAGAATCTGGAGTAATTGCTGGTTTAGAAGTGGCTAAATTAGTATTTCAAAGTATTGACAACGAAATTAAGTTTCAATCATTAGCGGCAGAAGGGGATTATGTTAAGTCAGGTACTGAAATTGCTCAAGTTAGAGGAAAGGCTAAATCGATTTTAACTGCGGAAAGATTAGCTCTTAACTTTTTACAGCGTATGTCAGGAATTGCGACTAAGACTGCAAAATATGAAGAGTTAGTTGGTGATTATGATGTGAGAATTGTGGATACCAGAAAGACTACTCCTGGATTGCGTATCTTAGAGAAGTATGCTGTACAAGTCGGTGGAGGAGATAATCATCGCTTAGGACTCTACGATGCAGTAATGATTAAGGATAACCATATTAGTGCTGCTGGTGGAATAAAAGAAGCAGTCGAGAAAGCTCGGACTAACGTTCCTCATACAATGAAGATAGAAGTAGAGACAGAAAGTTTAGATGAGGTAAAGGAAGCTGTGGCTGTCAATGCTGATATTATTATGTTAGATAATATGTCAACAGGCTTAATGAAAGAAGCTGTAGAGTTGGTTGATAATCAGACAATTGTTGAAGCTTCCGGGGGCATTACTGCGGCAACGATTAAAGAAGTAGCAGCAACAGGAGTAGATGTTATTTCATTAGGAACTCTGACTCATACTATTAAGTCATTGGATATTAATTTAGATCTTAAAGTATAGTTAAAAGATTTTTAACTATGAGTAATATCAGCTAAAAAGTTAACTTTCGAGTACAATCAATTGATTATGCAAGATATAATTAATGGAGGGATTTAAAGATGAAGATAAAAGAATTAGTTTATGGTGCTTTATTAACAGCTTTAGCTTTGGCTATTCCATTGATGTTTGGAGGTTATTTGCGGGTCTATATTCCGCCTTTTTCGGCAACTCTTGCTTCTCATGTGCCGAGTTTGATTGCGATGGTGATTAGTCCTTTAGTGGCTGGGTTAGTAGGGATTGGCTCAACTTTAGGCTTCTTAGTAATTTTAGGACCAACGATTGCTGCTAGGGCAGCAATGCATATTATCTTTGGAGTAATAGGAGCTTTGTGGATTAAGAAAGGGAATTCAATTATTAGTGCTTATTTATTGACAATTCCAATTCATGCTTTAGGAGAAGCCTTAGTAGTAATTCCTTTTGGATTTTCTTTGTATAAAGCTGGAGTAGTAATCGGAGTAGGTACTGTCTTACATCATGCAGTAGATGCGATGATTGCTTTAGCTGTAGTGCGTATGTTAGGTTGGAAATTAGAAGTTAGTGATAATGAGATAAAGGCATAGTTTATTTTAATAAAAATTAGACTAATGCTTAATAATACTTATATAGTGGTACAACCACAAAAAGGTCACCTTTCGCGGCAGAATACATTTTTCGAAACATCTAAGGTTCGTATCCGCCAAAAATAAGGCTTCCTAATCTATAGGACGTCCTGTCCTGAGATTAGCTCACCACGTCCTGTGGTTCGGCCATATTTTCGGCTCCTACTCACCAAGATGTTGACCGAAAAATGTATAATTTGCTCAATATGACCTTTTTGTGTTCTAATCATATAGTTAGTTTATAATTGAATCTTAATCTATATAAGTTAAAAGGTGATATGTGATGCTAGATATACTACTGAAAATATTTATAATGTTCATTCTTACTATAGGACTAATGCGTTTGATGGGAAAGTCTACTATTATTCAATTGACTCCCTATGATTTAGTTGCTATATTTATTATTGGTACTGTAGCTGCTGAACCTTTGATTACTACGGAATTTATCCCTACCATTATACGTGTGGTAGCTGTAGTAGTCTTCTATCTAATCTTTGCTAAGTTAACTTTAAATCAAACCATGAATAAGTTCTTTTTAGGTGAGCCTAGCATTTTAATTAAACATGGTAAAATTATTGAAGATAATTTAGAAAAAGAGCATCTTTCTTTGATGCAGCTTATTTCAATTTTAAGAACAGCTGGCTATTCTAAGTTGACTGAAATCGATTTTGCTATATTAGAACCTACTGGGTCTGTTAGTGTTATTCCTGTTCCTTCTGCGCGGCCTGCTACTTTAGGAGATTTAGATATTGAAGCTAAATATGAAGGGGTGCCGATGGCTATAATTATCGATGGAATTATTCAGAAACGAAATCTGCAGCTAGTAAATCGAGATGAAGAATGGTTACAAGAAAAATTACAAGAAAAAGGAATAGATAATATTAAAGAGATAATTTACGCTTTTGTTGATGATCAGAATGATGAATTATACTTGAATTACCGTAATCCAGTTGATGAAGCTAGTAGAAATAATAATCAAGCACAAAGAGATAAAGAAATTAAAGAACAGAAGTCAGAGCAAGCGAATTTAGCTAATAAAGAATTAGTAAGAGATAAAAGAAAGATATATTTAGTTCAGAATCATAAAATCCAGACTAAAGGTTTGAGGGAAGCCCATATTTCTAAGTCTGAACTTGAAGAGTGGTTGGGAGTTGATGATTTTACAGAGATTAATGAAGTAGTAATTGAACAAGAAATAAAGGTTAAATCAAACCAGTAATATTAAGTAAGGAATTTTTGTTGCAAGGAGATAGCTAATTTGTTATAATCTAATTAGATTATAATTAAATATGGACTAGGGGTGCTCCTTTTTTGGAGCTGAGATTATACCCTTTGAACCTGGACTGGTTAAGACCAGCGTAGGAAAGTTAGTACTTAAATGATGGTATATTATTATTCAATGTTAAGAGATTGAATGTTAAGAGTACAATTCCTGCGTGGAGTTGTACTCTTTTTATATTTAGTGCTGGAAGGAGGAAATTGATGTTAATTAAGGTTAATGGAAAAGAGGAAGAAATTAATGAAGAAATTACTATTTTACAGTACCTTGAAAATAAAGGTGTAAACCCAGAGAACATAGTCATTCAATATAATGGTGAAATCATAGATGGTGAAGACGTAGACGAGATAATTTTAGTAGCTAATGACAATTTAGAAGTATTAAAATTTGTAGGAGGGGGATAAAGATGACAGCTAAATTAATCATTGATGGACAAGAAGTTGGGAGTCGGCTATTTCTTGGAACTGGTAAGTTTCCAGATAAGAGTTTGATTCCACAAGTAATTGAAAATTCAAAGGCACAGGTTGTAACTGTAGCCTTAAGAAGGATGAATTTTGAAGCGCAAGAGGAGAATATTATTAATTACATACCTGATGATTGTATATTAATGCCTAATACTTCGGGAGCAAGAAATGCTGAAGAAGCAGTTAAGATTGCCAAAATTGCTAGAGCTGCTGGATGTGGTGATTGGGTTAAGATTGAAGTGATTTCAGATAATAAATATCTACTGCCGGATAATTATGAAACGATTAAGGCTACGGAGATATTAGTAAAGGAAGGCTTTACAGTACTACCTTATATGAGCCCTGATTTAATGGTAGCTAAAGAGCTAGAGAAGGTAGGAGCAGCAGCCGTAATGCCTTTAGGGGCTCCGATTGGAACAAATAGAGGGTTACGAACTAAAGAGTTAGTTAGAATTTTAATTGAAGAGATTGAGGTGCCGATTATTGTAGATGCAGGAATTGGAAAGCCTTCTGATGCTGCGGAAGCTATGGAATTAGGTGCGGAGGCTGTTTTAGTTAATACAGCGGTTGCAACAGCTAATGATCCAGTGATTATTGGAGAAGCTTTTGGTCAGGCAGTAGAAGCTGGTCACAAGGCTTATTTAGCAGGCTTAGGCAGAACTAAAAAATATGCTTCAGCATCTTCACCATTAACCGGTTTTTTAAACGAAGGAGCTAATGATTAAATGAGTTTTTATGATAAGTATTTAAAATGGGAAGATTTTGATTTTGCTGGTTATTGGAAGCAATTGAATGACGATGATATTGAAGAAATTTTAAATCAAGAACGATTAAATACGTTAGATTATTTGGCACTTCTATCGCCTAAAGCAGAAAAATATTTGGAGCTTATGGCGCAAAAAGCGCAGAAATTAACTCTTAAGCATTTTGGTAAAGTTGTTTTTCTATATACTCCGCTCTATTTAGCTAATTATTGTGTTAATCAATGTCTTTATTGTGGCTTTAATGTTAAAGAAAACATAGAGCGTAAGAAGTTAAATCTATCAGAAATTGCTAAAGAAGCTGAAGCTATAGCTAATATGGGTTTTAGACATATTTTGATTTTGACTGGGGAATCAAGAAAGAAGACACCAGTAAAGTATATTAAAGAAGCTGTAGAACTTTTAACTGATTACTTTGATTCGATAGCAATTGAGATTTATCCTCTTGAAATTGACGAATATGAAGAATTAATAGCTGCTGGTGTTGATAGTTTAACAATTTATCAAGAGGTTTATAATCAAGAACAGTATGATAGACTCCATATAGCGGGACCGAAAAGGAATTATCATTTTCGTTTAGATGCGCCAGAACGGGGTTGTAAAGCAGGCATGAGAGCGGTGAATATCGGTGCTTTATTAGGCTTGGAGGACTGGCGTAAAGAGGCCTTCTTTACTGGTATTCATGCAGAATATTTGCAGAATAATTACTTAGATGTAGAAGTGAGTCTTTCTGTTCCGCGGATGAGGCCACATTTAGGTTCTTTCCAACCGGAGTCTAAAGTTGAAGATGAGAATTTAGTACAGATCTTATTGGCATCTAGGTTATTCTTACCGCGAGCAGGATTAAATATTTCTACTAGAGAGAGAGCTAGTTTAAGAGATAACTTAATATCATTAGGAATTACTAAGATGTCAGCAAATGCTAAGACTAGTGTCGGAGGTTATGCAGAATCAAATACAGAGTTAGATGATGATACTTGTCAGTTTGAAATTTCCGACAATAGAACTGTTAATGAAGTTACAACTATGTTACATAAGCAGGGATATCAACCTGTATTTAAGAATTGGCATATATTTTAAGATGAAGACCTACTTTTGTTAAAAAGTAGGTCTTTTTGAACTATATAGGAACTTTAAATTAGGGAACTTTCTTAATACTGTTGAAGTAAGTACGATTTAAAGAAAAATATAGTTAAATTATGGTAATAGACAGGAATTAAATAAAATATGTCTAAACATATATATATAGTGATATAAATACTTAAATAAGAATAGTTTTGTAAGGGGATGGGGCAATGGCATTAAAGGAAGAAAGTAAGAGTGATGTTTTGGCTTTAGTGTTGGATACTGACGGAAGAGTAAAGAAATATAACTTTTTAGTAAGTAAAACCTTAAATGAAGATGCGGAAAGTGTGATTGGTAAAAAGGTCGATGAAGTAATAGAGAGGATTAAAGATAATATAGAATATGAGATAGATATGAAGTTTACTTTAGAGCCTTTACTTAATAATAAGGAAGAAATTTATGGTCATTTGGCCTTAGGTTTTAGAGCGAGCATAAGTGAAGATAGTGAAGTAACGATAGCTAGCCTAGCCCATGAATTTAAGAATCCATTAACTAATATACGGGGGATGGCACAACTCATTAAGTTAAAACTGAATAATGACGAATGTAATTGTGGTGAAATGATTGACTATTTAAAGAAATTAATCAATGAAATAGATTATTTAAATATATTAGCTAATGACTTTTTAGAATATAAAAAGAATACGAAGCTAGATGATAGTAAAGTGCTTCTTAATGATGTGATTGAAGAGACCTTATTTCTAATAGAGCAGGAGTGTGAGGCAGAAGAAGTTGAAATTAATTATACACTTAAGCAAAAAAGATATGTTTGTTGTAGTTTTGAGCATGTTAAGCAAGTCTTATTAAATATTATTAAGAATGCTATAGAAGCGTTTGATGATGCCAATAATACTTATGATAAGAAGATAAAGATTGAAGTTAAACCTACAGCGGACAAAGACTACAATACAATTATTATTAGTGACAATGGTCCAGGAATAAAAGACGAAGTATTAGCAGAAATTTTCAATCCTTTTTATACTACAAAAGATTATGGAACCGGTTTAGGTTTAAGCACTTGTAAAAAGATTGTAGAGGAGCATGGAGGTAAGATAGAAGTAAATAGTTGTGAAGAAGGAACAAAATTTATGGTGTATCTACCAAGATAGATAATTAATTTGCCATTTTTTAAAGGGGTTTTTAAACTTTATATCGAAATTATAAATAAGAAATAGTATTAAATTTATTTGAGTACCTAACTAAGGTTAATTATGAAAAAGATTATCTTAAAATAGATAGTTATAAAGGGGAGGAAGAATAAGGGATGGTTAGTGGAAATTTACTAGAAGACCAGGTAAGTGAGGAAGTTATTAAATATTTAGAAGAAAAAGATGATTTATGTACTTGTCAACAATGCCAAGATGACATAACTGCTTTAGCACTTAGTAATTTACGACCGAGGTATGCTGGAAGTGAAGAGGGTAAAGTAGTCATTAGTAGTGTTGACCTTCCTAGTGAACAGACTAAGCTTGATATATTAAGAGCGATAGTAAATGCAGCTAAAAAGGTGAGTAAACGACCACATCATGATAGGTAAGATGAAAATTTAAATATAAAAGTTTAATTAAGGCTTCTCTCTAATTTAATTAGAGGGAAGCTTTTTTGTTTTAACTAGTATCCCTAAAAAAATTATAGGAAGAGCTAAAATATTTTATATCTTATTTCTAAATTTAATGGTACAATGCAATTGAAGATGAGATAAAAATAAAAAATATTTCTTTATTCATAATATAAATAAGGGGGCGATATACTAATGAATCTATTATTATCATTTAGTTTAATGTTACTATCTGGATTTATTATCGGAAATTTATTTGAAAAGATTGGAATTCCAACAGTGACTGGCTATATTTTAACTGGAATTATCTTTGGTGAAGCGGTGTTAGGAATTCAGACTCATGAATACGTTAAAAGTCTAGCTCCCATTACTAGCTTAGGTTTAGGAGTTATTTCATTAACTGTAGGTGAAGAGTTATTAATTAAGGATTTAAAGAATATCGGTAAGAGTATTTTAAGTATTAGTTTTTTTCAATTATTAATTACTTTTGGTTTAGTTGCTGGAGGATTACTTCTATTAGGTGTAAGTCTGCCTTTAGCTTTAATCTTAGGAGCTATTGCTTCCGCAAATGCTCCAGCAGAAGCTGTAGCAGTTATTGAAGAGTATAAAGCTAAAGGGCCATTAACTAATACATTATTAGCTACTATTGCAGTTGGCGATGTAGCATCAATTATCTTTTTTGGTGGAATTATGGCATTAGTGGCAAGCTTAATGGGAAGTGCAGAAGGTTCGTTATTAAGCCTATTAGGTGAACCGATAATTGAAGTTGCTGGTTCAGTTATCTTAGGGCTAATAATTGCTTGGATTCTACACTATTTTGCTCATCATACTAAATTAGAAAAAGATTATCTATTAGTTGTATTAGCTATAATATTTATTGATATAGAATTAGCTAGTTATCTCCATTTATCAGCATTATTAGTTAATATCGTTGCTGGATTTGCTTTAACTAATTTCTTTGATTGTCGTCATGAGATTAAGGAAGTTATTGAAGCTATAGAAGTACCACTCTTTATTGCTTTCTTTACCTTAGCAGGAGCAGAGTTGAATTTTGCAGTCTTATCGCAAGTTGGTCTAATTGGGATTGGTTATGTTGTTACTAGAATTGTTGGGAAGTTATTAGGAACTTGGGTAGGAGCAAAAGTTTCAAGTTCTCCACAAGTAGTTTCTAATTATTTAGGTTGGGGATTAATCCCACAAGCTGGTGTTGGGATCGGTTTAGCCATTGTGGTTTCAGAAAAATTTCCTGAAATAGGTTCAATAGTTACGTCAATAATCCTAACGTCTGTAGCTATAAATGCACTAATTGGACCTTTAGCTATCAAGAGTGCACTTATTAAATCTGGTGAAATTAATGAAGGTCAAAAGGGTGACGAATATTCTTTAGATGAAAAAACAGACCCAATACATGCTTAGTTAGAATTACATTGTGTTAGGTTAGTCCAAAGGGGGTAGATATTATGAACATAGTTTTATCATTTAGCTTGATGTTGTTTTCTGGGTTTATAGTAGGAAATCTTTTTAAAAGAATGGGAATTCCGTCGATTACAGGGTATATATTAACAGGAGTGGTATTTGGTGAATCCGTTTTAGGAATTCAGACTCATGAATATGTTGAAGCATTAGCTCCAATTACAAACTTAGGTTTAGGATTAATAGCTTTAACGATAGGTGAAGAGTTGATTATAGATGAATTGAAAAGGTTAGGTTCCACTATTATAAGTATAACGTTCTTTCAATTTCTAGGAACTTTTATAGTCGTACTTAGCGTTATGCTATTATTTGGTGTTGCACTACCTTTAGCATTAATTTTAAGTGCAATTGCTTCAGCAACTGCACCAGCAGCTACTACTGCAGTCATTGAAGAATGTAAAGCTAAAGGACCTTTTACTAGTACTTTGTTAGCGACTATTGCTATTGATGATGCAGTCTGTATAATATTGTTTGGATTAGTGCTAGCAGTAGATCAAGTCTTAATTAATGGTGGTGGCTCATTACTTAGTATGATAGGGCAGCCGTTTATTGAAATATTTGGTTCGATAATTGCAGGGTTGATAATTGCTAAAATACTTGCTTTTTTAGCTCATCGAACTAGATTAAAGAAAGAGTATCTATTAATTGTATTGACTACTGTGTTACTTGATATGGAATTAGCAGATATGTATCATTTATCTCCTTTATTAGTTAATATGGTGGCTGGTTTTACTCTTACTAATTTTTTCAACTCTCAGCATGAAATTAGAGAAGTGATTGAAGTAGCTGAAGTACCAATTTTTGTTGCCTTCTTTACTTTAGCGGGAGCAGAGTTGCAGTTAGGTGCATTATTTAATACTGGAGTACTTGGAATCGCTTTTATAGCTTCTAGGATGATAGGCAAAATTTTAGGTTCTTGGACAGGAGCAACAGTTTCAAAAGCATCTACAAAGGTACGACGCTATTTAGGCTTAGGACTAATTCCTCAGGCAGGAGTAGGAGTTGGATTAGTATTTGTTGCTGCAGAGGCTTTTCCACAATTTAATGAAATTCTAACTTCGCTTGTTTTAGCTTCTGTAGCAGTCAGTGAATTAATTGGACCATTAGCGGCTAAGTTTGCATTGGAAAAAGCAGGAGAAATAAATCAAGAGTTTGAAGATTCTTCATTGACTGAGAAAACAAGCACTATATGTGCTTAATATAGATTATAAAGTAACTCCCCTTTAATAAGACCGCTATTAGTTTTAACTAATAGCGGTCTTTTAATTTAATGAATCTTTATTAGAGTAAAGTATTAAACTGAAAAAAAGGTAGTAATTTGGCTTAAAAAAGAGGTTTAGATAGCTAAACTAACTTATATAAGCTAGATGACGTTTGTCATTATATCATTTTTTCGTTATAATTTAGTAGGTTAAAGTATTAAATTAATATAATGTTAAATAGGGGGAAGAATGATGGAAGAGAAAAGAAGACCAAGTTTTTTTGCAGCAATATTACCGATTATAATAACCGCACTTTTATTATTTACAGGAATAGTATTTTTGGGAATTGACCCACATATTCCTCTAGTCTTAGGAACTATGCTAGCCAGTTGTTTAGGTGTATGGTTAGGGTTTGAATGGCAAGAGATTGAAGAAGGTTTATTGGATGGTATAAATGTGGCTATGGGTTCGATTATTATCTTATTAATTATCGGTATAGTAATTGGTACTTGGATTTTAAGCGGGACAGTACCAACAATGATCTATTATGGAATGCAGCTTTTATCGCCAAAGATATTTTTAGTAGCAACAACTTTGATTTGTGCTGTAGTTTCAGTGGCTAGTGGTAGTTCATGGACAACAGCAGGAACGATTGGGATTGCTTTAATTGGTATTGGACAAGGTTTAGGGATTCCGCTACCAATGGTAGCAGGAGCAATTATTTCTGGTTCTTATTTTGGTGATAAGATGTCGCCATTATCAGATACTACTAATTTGGCTTCGGCGATGGCTGGGAGTAATTTGTTCGAACATATTAAGCATATGTTCTATACTACAACACCGGCTTTGATAATTTCATTGATTTTATACGCAATTTTAGGAAGTAGGTTTGGAGCTGAAAATCTTGATACTGAAAAGATAAACTTAATTTTAAATACTCTAAATCAGACTTTTACTATTAATATTTGGATGTTGTTACCGGCAGTGGCAGTAATTATTATGGCAGCAATGCGTTTACCAGCCATTCCAACTTTAATATCCGGTTCGTTAATAGGTGGAGTCTTTGCTATGTTATTTCAGAGTGCTAGTTTTTCAGGAGTTATTAATGCTATGCATTATGGATATAGTAGTGAAACAGGAGTGAAAGTAGTCGATAGTTTATTAACACGTGGTGGTTTAGATAGTATGATGTGGACTGTATCTCTTATTTTATGTGCTTTAGCTTTTGGGGGGGTACTTGATAAGATTTCTGTGTTAGAAGTTATCGTAAATAAGATATTATCTTTGGCTAATACAACTGGTAAGTTGATTGCTAGTAATATTATAGCTTGTATCGGTGCTAATGCTTTATTAGGAGATCAATTTTTATCAATTATTGTTCCTGGTAAGATGTATAAGGCAGCCTATGAACAAAAAGGACTACATCTTAAGAATCTGTCTAGAGTATTAGAAGATAGCGGTACCTTAACAGCAGTCTTAATTCCATGGACAGCCGGAGGAGCTTATATGGCTTCTACTTTAGGTGTAGATACTTGGGCTTATGTACCATATGCATTTTTTAATTTAACTGTACCAATTATTTCGATGATTTATGGATTTATGAATATAACTATTGAAGAAGCTAATGATGTAAAAATCGTAAATTCAGAGACTCCAAAAACAATATAGTTTGATATGAATATTATTAAAAATAGTTAAAGGGCTTTCAGATTTAATTTAAATCTGAAAGCCCTTTTTCTTTTTAATAAAACATTTTTTAAGTTTGACTCATATAATACCATTAATGATTAATAAATATAGAAAATATATAAAGAACTAATGAGTGAAGGCATGTTGAATATTGAAAGTAATAGTTTTAGTTATTAGTAAATATAATGAAAAGGAGAGGTGAAATAATTGGGAATAAATGTAAATAAATCTTTATCTTCTAAGTTGCCAAATAAAATAGAAGGATTAGAGAGGTTAGCTTATAATTTATGGTGGTCTTGGAATTTGGAAGCCAAAGCATTATTTAGGATAATTGATAGTCAATTATGGGAAGAGGTGAGTAGGAATCCAGTAGAGCTATTAGTAAAAGTTGATAGTCAAAGATTAGAGGAGCTAAAGGAGGATAAGGAATTCATTAATAAGTATCATCAGGTTATTAATGATTTTAATGATTATTTAGACCAGGATAGTATTAGGTTTGCAGAAGAAAAGAATCAAGACGAGAATGATAGAGAAGTAATTGCATATTTTTGTGCTGAATTTGGTTTACATGAATCATTGCCAATATATTCTGGGGGTTTAGGAGTCTTAGCGGGTGATTACTGTAAGACGGCTAGTGATTTTAATTTACCATTTGTAGGAGTAGGATTGTTGTATCATCATGGTTATTTCAAACAGAAGATTAATAAGAATGGTTGGCAAGAGGAATCTTATCCTAAACTTAATTTTGATTATTTACCAGTAACTCCTGTTAAAGATAATGAGGGGAAAGACTTATTAATTAATCTTGACTTAGTTGGTCGTAAGGTGTGGGTTAAAATATGGAGGGTTGAAGTGGGGAGAATTCTTATCTATCTATTAGATACAGATTTAGCGATTAATACGGAATCGGATAGGAAGTTAACTTCACAGCTCTATTATTCAGATCAGGAAGTACGTATTTCACAAGAAATCATTTTAGGTATAGGTGGTGTTAAAGCCTTAGATGCAATGGGATATTCACCATTATTATGGCACATGAATGAAGGACATTCCGCATACTTAGGTTTAGAAAGGATTATTCATTTAATGAAGGTAGAAGGATTAAGCTTTAATGAAGCAGTAGAAGCGGTAGCTGTTAATACTCTATTTACTACCCATACTCCTGTGCCTGCTGGTAATGAAACTTTTTCTATTGATTTAAAAGAGAAATACTTTGCTGGTTATTGGCAAAAATTAGGTTTGACTAAGAAAGAATTTATGCAATTAGGTCAAATAGACTCTGAGGATGAAGGTTTCTGTTTAACAATTCTTGGTTTACATTTAGCACGATTTAATAATGGGGTTAGTAAACTTCATGGCCAAGTTGCTAGTGAGATGTGGAAAGAAGTTTGGGATGGGGTTCCGAGCAAAGAAAATCCGATTACTTATGTTACGAATGGGATTCATACTTTGACTTGGTTAGCATCAGAATGGAAAGAGGTTTTTAATAACTATCTTCCAAATAATTGGCAAGAGCGAATTTCAGAAAAGAAAGTTTGGGAGAGGATCCGTACTATTCCAGCTAAGGATTTTTGGCAGATACACTACAGGTTAAAGGTTAAGTTAATTAATTTCATTAATAATCAATTATTAATGAAACACGGGAAACAAGAAGATAAGCGATTATTAGATAAAGATACCCTGACAATTGGATTCGCTCGACGTTTTGTTACTTATAAGCGGGCTGATTTAATCTTTAAGGATTTAGAGAGATTAAATAGAATTTTTAATAATACTGGAAGAGAAGTTCAGATTATCTTTGCTGGCAAGGCCCATCCAGCAGATGATGCTGGTAAGGAATTAATTAAGAAGATTTATGATATAGCGCAAACGGAAGAGTTCAAAGGGAAGATAGTTTTTTTAGAGGATTATGATATGCATTTAGCTCGTCTATTAATTCAAGGGGTAGATCTTTGGTTAAATAATCCAAGACGACCTTTAGAGGCTAGTGGTACTAGTGGTCAGAAAGCAGCAATTAATGGTGGGTTAAACTTTAGTGTTTTAGATGGTTGGTGGTGTGAAGGATACAATGAAAAGAATGGTTGGGTTATTGGGAGTCAAGATGAAAAAGATTATAGAGATTCAAAAGAACAAGACTTAATTGATAGTATTTCATTATATGAGACTTTAGAAGAGGAGATAATTCCTTTATATTATGATTTTAATGAAGAGGGTTTTTCTAATTTATGGATAGATTATATGAAAGAATCTATGATATCTAATGGCTATCAATATAGTACTGATCGAATGATGGAGGAATATATTACGCAATTATATACTCCGGCTATTAAACGAGGTAATAAATTTAAAGAAGATAATTATTGTAAAGCTAAAGAGTTTTCAAATTGGAAGAATAAGTTATATGAAAACTGGGAGCAAGTAGAAGTTATTGCTTCTAAACAAGTTAATGGTACTATAGATAAAAGAAGGTTTGAATTGAAGGTTAAGCTAGGCAACTTAATTCCTAAGGATGTAACTGTTGAGTTATATGCAATATCTAATGATATTGAGAGGCAAGCAATTATTATACCTACGAATTTAAAAGAAGAATTACAGAATAACTTATATCTTTATTCCATTATAACAGATGTAAAAGAGGAATATAGATATACTTTTAGGGTAGTACCAAATGAATCAAAATTAACTAATAAACATGAATTAGGACTGATTAGATGGGAGTAGTCATATAAATTTGGTAACTTTTAATACTGGGGTGATAGGATGAAGACTTTAGCATTAATTTTGGCTGGAGGAAGAGGTAGTAGACTAGATATTTTATCTAAACATAGGGCTAAGCCGAGTGTACCTTTTGGTGGCAAGTATAGAATTATTGATTTTGCTTTAAGTAACTGTGTTAATTCCCATATCTATAATGTAGGTGTTCTAACACAGTATTTACCTAGGTCCTTAAATGAACATATTGGGATTGGTAAGGCTTGGGATCTAGACCGGCAGTTTGGTGGAGTAAATATTTTGCATCCCTATACGGGTAGAAAGGGTGGATGGTATCAAGGTACAGCACATGCTGTTTTTCGAAATCTAAATTATATTGAAGAGATAGACTCTGAATATGTAATTATTCTATCTGGAGATCATATTTATAAGATGGATTATGCTAAGTTGATAGACTTTCATAAGGCTAAAGAAGTAGAATTAACAATAGCAGTAAAGAAGGTTCCAAAAAGTGAGGCCCATCAATTTGGTATTTTAGATGTTAATAAGGATATGAGAATTATCGATTTTAAAGAGAAACCCAAAGAGCCACCTAGTGATTTAGCTTCAATGGGAATCTATGTCTTTAATAAAGAGGTTTTGGTCAATAAATTAAAAGAATTTTGTACGCAAGAAAACTCAGATTTCGGACATCATATCATACCACAGATGATTAAAAATAATAAGGTTTTTGCATATGAATTTAATGGATATTGGCAAGATGTAGGTACAGTTAAGTCATTTTGGGAAACGAATTTAGCTTTAATTAATTCTAAGACCGGGATAGACTTAAATGATAAAAGTTGGCCGTGGCATACTAATAGTATAACGAGATCACCGGCTAGATTTGGATCAAGCAGCAAGGTAAAGCAGAGTTTAATATGTAATGGAGCAGTTATTAATGGAGAAGTAGAGAATTCAGTTATTTCTTCTGGAGTGAGGGTTGAAAAAGGAGCATTCATTAAAGATTCAATTATATTTAATGACACTCAAATTAAAACAGGAGCAATGGTCTGTAAAAGTATAATTGATAAGGAAGTAGTTATTGGGAAGAAAGCTAAAATAAGCTCATGTAGTATTCAAACTAAAAATTTTGAGCAACCAGAAGTTATATATGGTGGTTTAAATTTAATAGGGAAGAGGGCTGTAATCCCTGCTAATACTTTAATTAGTGGAAATTGCAGGATTTACCCTGAAGTTAAAGAACGAGATTTTAATAATAAATTTATTCCAAGTGGAAGTACAATTAGACCACGTAACTAAATATCTCAATATAGTACTTTAAATTCTTACGTAAATTTGTTATAATTAGCTCTAAGATAAGTAGAAAGGATTGAGTAGTATGGAATATATTAGTACTAGGGGAAATTATGATGCAGTTAGTGCAGCAGAAGCGATTAGATTAGGTATGGTACCAACTGGGGGGCTATTTGTACCAAAAGAGATTCCGCAATTTAGTAAAGAAGAGATCATTGAGATGCAGGAGATGAAGTATCAAGAGATTGCTAAGAAGGTGCTTTCGGTATTTTTAAATGATTATACTAACCAGGAATTAAAAGAGGCTATTAATAGTGCTTATAATACTGATAAATTTACTTCAGAGGAGATTACTCCGCTACATAGATTAAATGATAATTGTTATTTTTTGGAGTTGTGGCATGGGCCTACGGCTGCTTTTAAAGATTTGGCTTTGCAGTTGTTGCCTTATTTATTAGTGCAAGCAATTGAGAAGCAGGAATTAGAAGAAGAAGTCTTAATTTTAGTGGCTACTTCTGGAGACACAGGGAAAGCTGCTTTAGAAGGGTTCAAGGATGTTGATGGGATTAGTATCATTGTGTTTTATCCTCAACAAGGTGTAAGTAAAGTACAAGAACATCAGATGGTTACTACTGGAGGGGATAATACTTCGGTAGTAGCTGTAGCTGGTAATTTTGATGACTGTCAGAGTAGTGTTAAAGAGATTTTTGGAGATAAAGATTTTAATGAGTTAATTGAAAAGAAAGGTTATCAATTTTCATCAGCTAATTCTATTAATTGGGGTAGATTAGTGCCGCAGATTATCTATTATTTTGCTTCTTATGCAGATTTATTAAGTAAAGATGAGATAGAAACGGGCGAAAAGATTAATGTTACTGTTCCAACTGGTAATTTTGGTAATATTTTAGCCGGGTATTATGCTTATAGGATGGGATTACCCATTAATAAGTTTATCTGTGCTTCTAATGATAATAATATCTTAACTGATTTCTTTGATACAGGGGTTTATGATAAAGACCGTTCCTTTAAGGAGACGATTAGCCCGGCAATGGATATCTTAATTTCTTCTAACTTAGAAAGGTTCTTATTTGAGATAACTGGTCATGATTCGGAAAAGATTAATAATTGGTATCAACAGTTAAGAGAAGATGATGAATTTACAATTGATAATCAGACTAAAGAAAAGATTGCAAAGATATTTGTCGGTCAGTATGCTACTGAAGAGGAGACTGAAGAAAAGATTAAGGAAATTTACCAAGAGTATAATTATGTAATAGACCCTCATACTGCCGTAGGAGTTAAAGCTTATCATGATTATTTAAGTAAATGTGATGATAAGACTAAGACAATAATTAATTCTACAGCTAGTCCTTATAAATTTAGTTCTACAGTGTTATCTGCTATTGATGATGGTGCTATTTCTGAAAAGATAGATGAGTTTAAAGTTTTAGATAGATTAGAAGAAGAGACAGGGATTACTATTCATCCAGGGTTAAAGAATTTAGCTGAGCTATCGGTGAGACATAATTGTAATTGTAGAGTAGAAGATATTCGGGATATGATTTCACAAATTATAGATGAGTAATTGTTCAGGTAAATCTCATAATTAGATTTTAAGCATAATTAACACGGAATTTTGAACATCAACAATTAATTATACATGAATATTTTATATTCTTTTTGCAGGCCAGCTTAAAAATAGCTGGTCTTATTTTATCAAAAGTATATAAAGGTTTTAATGGTCTAATTGTTGAATATTATTAAATGAAGTATATTATTGGCTAAGATGCTAATAAACGATTTATTTTGACAAAATATTATTTTTTGGAGGAGGTTTTATGAATATAAGGAAGTTTAAGGAGATAACATTAAATATTGAAACTTTAGATAATAATGAAGTTAATTTCAGAACAAAAGATGAAATGATAAATCTTGATACTAAAACGATAGTTAATGATTTTCCTGGAGTGGCTTTTGCATTAGATAATAAAAGCAGGTTAGTAGCCGTTAATAATAGATTCTGTGAATGTTTAGAAGATACAAGAGCAGGATTATTAGGCAAGAAGCTTTCTGATTTGAATTTAGGGATTGACTGGGATAAGCTTTCTTTAAAGGAGACTTTACGAACTGGGAAGCCGACTTATGGTTATCGTAATAATTTATTTATAGATTATGATTATCAACTTATTTATTGTAATCTGCCTATTAATTTAGATACTGGTGAAATTGGAGTTTTGGTATTAGGAATTGAAGTAATTATGAATTCTAACTTTAAAGAAACTAAGATAATGAATTTTAATGAAAATACTAAAATAACAGATGTTTGGATAGTGGATGATAAGTGTTGTTATGTTGATGTAACTGACCCTTATAATAAGTTTAAAGTTTCTAGTGAGGAGTTAATTGGCAAAAAATTTACTAATGTTTTTCCGGTTGAATATGATCCATTATTGTCTGAGGCTATAGAAGAGAACAGATTATTAGAAAGTATGAGGATTTTAAATACAGGTAAAGAAAAGATTTATATGCAAGTTATTGCCTTTCCTTTAGTAATTGATGGTGAAGTTGTTGGTGGTATTGATATTTTAATTGACTTAAATTCGAAAACAAGAATAGTTAATCAAGCATATCAAGCCAACGAAATTAAGAATACTGGGGAGATGGCTTTTAGAATTATTCATGAATTACGCAATCCTTTACAAGTGACTAAATCTTCAGCAGAGTTAGGGAGTTTATTAGCTCAAAAAGAAAATGTTAATTCCGAGGAAATTGAATTATATTTTAATAAAATCAAGGATAAGGTCACAGAGGTAAATTCTTTACTAAATCAGTTATTAGAATTTTCTCAACCGGATAAATTAGTATTAAAAGAAGTAAAAATAAAGGGTTTATTGGAAAGTTTAGAAGAATTTTTAACTAAATATTGCTCTAAGTATAAGATAGATTTTCAAATAGAAGTTACAGAGGAGATATTAAAAGTAGAAGGAGATTACGAACTATTAGAAAGAGCATTATTTAATATAAGTAAGAATGCTATTGAAGCATTACAAGATTATGATGGTGATCGCAAGATTATTGTTAAGTGTTGTAAAGTTAATAATGATGCTTTGATAAGTATTTCTAATACGGGACCTACTATTTCAAATGATATTAAAGATAATATTTTTGCACCTTTTACTTCTACAAAAGGTATTAATGGAGCTGGTTTAGGTCTATCAGTAGCTTATCATATTGCACATAATTTACATGAAGGTAAATTGTGGTTTAAAAATAAAGAAGAGGTGGGACCTACTTTTTATTTAAGTTTACCTACATTAAATAATCTTTAATATAATTTAACCGCAAAGATAGTAATAATCTACTTATCTTTGCGGTTAATTATTTAAATATAATAATATGGTATAACCATAAAAAGGTCACCTTTCGCGGCAGAATACATTTTTCGAAACATCTAAGGTTCGTATCCGTCAAAAATAAGGCTTCCTAATCTATAGGACGTCCTGTCCTGAGATTAGCTCACCACATCCTGTGGTTTGGCCATATTTTTGGCTCCTACTCAATATTATTTCTAAATTCTCTTATGTGGTGGAGGTGAAACTACTTCAATAGCTTCGGTTACTCGTTCTATGCCTGGTTTTTGCATCTTACTTTTTTCTTGACGTTGGTAACCATAGCTATACATTCGTTTGTAATATTCTTTGACCATCCTTTGGGCTGAGAATTCCCAATGAGACATATCAATACTTGCTTTCATCATTTCTTTCCATTTAGGTCTATTTTCATAGAAGGTAGGAATTACTTCGTCATAAATTACCGTATAAAGTGCTTTTAAATCATATTTATCTTCACTTAGATGATTATACTCTTCACCAAGTACTTCATCAATTAACCAACCATTAACTCCATGTTCTGGTCCTTCTGCTAACCACCCATCAACTACACTTAAGTTTAGCACACCATTCATAGCTGCTTTCATACCGGAGGTTCCACTGGCTTCTAATGGTCTTCTTGGATTATTAAGCCAGACATCAGATCCTTTAATCATTTTACGGGCTATCTCCATATCATAATTCTCTAAAAAGACTACACTATTTTTATATTTTTGGTCCATTTTTACTAAATTTTGAACTATATCTTTACCGGTTTGGTCATTAGGATGCGCTTTACCGGAGAAGATAAGTTGAACTTTTCCTTCCCTTAATAGTGGGTCAATAGCTTCGGCATTACGGAAGATAAGTTCACTTCTTTTATAAGGAGCAGCTCTTCTAGCAAATCCAATGATTAGAGAGTTAGGATCCATCTCCGCTCCATTTTTTTCTTTAACAAAATTTATTAGTTCTTGTTTCAATTTTTGATGGGGTTGCCATAAGTCTTGATTTGACTCATAAGCATCTTTCATTCTTTGATCTTGCCAGGTTTTAACATGGACTCCATTAGTAATGCCAATAATAGGAGAGGTGTTTGATACATCCTTCCACATTTCTTTAGTAGTTTCAGTATGCAACTGAGAAACACCATTAGCAATTTGAGATAATCTTAAACCGGCTATCGTCATATTAAAAGGATCATTACCGATTTCTTTCATCTGTTCATAATTTAAGCTATTATAGGCTCCCATGTCTTGTAGCAATTTATGGTCATGGGCTTCATTACCTGCACGAACAGGGGTATGAGTAGTAAAGACTATCTCTTTTTTGGTAGCTTTCTTAGCTTCTTTAAATGATAAACTTTCATTTTGCATCTTTTCTCTAATTAACTCGATACCTGCTAATACAGCATGTCCTTCATTGAAGTGATAGCGGTCAACTTTAATTCCTAACTTTCTTAAAGCTCGTAAACCACCAATTCCTAAAACTATTTCTTGAGCGATACGTTCTTCAGTACCGCCTCCATAAAGTTTACTAGTTATCCATCCATGTTCACTGCCTGGGAAATTAGTATCTAAAAGATAGAGTGGAGCGTTACCATATTGATCTACTAATTTGACTTTACAAGTTACTTTCTCACCTCTAACGTTAACATCAACAGTAATTCCAGTGTCTTTTAAGAAATCATATTCAAAGTTCGGATAGGTATCATATGGCCTTCCATCATCACCAATATATTGATGAGTGTAATCTTGTTTCCACAAAATACCGATACCGATTAATGGCAAATCTAAATCATGTATTGCCTTAAGATGATCTCCGGCTAAAACGCCTAATCCTCCTGAGTAAATAGGTAGTTCTTCATCTATTCCATATTCCATACAGAAATAAGCGATATGTGGTCTGCTTTGCAAGTTAATCCCCCTTTGCTCTTAGATTGTATTATTATTTTACCTTATCAAAGATAATTTATTCTGTTCTATGGTAATATTTTATTTTTTCTATATGATTTGTCGAAAAAGAAGGGGATATGATGTTGTATCGCTAATTATAGATACGATAGCTAAAATAAGATTATAATAATAGAAGGTGAATATCTTTGTTTTCAATCTTGGATCAATGTAATGAAACCATAATTAGAAAAATAGATGATATTAAAGTTTTTGCAATTCCTGTTTTGTTTATTATTACATTTTTTAATCATTCTATATATAATTATCAAGATATAATTTTATTAGGAAGTGGGATATTAATCAGTCTTTGTACCTTATGGCTTCTTTTTAAAATGAAAGATTCGGAGTTAGTAAGGACAGATTATCGAAGATTAGCATTCTTAGAAGTAATAGCTGATATAGTTTTGATTAACATCTTTGTTTATTTAGAAGGTACTATCGATAATCCATTTTTTATAGGTTATGGTTTATATATTCTTAGAATGGCTTTGAAATATGGTAAAGACTTAGCCTATGTAGCTGCTACTTTAAGCGGAATTTCAGTTATTATCTATCAAATATTATTTGAATTTAGTTCTAGTGCATTATTAGGGTTAATTTTACTTGGATTTATTGCTGCTAAGTATTTAGGGGAGTTAGCAGAAAATAGTTATTTATTACGTAGGGGCAAAGAAGAGATGATTACTCAATTAAGATCACAACGGCATGATTTTAAAAATCAATTACAAGTTTTATTTGGTTTGGTAAAGCTGAAGAAATATGATCGAATTTTAGAATATTTACAAGAAGTTAATGCGACATTAAATTGTAATTTAATAGATTTAGAAGATTTAGATGAAGACCCAATTATTTATAGCTTATTAGTTTCTAAGGTAACTGAGGCTAGAGAATTAGGAATTAAATTAGATATTGATTTAGAGGTTCCATTATGTGATGTAGATATTCCAGAGCATAAGATGGTTAGAATTATTAGTAATTTGATTGATAATGCATTTGATGAACTAAATGACCGAGATTATTCTGAACAGCCATGTATTCGACTTAGTAGTTCTTCTCTTCAAGATGAAGTTAAGATAGTTGTGCATAATAATTATTCTATTATTCCAACTGAATTACAATCAAAAATATTCAATTTAGGTTTTAGTACTAAGCAAAAAAATATTAATGAAAGAGGATTTGGACTTTATATTACTAGAAGATTAATAGAAAAGTATAAGGGATCAATAAAGGTCTTGAGTAATGATAAAGTAGGTACTAACTTTATTGTTAAGTTACCGCAGACTAGCAAAAAATTTTTAAATGATTATATTTCAATTTGAAAATATATAGATTCAAATTAGAGAAAAGAATATATCTATAGCAATTTAAAAAGTTCATACTTATAAAGTATGGGCTTTTTTTATTGTAAATTATTAATAATCTATGAACAAAATTAGACTAATGTGATAAATGTCATTTTGTCATATTTTATTCAATGTTATAATTAGGTAGAAGTTAAAAAGTTATTCTAAATACATATATTTTAACTTGCACTTAAATTTTTTCTTGTTATGTTAAATAAGACACAATCTCATAGAAAGGAGGCGGATAATAGGGCTTAAACACCTTTATATTATAGCTAAAGACTTTATTTTCGATCCCAATTACTAAAAGGTCTAAGGCTTTTATTAATGTAAGAAAGAGGAGACAAAATGAGGAGAATTATCAAAATATGAGGAGGGGACTTATCAATGTCCAAGAAGAAATTAATACTTATTACAATGTTGGCCATGTTAATGGTATTTGCTGTTACTGCTATAAGTATGGCAGCAAATATTAGTGAAGCTAGTCAAACTTGTATTAGTTGCCATAAGAGTCTAGGAGCGACTAAGAATGTTATTCATGATTGGAAAGATAGTAAGCATTCTGAAGTAGGTGTTTCTTGTTATGAGTGTCATGAGGCTAAGCCAAGTGATAAGGATGCATTTAAACATAATGGCTATACAATTGCAACGATAGTTTCACCAAAGGATTGTGGAAGTTGTCACTCTGACGCTGTAGAGCAGCATAATAATAGTTTACATGCTAAAGGATATGATTTTACAAAGAAGAGTGGTTTATATAAATACATAGGAGAAGCTTCTAAAATTAGTGGTTGTCGAACTTGTCATGGTAGTAAAGTCAAGGTATTAGAAAATGGTAAATTAGATCCATCTACTTGGCCAAACAATGGTATTGGAAGAGTAAATCCAGACGGAAGTAAAGGTTCTTGTTCAGCCTGTCATACTAGTCATAAGTTTTCTGTAGCAGAAGCAAGAAAGCCAGAGGCTTGTGGACAGTGTCACTTAGGACCTGATCATCCACAGAAAGAAATTTATGAAGAGTCTAAGCACGGTGCTATCTATGCTATGGAAGGTGACGAATGGAACTGGGATGATCCAGCTGGTGAATGGAATACTGAAGACTTCCGAGCTCCTACGTGTGCTACTTGTCATATGTCTGAGATTGGTGATGCTAAACTGACTCACAATGTAAGTGCTCGTCTATCTTGGGAATTAGAAAGACCACTTAGTGTTAAGACTAAGCAGTGGAAGAAGAAGAGATCTAAGATGAAATCTGTCTGTACGGAATGTCACTCTCAGCAGTGGACAGACAATCATTTTGATAGATTAGATCAAGTTGTAAATACTTACAATAATAAGTTCTATAAACCATATAAGAAAAAGTATGAACAAGCTAAGAAAGATGGAGTACTAACTCCAGGTGGATTTAATGATGAATTAGACTGGAAGTTCTTCGAATTCTGGCATCACGAAGGTCGTAGAGCTAGGATGGGAGCTGCTATGGGTGGACCAGATTATGTACACTGGCACGGTTTCTATGAATTAGCAGAAGATGTACAGATTATGGATAGATTATTAAAAGAAGCATATGAAAATGCTGAGCATTAATTACTAATATATGAGAGAAGAGGCAGTTAAATGTCTCTTCTCTTTTTTGTTGTTATCGGGAACATATGATAAGTTTGATAAAAATTACAAAGAATATTAAAGGCTATTTAAAGGAATTTAGTTCACGGAATAGAAGTACAATATTAAATAGTTGCTTTATAAATTAATTTAATAAGTGGGTAGGGAGTGAAGATAATGGAAGATGGAGATAAGGATATATTAACCTGTCAAGAATACTGTCCAAATTTTAAAAATATTAAAGAATTAAAGAATAAGGAATTATCTGAGGATATCATCCAAAAGTTAGCAGCTACCTTTAAAGTTTTAGGAGACCCAACTCGGATTAAGATTATTAATATTTTAGCTAATAAAGAGTTATGTGTCTGTGATATTTCTGAATTACTAGATATGACACAATCAGCTATTTCACACCAGTTAAGAAAGTTACGTGATCTTAATTTAGTTAAGTATCGCAAAGAAGGCAGAGTAGTCTACTATTCTTTAGATGACCATCATATTCTACAGCTTTTTAATCAAGGATTAGAGCATGTGATGGAAGATAATTAAGATTAATTAAATATACTGTTGACATTATGACAAGTTTTGAATATAATATTAATATGAACAAACGTTCATATATTTTTAGCATATATCTGAATATATGTTCATATTAACAGGGGTTTATAGTTCGAAGGAGGATTTAAGGAAGGAGGATTTAAGGTATTTATGTGGCGAGGAATAACTTATGGACGTTATTAATAGTTGACAGTGAAGCCCAGAAAAGAGCTTCCGAATTAGAAGCAGAGTCTATCATAGGCTTGCGACCAGCCTTGATTTTTAGGCTGGGCGAGACAGTGAAGCCCAGAAAAGAGTTTTCGAATTAAAAGCAGAGTCTATCGCAGGCTAGGTGAGATAATTAAAATCAATTAACAATTCAAAAACTTCAAAACATGATTAAACACAATTAATGCTTAGATAAAAACAAATTATAAATAAGCGAATTTCATAATTAGATTTCAAGCATAATTAACGCGGAATTTTTGCCGGATATGAACCTTAGATGGTTCGAAAAATTTATTCTATCGCGAAAGATGACCTTTTTGTGGTTAAACTATTAATCGATAATGGTTAAAAGATGAAGGAGGGTTTATGATGGAAACAGAAAGTTTAGCTAAAGAAAAATTATTGCTAGAAGGTTTGAATTGTCCTAGTTGTGCTAGTAAGATTGAGGCTAAAGTTGGTGAGTTACCAGAGGTAGAAGAGAGTAAGATGAACTTTATGATGAAGACATTGGAAGTAAAGATGAGGATTGACCAAGATGAAGTTATAGAAAAGATTGCTAAGATTGCTGATGACATTGAACCGGGGGTTGAAGTAAAGCGTACTAAGCAAAGGGCTGTTAAACAAAATAAGAAACTGACCTTAGAGGGTTTAGATTGTGCAAATTGTGCTCAAAAGATAGAGAATAGGGTTAATGAACTAGAAGAAGTAGCTAAGGCTGACCTAAACTTTACTTTACAGGAGTTAAGCATTGAAGTAAATGATGCTAAAGTGTTAGCAGAAGTAGTAACTACAGTTCGCGAGATTGTCCATGATTTAGAGCCTGATGTGATAGTTAAAGAAGATAATGAAAGTTGTTGTGGTCATGATCACGAACATGGTCATAGTGATAGTCAAAGTCACAGTGATAGTGATTCACAAGCAGATAATAATGAATTAAAGTCTGAAGGAATTAGAATTGGGATAGGCGTTGTCTTCTTTGCAGCTGCTTTATTATTAAAATTAAGTTTTGTTGGAGAACTAGCTTTATATGGTGTTGCCTATTTGATAATTGGTGGGAAAGTGTTATCCAAATCGGCAAGGAATATTTCTAAAGGCCAAATATTTGATGAGAACTTTTTGATGTCAATTGCTACTATTGGAGCCTTTGCTATTCAAGAATTTCCGGAAGGTGTAGCAGTTATGCTCTTTTATGAAGTAGGAGAGCTGTTTCAGGATCTGGCTGTTAATCGATCGCGACGTTCTATTAAATCTTTATTAGATATTAGACCGGATTATGCTAACTTAAAAGATGGTGATGAAGTAAAGGAGGTAGATCCTAATCAGGTTCAGATTGGGGATCTAATTGTAGTCAAGCCTGGTGAGAAGGTACCATTAGATGGAGAGGTAGTTGAAGGTGAATCGATGGTAGATACTGCGGCTTTAACTGGTGAATCAGTACCAAGGAAGGTAAAGCCAGGTGAAGAGATCTTAAGTGGGATGATTAACCAAGATGGACTTTTAACAGTTAAGGTTAATAAAGAGTTTGGTGAATCCACTGTCAATAAGATTTTAGAGCTAGTACAGAATGCAGCTAGTGAAAAAGCACCAACAGAGAAATTCATTACTAAGTTTGCTCGTTATTATACACCAGGAGTAGTATTCGGTGCTTTGGCATTGGCTATTATACCGCCATTAGTCATTCCGGGAGCTGCTTTTAGTGACTGGATTTATAGAGCATTAGTCTTTTTAGTTGTTTCTTGCCCTTGTGCCTTGGTAGTTTCTATTCCTCTTGGATTCTTTGGAGGAATTGGTTCGGCTTCTAAACAAGGAGTTTTGATTAAAGGAGGCAACTATTTAGAGGCTTTAAATAAAGTAAAGACGGTTGTTATGGATAAAACGGGAACTTTAACCGAGGGTGTATTTGATGTTGCAGAGATAGTACCTGAAGGAGATTGGTCAAAGGAAGATCTATTAGAATTAGCTGCGCAAGCAGAGACTAATTCTAACCACCCAATTGCGCAGTCAATCTTAGAAGCATATCAAGGAGAGAATATTAAACCAGATAGAATTGATGATTACCAAGAAATTGCAGGACATGGGTTGAAGGTAACTGTAGACGGTAAAGAGATTTTGGCTGGTAATCATAAATTAATGGAACGAGAAGAAATCAATTATGATGATGGAATCGATTCATCGGGGACTATCATTTATATTGCTTGTGATAATGAGTATGTGGGTTATATTCTTATCTCTGATAAGATTAAAGAGGATGCTAAGAAAGCAATTACTGGCTTAAAGAAGCTTGGTGTCGATAAGGTTGTGATGCTAACTGGGGATAATGAGCAGGTAGCACAAAGTGTAGCTAATGAGTTAGGTTTAGATGATTATTACGCTGAACTTTTACCTGACCAAAAGGTAGAAAAAGTAGAAGAGATGCTGAAAGGACCGAATGAGGACCAGAACTTAATCTTTGTAGGCGACGGGATCAATGATGCACCGGTCTTGGCTAGATCAGATATCGGTGTAGCTATGGGTGGATTAGGGTCTGATGCGGCTATTGAGGCAGCCGATGTGGTATTAATGAAAGATAAACCTTCCAATTTAATTGATGCGATTAATATAGCTAAATTCACTCGTAAGGTTATTTGGCAGAATATCATATTAGCTTTAGGTGTAAAAGGAATTGTGCTTATGCTAGGTGCATTTGGTGCGGCTACAATGTGGGAAGCAGTCTTTGCAGATGTAGGTGTAGCTTTATTAGCTGTCTTAAATGCGATGAGGATTACGAGATTTAAAGGAGAATAAACAGAGGTTAAATAAACCAGGAGATTAAAAATCATCTCCTGGTTCTGACTTTGATTTTATGAAAAAACTTGACGGAATAATATCATAGATTGTATAATGATATTTGTGAATGATTTTTCATATATTAATTTGGAGGTTGCACAATGAAAAAAACTATTGCATTAATTTTATTAATAACTTTTTTTATATTTATTTATGGTAAAGTTGGGTTGGACAAACTAGAAAAGAAAAATACCACTATTGCAATGAACTCTATTACTAAAATCTCAACTATTAGTAAGAATAGTGAAGTAGATAAAAAAGGAGAAGAAAGAGAGCCATCAGTAATTTCTGTTAAATCTAATGCTGTAGATAAAATCACAACCAAAGACGAAGGTTTATTATTTAAACAAGATGACTTAGGAAATCTAGATCTGAATAAAATGAAAAGAAGGAAAAGAAAATTTAAAGAATTAACATTGATAGATAAAATTGAAGAACATAAGGTAGAAAAAGGAGAGACACTTTGGAATATAGCAAGAGATCATAATATAGATATTGACACATTGATTGGAGCTAATGATATTAATAATATGAATCGTATAAGACCAGGCGATACTTTAAAAATTCTGCCGGTAAAAGGGATTCTCTATAGAATTGGGCCGGGAGAAAATTTGTCTAGTATAGCTGAAAAGTTTGGTCTCAAATTAGCTACGATAATAAAAGATAATAATATTAAAAACCCTAATAATATTCAACCAGGACAACTCTTAATCTTGACTGGGGCTAAACCTGACTTTGGTTATAAGGACAGATTAGAAAACTTATTTATTAAACCTATAGAGTCAAGGATATCATCCTATTTTGGTAGAAGATGGGGAAGAATGCATGAAGGATTAGATTTTGCTGCTCAGAGAGGAACTAATGTGATGGCTGCAGGTAGAGGAAGAGTTGTATATAGGGGATGGGTTAGAGGCTATGGTAAAACAATTATTATCGAACATCAGAAAGGTATTAGAACCTTATATGGTCATAACTCCAAACTTTTAGTTAATAGCGGTGAATGGGTTAGCAGAGGAGAGAAAATAGCCAAGTCTGGGAACACCGGAAGGACTACGGGACCTAATCTTCATTTTGAGGTTCAGGTTAATGGACGTCCGGTTAATCCTTTGAATTATTTTAGATGAGTTAGGTTATTAGGAGCAATTTTTCTTAAAGATAGTATTTTACTCCAAGATTGAATTTAATCAAATTTTATTTCTTAGTTTGGCTATAGTAGCTATGTTTGCTTCGCAAGGGAAGAAATTAATAAATAATCCAGAAGTTTTATTAGAATTACTTTTGCCAGTAATCTTATTCTTTATAATTAATTTTATTTTAGGACAAATAATAGGAAGGCTATTAAGATTTAAAGATAAGAATATAATTTCTTTGAATCTCACAACATTAGCAAGAAATTCTCCTGTTGCTTTAGCTATTGCAGTAACTGCATTTCCTATAAACCAACTACTAAAGCGGGTAATACTTCTTTAGTTATAACAGCAATTATAATGGCTATTAATGAAGGGAGTAAAGATATTATTCCGTCCAAGTTAAATCCTCCTTTGAAAATGTTAAATAAACCAGGAGATAATATTATCTCCTGGTTCTGACTTTGATAGGAGTTACTTTTTTATCATTCTTCCAAGTGCGAATGCACCAGCAGTCATTGCAATAATCTTAGAATAGAACAAGAGTGGGTCATTGGCTAAGAGTTTAGCGTCCATGCCCTGTTTCTTTTCTAATGTTTCTAACATTTTAAACAATTTTTATTCCTCCTTTCAAAGTCATAAATATTATTGTCCAATCTATTAAATAATATAGAGGTAATTAATCCCATTATGTGATGAATGGGTTAGTATTAGTTTTTACATAGTGTAAAATTACTATAGGACAATTTTAAAATAAAAATAGAAAAGAGACTCCCTTTTTGATAAAATATTGTTAACTACAACAAATACAAATCAAGAAAGGGGAGTCTCTTATGGATACTATTATACAGGATTTTAGTGAAAATGTCAGTGGTAAATTAGAAGAATTTTTAAAAGAAATTATATTAAGATCTGATAAGGATATTTCAGAGTTGGTAGAAATTCTAAAGGAGGAACTTGATAAGTTAGGCATTAAGCTTTGCAAATGGGTCATAGAAACAGCAGATGAAGTAATAAAAGAGAGTTCAAAACGGAAAAAAGAATGGGTAGTTGAACAAAATGATAATCCCAAAACATTAATGACTAAGTTTGGTGAAGTTAAATACGAAAGGACATATTATAAATCTAAAGGAGATAAAGGTTATAGTCATCTTGTAGATGATAAGTTAGGGATAAGCCCTCATCAAAGGATGGACTCTTCCTTAGAAGCTAAACTAGTAGATTTAGCAGCTAAAACTTCATATGCTAAAAGCGGAAAAGAAGCAGTTGATAACTTGAAAATAAGCGATCAAACAGTAATGAATAAGATAAGAAAGCTGAAAAGAATAGAAAATGATATTTTAAATGAAGTAGAAGAAAAGAGAGAAGTAAAGTGTCTATATATAGAAGCAGATGAAGATCATGTTTCCTTACAAAACGGAAATAAATCTGTACCTAAGTTAGTATATGTTCACGAAGGTATAGAAGAGTTGGGAGATAGAAATAAATTAAAGAATAAGTACTATTTTTCAGGTGTTTACAAAGAATCCGAAGAACTTTGG